>NZ_PDWL01000027.1 GCF_010093185.1 Pseudoxanthomonas jiangsuensis | reverse complement strand
GGGCGACAACGTGAAGATGGTGGTCACGCTGATCAACCCGGTGGCGATGGACGAAGGCCTGCGCTTCGCGATCCGCGAGGGTGGCCGCACCGTCGGCGCCGGCGTCGTGGCCAAGATCATCAAGTAATTCAAGGTTCTACCGACTCCGTCCGGCCTGGGCCGGACGGAGTCCTACAGCGAAAAGAGGCACAGGACGTGCCTCGTGTTCGCCGGACAGGGAAGGGTCGCGTGACGCACCGCGCGTGGCAGCCGCAAGGCTGTTGACGTGCCGTTTTACGCGTTCTATACTTTTCCGTCTGGGCAGGCCGGCTTGCTGGTCTGCCCGCGCTTTTGGGGGTCGCCCAGCGATTCCCGTCCGGCCGGCGACACGGCCAGGGCACACCAGGAACCAACCCGGGGCAGGCATCCCAGAGGCCGAGCCCGTCGCTCTTTTAACGAAGGAACTCCGTCATGGCGGACCAAAAGATCCGGATTCGGCTCAAGGCGTTCGATCACCGTTTGATCGACCGTTCGGCCAGCGAGATCGTCGAGACGGCGAAGAGGACCGGCGCGCAGGTGCGCGGCCCTATTCCGCTGCCGACCAAGATCGAACGTTACACCGTTCTCGTCTCCCCGCATGCCGACAAGGATGCGCGCGACCAGTACGAGACCCGCACGCACAAGCGCGTGCTCGACATCGTCGACCCCAACGACAAGACCGTGGACGCGCTGATGAAGCTCGAACTCGCGGCTGGCGTCGACGTCCAGATCAAGCTCGCCTGAGGACTGCCGACATGACGAAGAAGTATTCGTTGGGTCTGGTCGGCCGCAAGGCCGGCATGAGCCGCGTCTTCACCGAGGATGGCCGTTCCATCCCGGTGACCCTGATCGAGGCCACCCCGAACCGCATCACCCAGATCAAGACCCTCGAGGCCGACGGCTACAGCGCCGTCCAGGTCACGACGGGTACCCGCCGTGCCGCGCTGGTCAACAAGCCGCTGGCCGGGCATTACGCCAAGGCCAAGGTCGAAGCCGGCCGCGGTCTTTGGGAGTTCCGCGTCGCCGACGACAAGCTCGGTGACTTCGCCGTGGGCGGCGAGATCAAGGCCGACATCTTCGAGGTCGGCCAGATCGTCGACGTCCAGGGCGTGACCAAGGGCAAGGGCTTCCAGGGCACGATCAAGCGCCACAACTTCACCATGGGCGACGCCACCCACGGCAACTCGCTGTCGCACCGCTCGCCGGGTTCGATCGGCCAGCGCCAGACGCCGGGCCGCGTGTTCCCGGGCAAGAAGATGTCCGGCCACATGGGCGCCGAGGTTCAGAGCGCGCAGAACCTGGAAGTGGTTCGCGTCGATGCCGAGCGCGGTCTGATCGCTGTTCGCGGCGCCGTCCCGGGTGCCCCGGGTGGCGACGTGGTCGTGCGTCCGGCGAGCAAGGCGTAAGGAGAATCACGATGGAACTCACCATTACGGGTAGCGCCAACAAGCTGTCGGTCTCCGACGCCGTGTTCGGCCGCGATTTCAGCGAGGACCTGGTCCACCAGGTCGTCGTCGCCTACCGCAACGCCGGTCGCGCCGGTACCAAGGCGCAGAAGACCCGCGCCGAGGTCAACGGCACCACCAAGAAGTCGAAGAAGCAGAAGGGCGGCGGCGCGCGTCACGGCGCCCTGACCGCGCCGATCTTCGTCGGCGGCGGCGTGACCTTCGCGGCCAAGCCGCGCAGCTTCGCGCAGAAGGTCAACCGCAAGATGTATCGGGCCGCGATCAGCTCGATCCTGTCCGAGCTCAACCGCCAGGGCCGCCTGAAGGTCGTCGACGCGTTCGACGTCGAGGCCGCCAAGACCAGCGCGCTGGTCGAGAAGCTGGCCGGCTTCGAGCTGGGCCGGCGTCCGCTGATCGTCACCGAGGACGCGTCGGAGAACCTGTTCCTGTCCGCCCGCAACCTGCCGTACGTGCAGGTCCGCGACGTCCAGGGCCTGGATCCGGTCGCCCTGGTCGGCGCCGATTCCGTGCTGATCACCGCCGATGCGGTCAAGAAGGTCGAGGAGTGGCTGGCATGAGCACCAACGAGAAAGTTTTCAGCGTACTGCTGTCGCCGCGCGTGTCCGAGAAGACCGCGCGCCTGCAGGAAGTGAGCAACCAGTACGTGTTCGAGGTTTCGAACGACGCCACCAAGGCCGACGTCAAGGCCGCCGTGGAGCAGCTGTTCGACGTGAAGGTCGAGTCGGTCAACGTCGTCAACGTGAAGGGCAAGAACAAGTCCTTCCGCTTCCGTTCCGGTCGCCGCGGCGACTGGCGTAAGGCGTACGTGCGCCTGGCCGACGGCCAGAGCATCGACGTGTCCGCCAAGGCCTGAGGGTAAACCCATGCCATTGATGAAATTCAAGCCCACCTCCGCCGGCCGCCGTTCCGCGGTCCGCGTGGTCACCCCGGACCTGCACAAGGGTGCTCCGCACGCCGCGCTGGTCGAGAAGCAGAGCAAGTCGGGCGGCCGCAACCACCACGGCCGCATCACCGTCCGCCACGTCGGCGGCGGCCACAAGCAGCACTACCGCCTGATCGACTTCAAGCGGAACAAGGAAGGCATCGTCGCGCGCGTCGAGCGGATCGAGTACGACCCGAACCGCACCGCGCACATCGCCCTGCTGTGCTACGCCGACGGCGAGCGCCGCTACATCATCGCGCCGAAGGGCCTGAAGGCCGGCGACCAGGTGATCGCGGGTTCCGACGCGCCGATCAAGGCCGGCAACACCCTGCCGCTGCGCAACATCCCGGTCGGCACCACGGTGCACTGCATCGAGCTGAAGCCGGGCAAGGGCGCGCAGATCGCGCGTGCCGCCGGCGCCGGCGTGCAGCTGGTCGCCCGCGAGGGCGCCTACGCGCTGCTGCGGCTGCGTTCGGGCGAGATGCGCAAGGTTCCGTCGGAGTGCCGCGCCACCATCGGCGAAGTCGGCAACGACGAGCACAACCTCGAGAAGCTGGGCAAGGCCGGTGCCAAGCGCTGGCGCGGCGTCAAGCCGACCGTCCGCGGCGCGGCGATGAACCCGGTCGACCATCCGCACGGCGGTGGCGAGGCCAAGGCCGGCCAGGGCAACCCGCATCCGGTCACCCCGTGGGGCGTGCCGACCAAGGGTTACAAGACGCGCAAGAACAAGCGCACCCAGCAGTTCATCGTCCGCGATCGTAGGGGCTAATCGACCATGCCACGTTCCCTCAAGAAAGGCCCGTTCGTCGATCACCACCTGGTCAAGAAGGTGGAGGCCGCGGGCGGCACCAAGAAGCCGATCAAGACCTGGTCGCGCCGTTCCATGATCCTGCCGGAAATGGTCGGATTCACCATCGCTGTGCACAACGGCAAGAACCACGTTCCGGTGCTCGTCAACGAGAACATGGTCGGCCACAAGCTCGGCGAATTTGCCGTCACCCGGACCTTCAAGGGTCACGGTGGCGACAAGAAGTCGAAGTAAGGAGAGATGACCATGGAAGCGAAAGCCATCCTGCGCACCGCGCGCATCTCCCCTCAGAAGGCCCGCCTGGTCGCCGATCAGGTGCGTGGCCTGCCGGCCGAACGCGCCGTCAACCTGCTGAAGTTCTCCGACAAGAAGGCCGCCGCCCTGATCAAGAAGGTCGTCGAGTCCGCCATTGCCAATGCCGAGAACAACCAGGGCGCCGACGTCGACGCGCTGAAGGTCAAGACCATCATGGTCGACGAGGGCCCGACCCTGAAGCGCTTCATGGCGCGTGCGAAGGGCCGCGGCACCCGCATCCTCAAGCGGACCAGCCACATCACCGTCGTCGTGGGAGAGGGCAAGTAATATGGGTCACAAAGTTCATCCCACCGGTATCCGCCTGGGCATCGCCAAGGACTGGAACTCCAAGTGGTACGCCGGCAAGGGCGAGTACGCCCAGTACCTGGCTGCCGACCTGAAGGTCCGCGAGATGCTGCGCAAGAAGCTGGCCCAGGCCGGCATCAGCCGCATCCTGATCGAGCGCCCGGCCAAGACCGCCCGCGTCACCATCCACACCGCCCGCCCGGGCGTGGTGATCGGCAAGCGCGGTGAGGACATCGAGAAGCTGCGCAAGGAAGTCAGCGCGCTGATGGGCGTCCCGGCGCACATCAACGTGACCGAGGTCCGCAAGCCGGAGCTCGACGCGCAGCTGGTCGCCGAGTCGATCGCCCAGCAGCTGGAGCGCCGCATCATGTTCCGCCGCGCGATGAAGCGCGCCGTCGGCAACGCGATGCGCCTCGGCGCCCTGGGCATCAAGGTCAACGTCGCCGGCCGCCTGAACGGCGCCGAGATCGCCCGTTCGGAGTGGTACCGCGAAGGTCGCGTGCCGCTGCATACCCTGCGCGCGGACATCGACTACGGGTTTGCCGAGGCTCACACCACCTACGGCGTGATCGGCATCAAGGTATGGGTCTACAAGGGCGAGGTCTTCGACTTCTCCCAGGTCGGACAGGAGAAGCAGGAAGAAGCCAGCAGCCCGCGCGCCGAGCGTGGTGACCGCGGCGACCGCGAGCGTCCCTCCCGTCCCGCACGTGAAGCGAGGTAACGGCGATGTTGCAACCCAAGCGAACCAAGTTCCGCAAGCAGTTCAAGGGCCGTAACGAGGGCCTGAGCTGGAGCGCCAACGCCGTGTCCTTCGGCGAGTACGGCCTGAAGGCGACCGCCCACGGCCGCCTGACCGCCCGCCAGATCGAGGCCGCGCGCCGCACCATCAGCCGCTACGTCAAGCGCGGCGGCAAGATGTGGATCCGCGTGTTCCCCGACAAGCCGATCACCCAGAAGCCGATCGAGGTCCGCATGGGCTCGGGCAAGGGCAGCGTCGAGTACTGGGTCGCCCAGATCCAGCCCGGCCGCATGATCTATGAAATCGAGGGTGTGCCGGAGGAGCAGGCGCGCGAGGCGTTCCGCCTGGCGGCCGCCAAGCTCTCGGTCACCACCACCTTCGTGACCCGCACGGTGCGCTAATGGCTACGATCAACGAACTCCGTGAAAAGTCGTCCGACGACCTGAAGGCCCACCTGCTCGACCTGCGCAAGGAGCAGTTCTCCCTGCGCATGCAGCGGGCGACCGGTCAGCTGACGAAGACCCACGAAACCCGCCGGGTGCGCCGCGAGATCGCGCGCGTGAAGACCCTGCTCGGCAGCAACAAGTAAGGGATCGCAGCGATGAGCGACGACAACAACAAGCAGGTCCGCACGGTCGAAGGCCGGGTGGTCAGCAACAAGATGGACAAGACGGTGACCGTCCTGGTCGAACGTCAGGTCAAGCACGCCCTGTACGGCAAGTACATCAAGCGCTCGACCAAGCTCCACGCCCACGATGCGGACAACAGCTGCAAAGAGGGCGACGTGGTGCGCGTGACCGAGATCGCGCCGCTGTCCAAGACCAAGAACTGGCGCGTGGTGGAAATCGTCACCCGCGCGGCCGAATAAGGGAGATCTGAATCATGATCCAGATGCAGAGCTACCTCGACGTGGCCGACAACTCCGGCGCCAAGGAGCTGATGTGCATCAAGGTGCTGGGCGGCTCCAAGCGCCGTTACGCAGGCATCGGCGACATCATCAAGGTGACCGTCAAGGACGCGATCCCGCGCGGCAAGGTCAAGAAGGGCGAAGTCTACGACGCCGTCGTGGTCCGCACCCGCAAGGGTGTGCGTCGCGCCGACGGCTCGCTGATCCGCTTCGAGGGCAACGCCGCCGTCCTGCTGAACAACAAGCAGGAGCCGATCGGCACCCGTATCTTCGGACCGGTGACCCGCGAACTGCGTTCCGAGAAGTTCATGAAGATCGTCTCGCTCGCGCCTGAAGTGCTCTGAGCGGAGGAAGCAGACATGGCAAACCGTATCAAGAAGGGCGACCAGGTGGTCGTCACCACCGGCAAGGACAAGGGCAAGCAGGGCGAGGTTGTGCGCGTGGACGGCGACCGTGTGGTCGTCTCCAACGTCAACCTGGTCAAGCGGCACACCAAGCCGAACCCGCAGGCGGGCGTCGCCGGCGGCGTGGTCGAGCGCGAAGCCTCGATCCACATTTCCAACGTCATGCCGCTCAACCCCGCCACCGGCAAGGGCGAGCGCATCGGTTTCAAGGTCCTGGAGGATGGACGCAAACTGCGTGTGTTCCGCTCCAGTGGTGAGGCGCTCGACGCCTGAGGAATGAAGCAATGACCACGCGGCTCGAAAAGATCTACAAGGAACAGGTTGTGCCGGCTCTCATGGAGAAGTTCGGTTACACCAATCCGATGGAAGTGCCCAAGCTCGTCAAGATCACGCTGAACATGGGCGTGGGCGAGGCGGCTGCCAACAAGAAGGTGCTGGAAAACGCCGTCGCCGACCTGACCAAGATCTCCGGCCAGAAGCCGGTGACCACCAAGGCCCGGGTCTCGGTGGCCTCGTTCAAGATCCGCGACGGCTGGCCGATCGGCTGCAAGGTGACCTTGCGCCGTCACCAGATGTTCGAGTTCCTGGACCGCCTGATCAGCGTCTCGCTGCCGCGCGTGCGCGACTTCCGCGGCGTGTCCGGCCGTTCGTTCGACGGCCGCGGCAACTTCAACATGGGCGTGAAGGAACAGATCATCTTCCCGGAAATCGACTTCGACGCGATCGATGCGACCCGCGGCATGGATATCGCCATCACCACCACCGCCAAGACCGACGCCGAAGCCAAGGCGCTGCTCGAGGCGTTCAAGTTCCCGTTCCGCAACTAAGGGTTAGAGACATGGCAAAGACCTCCATGGTCAACCGCGACGCGAAGCGGGAGAAGCTGGCCAAGAAGTACGCGGCCAAGCGCGACGCCCTGAAGAAGGTCGTCTCCTCGCAGACCGCCTCGTACGAGGAGAAGATCGAGGCGGCGACCAAGCTGGCCAAGCTGCCGCGCGACTCCTCGCCGAGCCGCCAGCGCAACCGCTGCGAACTGTCGGGCCGCCCGCGTGGCGTGTACCGCAAGTTCGGCCTGGGCCGCAACAAGCTGCGCGAAGCCACCATGCGCGGCGACGTGCCGGGCCTGCGCAAGGCCAGCTGGTAAGAGGGCGGGGCGGCCTCCGGGTCGTCCGTCCCGCGCTGTATCCGGCAAACCGGCCCACGCGGCCGGTTTTCCTGCTATGATTCCGCGCTTCCCCGGGCCGACCGGGATGCGACAGGGTCCCGGCCCCTCCCGGGAACAATCCAGATTTCGCGAAAGCGGATATCGGTGCACTCAAGGAACCATTCATGAGCATGACTGATCCCATCGCCGACATGCTGGTCCGCATCAAGAATGCGGCCGCTGTGGGCAAGCAGACGGTGAAGCTGCCGTCCTCCAAGATCAAGGTCGCCATCGCCAACGTCCTCAAGGACGAGGGCTACATCTCGGACCTGCGCGTGACCCAGGGCGAGAACAACAAGGCCGAACTCGAGATCGTGCTGAAGTACTTCGAGGGCCGCCCGGTCATCGAGCAGCTCAAGCGCGCCTCGCGCTCGGGCCTGCGCCTGTACCGCGGCAAGAGCGAGCTGCCGAAGGTCCTCGGCGGCCTCGGCGTGGCCATCATCTCCACCTCCCAGGGCATCATGACCGACAAGCAGGCGCGCAACGCCGGCGTGGGCGGCGAAGTCCTGTGCTACGTGGCCTAATCGAAGGAGTACGACGACCATGTCCCGCGTAGCCAAGAAGCCGATCGCCCTGCCCAAGGGCGTCGAACTGAACATCCAGGACACCAGCGTCAGCGCCAAGGGTCCGAAGGGCACCCTGTCGCTGGCCAAGCCGGCCGGCGTTCAGATCGCCGTCGAGGACGGCAACGCCGTGCTGTCGGCCAACGACGCCTCGCTGGTCCCGCTGACCGGCACCGTGCGCGCCATCCTGGCCAACATGGTCAAGGGCGTGTCGGAAGGCTTCGAGCGCAAGCTCGAGCTGGTTGGCGTGGGTTACCGCGCCGCGATGCAGGGCAAGGACCTGAGCCTGTCGCTCGGTTTCTCGCACCCGGTCGTGTTCCAGGCGCCGGAAGGCATCACCCTGGCCACCCCGACCCAGACCGAGATCCTGGTCCAGGGTGCGGACAAGCAGCGCGTCGGCGAAGTCGCGGCCAAGATCCGCGGTTTCCGCCCGCCGGAGCCCTACAAGGGCAAGGGCGTGAAGTACTCCGACGAAGTCATCATTCGCAAGGAAGCCAAGAAGGCGTAATGCCGGCCTCCCGCCGGAAGCCTGGCCACCCGTGGCCGGGCCTCCAGGGGAGACAGGCCCAAGCCGATCCGCTTTCGAGGACACAGACCATGAGCATCAAGAACGACGCCCGCCTGCGCCGCGCCAAGTCCACCCGCGCCCACATCCGCAAGCTCGGCGTGCCGCGCCTGTCGGTGCTGCGCACCGGCCAGCACCTGTACGCCCAGCTGTTCACCGCCGACGGCGCCAAGGTGATCGCCGCCGCCAACACCCTGCAGGCCGACGTCAAGGACGGCCTGAAGAGCAGCAAGAACACCGACGCGGCCGCCAAGGTCGGCAAGCTGATCGCCGAGCGCGCCAAGGCCGCGGGCATCGAGAAGGTCGCCTTCGACCGCTCGGGCTACCGCTTCCACGGCCGCATCAAGGCGCTGGCCGACGCCGCCCGCGAAGGCGGCCTGCAGTTCTGATCCCCCGCGGCCCGCTTCGGCGGGCCCGGCCTGCCGGCGCAGGTGGCGCCGGGCGCCGTCCTCCTTCTGCGGGGACGTGACGCTGCACCGCGACAGCCCACAACCATAAGCGGCCGCGAGCCGTACATCCCTACACACCTAAGGAATACGAAGATGGCAGAAGAGCGTCAGCCGCGGGGTCGCGATCGCGACCGCAACCGCGAAGAAAAGGTCGACGACGGCATGATCGAGAAGCTGGTCGCGGTCAATCGCGTCAGCAAGACCGTCAAGGGCGGTCGCCAGTTCACCTTCACCGCGCTGACCGTGGTCGGCGACGGCGACGGCAAGGTCGGCTTCGGCTACGGCAAGGCCCGCGAGGTCCCGGTGGCCATCCAGAAGTCGATGGAGTACGCGCGCAAGGGCATGCTCAACGTCGACCTGAACAACGGCACCCTGTGGCACCCGGTCAAGGCCGGCCACGGCGCGGCCCGCGTGTTCATGCAGCCGGCCTCGGAAGGTACCGGCGTGATCGCCGGCGGCGCCATGCGCGCCGTGCTGGAAGCGGTCGGCGTGAAGAACGTGCTGGCCAAGGCCGTCGGTTCGCGCAACCCGATCAACCTGGTCCGCGCCACGCTGAAGGGCCTGGAAGCCATGCAGTCGCCGACCCGCATCGCGGCCAAGCGCGGCAAGAA
Source organism: Pseudoxanthomonas jiangsuensis (assembly GCF_010093185.1). Classification (GTDB taxonomy): domain Bacteria; phylum Pseudomonadota; class Gammaproteobacteria; order Xanthomonadales; family Xanthomonadaceae; genus Pseudoxanthomonas; species Pseudoxanthomonas jiangsuensis. The sequence continues at coordinate 32,732 of NZ_PDWL01000027.1, read as the reverse complement.
GGCGGAGGAACTCCTCAATGGCTAACGAGTCCAACAAGACCGTCAAGGTGCGCCTGGTGCGCGGCCTGCGCGGCACCCAGTCCCGCCACCGCCTGTCGGTGAAGGCCCTGGGCCTGAACAAGCTCAACGACGTGCGCGAGCTGAAGGACAGCCCGCAGGTCCGCGGTCTGATCAACCAGCTGCACTATCTGGTGCGGGTCGAGGACTAAGGAGAACACCATGCGTCTCAACACTCTCAAGCCCGCCGAGGGCGCCCGCCAGGAACGCACCCGCGTCGGTCGCGGCATCGGTTCGGGCCTCGGCAAGACCGCGGGCCGCGGCCACAAGGGTTCGTTCGCGCGCGCCGGCAAGGGCAAGATCAAGGCCGGCTTCGAAGGCGGCCAGACCCCGATGCAGCGCCGCCTGCCGAAGATCGGCTTCCGCTCGCTGTCGGCCAAGGACACCGCCGAGGTGCTGCTGTACAAGCTGGCCCTGGTCGAGGGCGACACCGTCGACTTCGCCGCGCTGAAGGCGGCCAAGCTGGTCCCCTCCACCGCCAAGCGCGCCAAGATCGTCAAGAAGGGCGAGCTGTCGCGCAAGCTGGTGATCAAGGGCGTGCAGCTGACCGCGGGCGCCAAGGCCGCGGTGGAAGCCGCCGGCGGCAGCATCGAGGAGTAATCGGCACATGGCGCAAGCTGGCATCGGCAATCTCGGCAGCGGCCTGGGCAAGTTCACCGAACTTCGCCAGCGCCTGCTGTTCGTGCTGGGTGCGTTGATCGTCTACCGGATCGGCTGCTTCGTGCCGGTGCCGGGCGTCAACCCCGATGCCATGCTCGCCATGATGCAGGCGCAGGGCGGCGGCATCGTGGACATGTTCAACATGTTCTCGGGCGGCGCCCTGCACCGCTTCAGCATCTTCGCGCTGAACGTGATGCCGTACATCTCGGCGTCGATCGTGATGCAGCTGGCCGTGCACATCTTCCCGGCGCTGAAGTCGCTGCAGAAGGAAGGCGAGTCCGGCCGCCGCAAGATCACCCAGTACTCGCGCATCGGCGCGGTGCTGCTGGCGGTGGTGCAGGGCGGCAGCATCGCCCTGGCGCTGCAGAACCAGGTCGCCCCGGGCGGCATGCCGGTGGTTTACGCGCCGGGCACCGGCTTCGTCCTGACCGCCGTGGTCGCGCTGACCGCCGGCACCATCTTCCTGATGTGGATCGGCGAGCAGGTGACCGAGCGCGGCATCGGCAACGGCGTGTCGCTGATCATCTTCGCCGGCATCGTCGCCGGCCTGCCGGGCGCGGTGATCCAGACGATCGAGGCCTACCGCGGCGGCAGCATGAACTTCCTGACCCTGCTGCTGATCGTGGCGGTGGTGCTGGCGTTCACCTGGTTCGTGGTGTTCGTCGAGCGCGGCCAGCGCCGGATCACGGTCAACTACGCGCGCCGCCAGGGCGGTCGCAACGCGTACATGAACCAGACCTCGTTCCTGCCGCTGAAGCTCAACATGTCCGGCGTGATCCCCGCGATCTTCGCCTCCAGCATCCTGGCCTTCCCGGCGACGCTGAGCATGTGGTCCGGCCAGGCCACCTCGGCCACCTGGCTGCAGCGCGTGTCCAACGCGCTGGCCCCGGGCGAGCCGCTGCACATGATCGTGTTCGCCGCGCTGATCACCGGTTTCGCGTTCTTCTACACCGCGCTGGTGTTCAACTCGCAGGAAACCGCGGACAACCTGAAGAAGTCCGGCGCGCTGATCCCGGGCATCCGCCCGGGCAAGGCCACGGCCGACTACATCGACGGCGTGCTGACCCGGCTGACCGCCGCCGGCGCCGCCTACCTGGTGATCGTCTGCCTGCTGCCGGAAGTGATGCGCACCCAGCTGGGCACCTCGTTCTACTTCGGCGGCACCTCCTTGCTGATCGTGGTGGTGGTGGTGATGGACTTCATCGCCCAGATCCAGGCCCACCTGATGTCGCACCAGTACGAGAGCCTGTTGAAGAAGGCCAACCTGAAGGGCGGTTCGCGCGGCGGTCTCGCCCGCGGCTGACCTGAATACCCAAGCCCGGCGGACCCATTCCGCCGGCAAGCCGGTCCATCGGACCGGATCTTCCAGAAATGGGCGGCCCGTGCGACGTCTCGCGCGCGGGTGAGACACTGCGGTGCCGCGCTGGAGTAGCGCGGCCGGCGGATCCGGGCAACCGGGGCCGTCAGCGGAGTCCGGCGCCGGAGCATGGGCACACTCCCCATGCCGGGTCCAGGGCCTTGTGGCCCCGGGCTTCCAAGTAATCCGAGACATTGATAGAATTCGCAGTTCACTTTTGAACCAATCCTGTCGGGCGTGCCGAGCGCGTTCCGACCCTCAAGTTTGGAGATCGCGTCATGGCGCGTATTGCAGGCGTCAACCTGCCGACCCAGAAGCACGTCTGGGTAGGGTTGCAGAGCATTTTTGGCATCGGCCGCACCCGGTCGAAGAAGGTTTGCGAGGCCGCTGGCGTGGCTTCGACGACCAAGATCCGTGACCTGTCCGAGCCGGAAGTCGAGCGCCTGCGCGCCGAGGTCGGCAAGTACGTGGTCGAAGGCGACCTGCGTCGCGAAATCGGCATCGCCATCAAGCGTCTGATGGACCTGGGCTGCTACCGCGGCCTGCGCCATCGTCGCGGCCTGCCCCTGCGCGGCCAGCGCACCCGCACCAACGCCCGCACCCGCAAGGGTCCGCGCAAGGCGATCAGGAAGTAAGGGATACCGACCATGGCTAAGCCGGCAGCATCCAAGACCAAGAAGAAGATCAAGCGCGTCGTCACCGACGGCATCGCCCACGTCCACGCTTCTTTCAACAACACCATCGTGACCATCACCGACCGCCAGGGCAACGCCCTGTCGTGGGCGACCTCGGGCGGCGCGGGCTTCCGCGGTTCGCGCAAGTCGACCCCGTTCGCGGCGCAGGTCGCCGCCGAGAAGGCCGGCAAGGCCGCGCTCGACTACGGCGTGAAGTCGCTGGAGGTCCGCATCAAGGGACCGGGCCCGGGCCGTGAATCGGCCGTGCGCTCGCTCAACAATGTGGGCTACAAGATCACCAACATCATCGACGTGACGCCGATCCCGCACAACGGGTGCCGTCCGCCGAAGAAGCGTCGCGTCTAAGGGGGCGATAAAAAATGGCTCGTTATATCGGTCCTACCTGTAAGCTCGCGCGCCGCGAAGGCGCCGACCTGTCGCTCAAGAGCCCGGCCCGTGCGCTGGACTCCAAGTGCAAGCTGGAGCAGAAGCCCGGCCAGCACGGCGCCGCCCGCAAGGGCAAGCTCTCCGACTACGCCACCCAGCTGCGCGAGAAGCAGAAGGTCAAGCGCATCTACGGCCTGCTGGAGCGCCAGTTCCGCAACTACTACAAGAAGGCCTCGACCAAGAAGGGCAACACCGGCGAGAACCTGCTGCAGCTGCTGGAAACCCGCCTGGACAACGTCATCTACCGCATGGGCTTCGCCGTGACCCGTCCGGCCGCCCGCCAGCTGGTCAGCCACCGCGGCGTGCTGGTCAACGGCAAGCCGGTGAACCTGCCGTCGTACCAGGTCAAGGCCGGCGACGCGATCGCGCTGTCGGAGAAGGCCCAGAAGCAGCTGCGCGTCCAGGAAGCCCTGACCGTCGCCGAGCAGCACGACCTGAACCCGTCCTGGGTCGAGGTCGATGCCAAGAAGTTCGCCGGCGTGTTCAAGGCCGTGCCGGACCGTGCCGACCTGCCGGCCGACATCAACGAAGCGCTGATCGTCGAGTTGTACTCGAAGTAACAGTGGCAGGCAGCCGCGCCCCCAGGGGCGCGGCGCCGTATTCCACCTCCGGCCGGATCGCGTCGCCCCGCCTTCCGGCCGCCCCCGGACGACGGGGCCACACATCAGGGCCGGCGGTTCCCCCGGATCGTCGGTTCATTGCAGGAGAATCCGCAACATGACGGTTACCGCCAACCAGGTCCTGCGTCCCCGCGGACCGCAGATCGAACGCCTCACCGACAATCGCGCCAAGATCGTGATCGAGCCGCTCGAGCGCGGCTACGGCCACACGCTGGGCAACGCGCTGCGCCGCGTCCTGCTGTCCTCGATCCCGGGCTTCGCGATCACCGAGGTCGAGATCGACGGCGTGCTGCACGAGTACACCACGGTGGAAGGCCTGCAGGAGGACGTGCTGGAAGTCCTGCTGAACCTCAAGGACGTCGCCATCCGCATGCACAGCGGCGAAAGCTCCACCCTGAGCCTGTCCAAGCAGGGCCCGGGCGTGGTCACCGCCGGCGACATCAAGACCGACCACAACGTCGAGATCCTCAATCCCGACCACGTGATCTGCCACCTGACCAAGGACACGGCGCTGAACATGCGCCTGAAGATCGAGCGTGGCTTCGGCTACCAGCCGGCGACCTCGCGCCGCCGTCCGGACGAGGAGAGCCGTGCGATCGGCCGCCTGGTCCTGGATGCCTCGTTCTCGCCGGTCCGCCGCGTCGCCTACGCGGTGGAAGCCGCGCGCGTCGAGCAGCGCACCGATCTGGACAAGCTGGTCATCGACATCGAGACCAACGGCACCATCGACGCCGAGGAAGCCGTGCGCACCGCCGCCGACATCCTCAGCGACCAGCTGTCGGTGTTCGGCGACTTCACCCACCGCGACCGCGGCGCGGCCAAGCCGACCCCGGCCGGCGTGGACCCGGTGCTGCTGCGCCCGATCGACGACCTGGAGCTGACCGTGCGTTCGGCCAACTGCCTGAAGGCCGAGAGCATCTACTACATCGGCGACCTGATCCAGAAGACCGAGGTCGAGCTGCTCAAGACCCCGAACTTGGGCAAGAAGTCGCTGACCGAGATCAAGGAAGTCCTCGCCCAGCGCGGCCTGTCCCTCGGCATGAAGCTCGAGAACTGGCCGCCGGCCGGCGTCGCCGCCCACGGGATGCTCGGCTGATAGTGGAAACACCGCTTCCGCGTCCACGGCGACGCGGAGGCGTTCAAGCGCCGACGGGCCCCAGAAGGCCCGCGGCGACTCTCCGGCCAGGGAGGCCGGACCGGGCCAGCGCAGTCCACGGCAACACCGCCAGGATGGCGACAGCGATCCACAACGACCCATCATTGAACCGATAAAGGACACACCGTCATGCGCCACCAGAAAGCCGGCCGCAAGTTCAGCCGCACCAGCGCCCACCGCGAAGCGATGTTCAAGAACATGGCCGCCTCGCTGTTCAAGCACGAGCTGATCAAGACCACCCTGCCCAAGGCCAAGGAGCTGCGCCGCGTCGCCGAGCCGCTGATCACCCTGGCCAAGGTCGACAACGTCGCCAACCGCCGCCTGGCCTTCGCGCGCCTGCGCGACAAGGAAGCGGTGGGCAACCTGTTCACCATGCTGGGCCCGCGTTACCAGGCCCGTCCGGGCGGCTACCTGCGCATCCTCAAGTGCGGCTTCCGCGCCGGCGACAACGCGCCGATGGCCTACGTCGAGCTGGTCGACCGCCCGCAGGCGGCCGAGTAAGCCGCGAGCGCATCGCGACGCCACGAAGACCCCGGCCCCGCGCCGGGGTTTTTCGTTTCAGCTGCCACGGTTACCTTGCCGCCGCCGATGGGGAATAATCGGGACTTCCGCAGCTTCCCGGCCGTTCCCGTCGATGAATCCCTTCCGCTGGAGTTTCCGCGCGCAGTTCCTCGCCGGTTTCCTGGGCTGCGCGGCCCTGATCGGCTACGCGATCTACACCCAGCTCTACCAAGGCCTGGAACCGTGCCCGCTGTGCATCTTCCAGCGCCTGGCCTATGCGGCGCTGGGGCTGGTGTTCCTGGCCGGCGGACTGCACGCCCCGCGCGGCGCGGGCGGGCGGAAGGCCTACGGCGTGCTGGTGGCGCTCGCCTCGCTGGTCGGCATCGGCATCGCCGGCCGGCATGTCTGGCTGCAGCTGCAGCCGGCCGGTACCGCGCCGTCCTGCGGCCCGCCGCTGTCGTTCCTGCAGGAAACCCTGGGTCCGCTGGAACTGGTGCGCAAGGTCCTCACCGGCACCGGCGATTGCGGCACCGTGGACTGGACCCTGCTGGGCATCAGCATGCCGGGCTGGAGCCTGATCGGCTTCGTCCTGCTGGCCGGCTGGGGCCTGCTGGCCGCGTTCCAGCGCCGCAAGGGCCGCAGCCGGCTCTGATCCGCATCGATCCCGACCACGCGTCACCCCGACGAGCCACCGCCATGAGCACCCCCGAGCGCAGCCTGCATCCCGTCAACCTGGCCGACGACTGGGCGCCGGACAGCTGGCGTGGCCGCCCGGCGCTGCAGCTGCCGCAGTACCCGGACCCGGGCGCGCTGGACGCGGCGCTGGCGGAGCTGCGCCGGCTGCCGCCGCTGGTGACCTCGTGGGAGATCTTCGCGCTGAAGAAGCAGATCGCCGAGGCCCAGGAGGGCCGGCGCTTCCTGCTCCAGGGCGGCGACTGCGCGGAGAACTTCGGCGACTGCGAATCGGGCACGATCTCCAACCGGCTCAAGGTGCTGCTGCAGATGAGCCTGGTGCTGGTCCACGGCCTGCGCCTGCCGGTGGTGCGGGTCGGCCGCTTCGCCGGCCAGTACGCCAAGCCGCGCTCGGCCGACATGGAGACCCGTGGCGAGGTCAGCCTGCCCAGCTACCGCGGCGACGTGGTCAACGGCCCGGAGTTCACCGCCGCCGCGCGGGTGCCCGATCCGCAAAGGATGATCACCGCGCACGCGCGCTCGGCGATGACCATGAACTTCGTCCGCGCGCTGATCGACGGCGGCTTCGCCGACCTGCACCATCCCGAGTACTGGAACCTGAGCTGGGTCGGCTGCTCGCCGCTGGCCGAGGACTACCAGAAGATGGTGAACTCGATCGGCGACGCGGTGCGTTTCATGGAGACGCTGGCCGGGGCCGAGGTCCACAACCTCAACCGGATCGACTTCTACACCTCGCACGAAGCCCTGCTGCTGCCGTACGAGGAGGCGCTGACCCGGCAGGTGCCGCGGCAATGGGGCTGGTTCAACCTGTCCACCCATTACCCGTGGATCGGCATGCGTACCGCCGCGCTGGACGGCGCGCACGTGGAGTACTTCCGCGGCATCCGCAATCCGGTGGCGATCAAGGTCGGGCCGTCGGTGCACCCGGACCAGCTGCTGCGCCTGATCGACGTGCTCAATCCCGAGGACGAGCCGGGCCGGCTGACCTTCATCCACCGCATGGGCGCGGCCCAGATCGCCGAGAAGCTGCCGCCCCTGCTCGAGGCGGTGCGCCGCGACGGCCGCCGGGTGCTGTGGGTGTGCGACGCCATGCACGGCAACACCGAGAGCACCGCCAACGGCTACAAGACCCGGCGCTTCGCCAACGTCCTGGGCGAGGTGGAGCAGTCCTTCGACCTGCATGCGGCCGCCGGCACCCGCCTGGGCGGCGTGCACCTGGAGCTGACCGGCGAGGACGTCACCGAGTGCACCGGCGGCGCGCGCGAGCTGACCGAGACCGATCTGGAACGGGCTTACCGCTCCAGCGTCGATCCGCGCCTGAACTACGAGCAGTCGCTGGAGATCGCCATGGCGATCGTGCGCAAGCAGGGCCAGCGGCAGGCCTGAGCGCCGCCGCTGCGGATCCGTCACGCGCGACCTGGCACGATCAAGCCTCCGTCCACCCTGCGCCGGACCCGATCCGACTGGTGAAGCGCTCCGGCCTCAAGGTCCCGCAGCGGGGCCGTGAAAGGAGCCGCCGATGCCGGATATCGCGATCTTCGACTGGAGCGCCGCGCGCGCCTACCTCATGCCCATCGGCGGCGCGCTGCTGCTGGGCCTGCTGGTCAACCTGGTGCTGCGCCGGCTGGCGCGGCGCATCGCCAGGCGCGACTCGACCCGGGCGCGGATCGCGCAGGTGGTGATCCTGCCGCTGGCGTTCGCCTTGCCGCTGCTGTTCCTCGGCGCGGCCCTGCACGCGGTCCCGATGCCGGCCGCCCGCCTGGAGGCGTGGATGCAGGGGCTGCGCCTTGCGCTGTTCGGCTGCTTCACCTGGTTGCTGGTGCGGATCGTCGGCGCGATCGAGGCCTCGATCCTGCGCCGCAATCCGATCGAGGTCAGCGACAACCTGCACGCGCGCCGGATCCAGACCCAGACCCGGGTGCTCAGCCGGGTGGCGATGGGCGCGATCATCCTGCTCGGCGTGGCCCTGGCGCTGATGACCTTCCCGGCGGTGCGCCAGGTCGGGGCGACCCTGCTGGCCTCGGCCGGCGTCGCCGGCCTGGTCGCCGGCATCGCCGCGCGCCCGGTGTTCGGCAACCTGATTGCGGGCCTGCAGATCGCCCTGGCCCAGCCGATCCGCCTGGACGACGTGGTCATCGTCGAGGGCGAGTGGGGCCGGATCGAGGAGATCACCAGCACCTACGTGGTGGTGCGCATCTGGGACGAGCGGCGGATGGTGGTGCCGCTGGCCTGGTTCATCGAGAACCCGTTCCAGAACTGGACCCGGCGCAGCGCGCAGATGCTGGGCACCGCCTTCCTCTGGCTGGACTACCGCACGCCGATGGAGGAGGTCCGGGTGGAACTGGAGCGGATCTGCCGCGACGACCCGCGCTGGGACGGGCGGGTGTGCATCGCCCAGGTCACCGAAACCGGGGAGCACGTGATGCAGGTGCGCCTGCTGGTGAGCGCGCGCGACTCGGGCGCGGCCTTCGACCTGCGCTGCGCGGTGCGCGAGCGCATGATCGGCTTCCTCGCCCGGCGCCATCCGTACGCCTTGCCGCGGTTGCGGGCGGAGATCGGCCGCGAGGATCCCGGCGCGGGCGGCCGTGCCGCCGCCGACGCGGTTCCCGACTCGCCGCGGGCCGAAGATGCCGATGACGACGGTGCGCCTGCCGTAGCGGTCTAGCGCGGCAGGCGTCAGGGCGTGGCGGGCGGGGCCCGGTCGCCCGCCAGCAGGGCCGGTGGTGGGCGCCGCGCGCGGGTGAGCTGTTCGTAGGCGTAGCCGATCTGCAGCAGCCTGGCCTCGCTCCAGGCCGGGCCGATGAAGGTCAATCCAAGAGGCAGGCCCTGGCTCTGGCCCATCGGCACGGTGAGCGCGGGATAGCCGGCGACGGCGGCCGCGCCGTAGCCGGCGCCGGGGAAGGCCGCGTCCCCGGCCGACAGCGGCCAGGCCACGCCCGTCGTCGGCGCGACCAGTACATCGAGCTTCTGCGCCCGCAGCGCCGCGTCGATGCCTTCAGCACCGGCCAGGCGGCGCGCGCGCATCCGCGCGGCGATGTAGCCGGGCGAGGCCAGGTCGCCGCGGCTGGCGGCCTGTTCGAACAGTTCCTGGCCGAAGTGCGGCATCACTCGCTCGGCGTGTTCGCGGTTGTAGGCGATCAGCTCGTCCAGGGTGGTGAGCGGAGCCTGGTTCTTTTGCAGGTAGCGTTCGACGCCGGCCTTGAACTCGTGCAGCAGCACTTCCAGCTCGTCGTCGTGCCACTGGTCCTGGGTCGGGATCGCCGCGTCGACCACGACCGCGCCGGCTTCGCGCAGGGTCGCCGCCGCGCGCTCGGTCGCGGCCGCGACCTCGGGCGAGATCGCCATGCGGTCGCGCAAAAGGCCGACGCGCACGCCGCGCAGGCTGCCTTCGCGCAGGCGCGCGGCGTAGTCGAAGGCGGCGAGGGTGCTGTTGTCGGCGGTGGCCGGGTCCTGCGGGTCGCGGCCGGCGATGACGGCCAGCAGCAGGGCGGCGTCCTCGACGCTGCGGGTCATCGGGCCGGCGCTGTCCTGGCTGAAGGAGATGGGCACGATGCCGTCGCGGCTGACCAGGCCCACGGTGGGCTTGAGCCCGACCAGGCCGTTCATCGCCGCCGGGCAGAGGATGCTGCCGTCGGTCTCGGTGCCGATGCCGGCCGCGGCCAGGTTGGCCGCCACCGCCACCGCGCTGCCGGAACTGGAGCCGCAGGGCGAGCGGTCCAGCGCGTATGGGTTGCGGGTCTGGCCACCGCGCGAGCTCCAGCCGGAGACCGGATGGGTGGAGCGGAAGTTGGCCCACTCGCTGAGGTTGGCCTTGCCCAGGATCACCGCGCCGGCCTCGCGCAGGCGCTGGACCAGGAAGGCGTCGCGCCCGGGACGGAAGCCGGCCAGGGCGAGCGAACCGGCGCTGGTGGCCATCGGCGTGGCGTCGATGTTGTCCTTGAGCACGATCGGGATGCCGTGCAGCGGGCCGCGCACGCGGCCGGCGCGGCGCTCGGCGTCGCGCTCGGCCGCTTCGGCGCGTGCGCGCGGGTTGAGCTCGAGGTAGGCGTTCAGGCGCGGGCCGTTGCGGTCCAGGGCGACGATCCGCGCCAGGTAGGCCTGGACCAAGGCGTGGCTGCTGGTCTCGCCGCGGGCCATGGCGGCCTGCAGGTCGGCGATGTCGGCTTCGGCGTAGGCGAAGGCCTCCGCGGCCGGGACGGCCGGCGGGGGCGTGTCGGGCTCCGGTTGGGGGCGGCAGGCCGAGGCGGCGCAGCACAGGCCGGCCGCGAGCAGCCAGGCGGTCGAGCGCATCCAGTTCCTCCCCGGGGGCGTGCCGCCCGAGCCTACGTCGCGAGCGCCGTCGTGGCAACGCTGCGTAGGGAGTTTCGCCCGTCGACAACGCGAAACGCCGGCGCGGGGCCGGCGTTTCGCGGATCGTTTCCGGTGCGCGCCGCGGCGGCGGCGCGGGCGCGATCAGGCCGCGCGCGAGGCGCGCTTGCGGTCGCTCTCGGTCAGCATCTTCTTGCGCAGGCGGATCTCCTTCGGGGTGACCTCGACCAGCTCGTCGTCCTCGATGAAGTCCAGGGCCTGTTCCAGCGAGAACTTGATCGCCGGGGTCAGCTTGATCGCGTCGTCCTTGCCCGAGGCGCGCATGTTGGTCAGCGGCTTGGTCTTGATCGCGTTGACGGTCAGGTCGTTGTCCTTGGAGTGGATGCCGACCAGCTGGCCCTCGTACACGTTGTCGCCCTCGGCGGCGAACAGGCGGCCACGCTCTTCCAGCGGGCCCAGGGCGTAGGCGGGGGTCACGCCCGGCGCGTTGGCGATCATCACGCCGTTGATGCGCTTGGCGATCGCGCCTTGTTCCTTCGGGCCGTAGTGGTCGAACACGTGGAACAGCAGGCCCGAGCCCTGGGTCAGGGTCTTGAACTCGTTCTGGAAGCCGATCAGGCCGCGCGCCGGGATCTCGTAGTCCAGGCGCACGCGGCCCTTGCCGTCCGGCTCCATGTTCTTGAGCTGCGCCTTGCGGGTGCCCAGCTTCTCCATCACGCCGCCCTGGTGCTGCTCCTCGATGTCCACCACCAGCTGCTCGATCGGCTCCATCAGCTGGCCGTCGATCTCCTTGATGATCACCTCGGGGCGCGAGACGGCCAGTTCGTAGCCCTCGCGGCGCATGTTCTCGATCAGCACCGACAGGTGCAGCTCGCCGCGGCCGGAGACCAGGAACTTGTCGGCGTCGGGCAGCTGCTCCACGCGCAGGGCCACGTTGTGGACCTTCTCGCGGTCCAGCCGCTCCTTGAGCTGGCGGCTGGTCAGGAACTTGCCGCCGGACAGGTCCTTGTTGCCGGCGAACGGCGAGTTGTTGACCTGGAAGGTCATCGAGATGGTCGGCTCGTCCACGGTCAGCGCCGGCAGCGCCTCGGGGGTGTCCAGGGCGCAGACGGTGTCGGAGATGGTCAGCTCCTGGATGCCGGAGATGGCGACGATGTCCCCGGCCTGGGCCTCCTCGACCTCAATCCGCTCCAGGCCCATGAAGCCCAGCACCTGCAGGACCTTGCCCTGGCGCTTCTTGCCCTCGCGGTCGATCACGATGACCGGCTGGTTCTTCTTCACCTTGCCGCGCTGGATCCGGCCGATGCCGATCACGCCGACGAAGTTGTTGTAGTCCAGCTGGCTGATGCGCATCTGGAACGGGCCGTCGGCCTCGACCTGCGGGGCCGGCACGTGCTGCATGATCGCCTCGTACAGCGGGACCATGTCGCCGGAGCGGACGTCGTCGGTCAGGCCGGCGTAGCCGTTCAGGCCGGAGGCGTAGACGATCGGGAAGTCCAGCTGCTCGTTGGTCGCGCCGAGCTTGTCGAACAGGTCGAACACCTGGTCGATCACCCAGTCCGGGCGCGCGCCGGGGCGGTCGACCTTGTTCACCACCACGATCGGGCGGAAGCCCATCGCGAAGGCCTTCTGGGTGACGAAGCGGGTCTGCGGCATCGGCCCGTCCATCGCGTCGACCAGGATCAGGACCGAGTCGACCATCGACAGCACGCGCTCGACCTCGCCGCCGAAATCGGCGTGGCCGGGGGTGTCGACGATGTTGATGCGGTTGCCGTTCCAGGTGATGGCGGTGTTCTTGGCCAGGATGGTGATGCCGCGTTCCTTTTCCTGGTCGTTGCTGTCCATCACCCGCTCGGCCAGCACGGTGCGCTCGGACAGGGTGCCGGACTGCTTGAGCAGCTGGTCGACGAGGGTGGTCTTGCCGTGGTCGACGTGGGCGACGATGGCGATGTTGCGCAGGTTTTCGATGGACATGGGATTCTGGGATCGTGAAAACGCACCCAGGTACCCCCTTCGAAGGGGCAAGGCGCGAGTGAGGGGCGAAAAGGAAGCGCGCTATCATAACCGGTCTACCGGCCCATCCGGGCATCTGGAGCTGAATACATGAGCCTGACCGCGATTTTCGACACCGCCCGCGGCTCGATCCGGGTCGAGCTGCTGCCCGAGAAGGCCCCGCTGACCGTGGCCAACTTCGTCAACCTGGCCCAGCGCGGCTTCTACGACGGCCTGAACTTCCACCGGGTCATCGGCGATTTCATGATCCAGGGCGGCTGCCCCGAGGGTTCCGGCCGCGGCGGCCCGGGCTACCGCTTCGAGGACGAGACCGACAACGGCGTGCGCCACGAGCGCGGGGTGCTGTCGATGGCCAACGCCGGCCCGAACACCAACGGCAGCCAGTTCTTCATCACCCACGTCGCCACCCCGCACCTGGACGGCCGCCACACCGTGTTCGGCAAGGTGGTCGAGGGCCTGGACGTGGTCGATGCGGTGGCCCAGGGCGACAAGATCAACTCGGTGAAGATCGAGGGCGATGCGGCGGCGGTGCTGGCGGCCAAGGCCGACCGCGTGGCGGAGTGGAACCGCTACCTGAGCGCCTGAGCGATCCGCACGGACCTATCCCGGCCCCCGGTGCCTGCGCGCACGGGGGCCGCGGGGCCCGCGAATCCAGACCGTTTCACCTGCCAGCATTCCCGGCCGGCCGGGACCCGCGTGATAAAATCGCCGGCCTCGACGACCGGCCCTGCGACGACGGACCCATGCGCATCCTCGGCTTCCTGTTGATCCTCGGCCTTGCCGGCGGGCTGTACGCCGCATGGACGAAGACCCGCGCCCCGGGGCTGCAACCGGACGACCCGCGCCTGCTCACCGGCGAACAGGGCATCGTGATGCTGGCCGCCGAATGGTGCGGCTACTGCCGCAAGCAGCAGGGCGACTTCGAGCGCGCCGGCGTGCGCTACCAGGTGCTGGACATCGACGCCGAGGACGGCGACCGCGCCATGCGCGCGCTGGGCGCCCGCGGCGTGCCGGTGACCGTGATCGGCCAGGCCGTGGTCCGCGGCTACGACACCGCCGCCTTGGACCAAAGGCTGAGTCCGCTGGGCTACGACGTCTATTAACCTGCGCGGCGCCGCGAGCCCGAAGCCAGCGCCCGCCACGCATCCTTTCCGCTCCGCAACACCCCACCGAAGGACCCTCCACCGATGAAGACCCCCGTTCGAGTAGCCGTGACCGGCGCCGCCGGCCAGATCGGCTACGCCCTGCTGTTCCGCATCGCCTCCGGCGAGATGCTGGGCAAGGACCAGCCCGTGATCCTGCAGCTGCTGGAGCTGCCGATGGAGAAGGCCCAGGCCGCGCTCAAGGGCGTGATCATGGAGCTGGAGGACTGCGCGTTCCCGCTGCTGGCCGGCATCGTCGGCACCGACGACCCGGAAGTGGCGTTCAAGGACGCCGACGTCGCCCTGCTGGTCGGCGCGCGCCCGCGCGGCCCGGGCATGGAGCGCAAGGACCTGCTGCTGGAGAACGCGAAGATCTTCACCGCCCAGGGCGCGGCCCTGAACAAGGTCGCCTCGCGCGACGTGAAGGTGCTGGTGGTCGGCAACCCGGCCAACACCAACGCCTACATCGCGATGAAGTCGGCGCCGGACCTCAAGCCGGAGAACTTCACCGCCATGCTGCGCCTGGACCACAACCGCGCGCTGAGCCAGCTGGCCGCCAAGGCCGGCGTGGCCGTGGGCGAGATCGAGAAGCTGGTGGTGTGGGGCAACCACAGCCCGACCATGTACCCGGACTACCGCTTCGCCACCGCCAATGGCGTGTCGCTGAAGGACAAGATCAACGACGCCGACTGGAACGCCAACGAGTTCATTCCGAAGGTGGGCAAGCGCGGCGCGGCGATCATCGAGGCCCGCGGCCTGTCCTCGGCCGCCTCGGCCGCCAACGCCGCCATCGACCACGTGCGCGACTGGGTGCTGGGCAGCAACGGCAAGTGGGTGACGATGGGCATTCCGTCGGACGGTTCCTACGGCATTCCGGAGGGCGTGATCTTCGGCGTCGCGGTGACCACCGAGAACGGCACCTACACCCGGGTCAAGGACCTGCCGGTCGACGCCTTCAGCCAGGCCGCGATCGACAAGACCCTGGCCGAGCTGGAAGAAGAGCGCGCCGGCGTGGCGCACCTGCTCTGATCCGGCACAGGTCGGATGCGTGAATGAGAGGGCGGCTGAAGCCGCCCTCTTTTTTGCCTTCGCCTCGGAGGCGCATGGCCATGACCGATGGCACATGTGCGCCCAGGGCCTGCAAACGCGGTGTTTTCACGTGTTACGTTCCCGTGACTTCAGCTCTGCGGGGAAAGGCATGCACGCGACACGGCGACCCTTGGCGATGGCGGTACTCCTGGGCGGGGCGCTCGCCTTGCCCGCGCTGGCCGCCGATGGTGGTTACCTGCAGCCGCCCGAACCGCTGCTGGGGGTGATGCGCACGCCGCTCAACCCGACCCCGGCGATCGACCCCACCGGCACCCGCGCCCTGCTGGTGCAGCAGTCGCTGTACCCGCCGGTCGAGCGGGTGGCCGAGCCCTACCTGAAGCTGGCCGGCGTGCGGGTCGAGCCGCGCAACCACAGCCGCCATGACCGCTCCAGCGGCTACGGCATCCGCACCTGCCTGGAGGGCTTCAGCCTGCTCGACCTGGCCAGCGGCGCGCAGATCCCGGTGGCGCTGCCGGCCGGCGCCTGCCCGGGGATGCCGGCCTGGTCGCCGGACGGCCAGCGCTTCGCCTTCGACAACACCACCGATGCTGGGGTGGAACTGTGGGTGGGCGAGGTCGCCAGCGGCACCGTACGCCGGATCGAGGGCGTGCGGCTCAACACCATCCTCGGCAGCGAGGTGCAGTGGCTGGGCGCGGGCCAGGCGCTGCTGGTCAAGCAGGTGCCGCAGGGCCTGGGGCCGGCGCCGCAGAAGGCCGCGGTGCCACCGGGGCCGGAGATCAAGGAGGCGATCGCCGGCAAGGGCGAGTCAAGCACCTACGAGGCGCGCGACACCCTGTCCGGCCCCGAGGACGAGGCGCTGTTCGACCACTACGCCACCGCCCAGCTGGCGACCGTGGACGTGGCCAGCGGCCGGGTCGCCGCGGTCGGGCAGGCGGCGGTGATCGGCGAGGTCGATGCCGCGCCCGACGGTCGCCACGTGCTGGTGCAGACGCTCAAGCGCCCGTATTCCTACGTCACCACCTGGAACCGCTTCGCCCACGACCTGGCCGTGCTGGATCTGGCCGACGGCAAGGCGCGCCCGCTGGCGCAGCTGCCGGTCGCCGACCGGGTGCCGGTGCGCGGCGTGCCGACCGGCCCGCGCAGCCACGGCTGGCGCGCCAACCAGCCGGCCACCCTGGTCTGGGCCGAGGCCCTGGACGGCGGCGACTGGAAGGCCGAGGTGCCCGCCCGCGACCGGCTGATGAGCCTGGCCGCGCCGTTCACCGCCAAGCCGCGCGAGGTCGCGCGGCTGAAGCAGCGCTACGCCGGCATCGCCTGGTTCGCCGACGGCGGCCGCGCGCTGACCTACGAGTACGACGCCAACCGCAACTGGCAGACCACCACCCTGGTGGACGTGGACCGTCCCGGCCAGCCCGGCCGCGTGCTGTGGGACCTGTCCACCGACGAGCTGTACGCCGATCCGGGCAACCCGCAGTACCGCCGCCTGGCCAACGGCGCCTGGGTGCTGCGCGAGGAGGGCGGCGCGCTGTTCCTGAGCGGCGGCGGCGCCTCCCCACAGGGCGACCGCCCGTTCCTGGACCGCTACGAGATCGCCAGCGGCGCGACCACCCGGCTGTTCCGCAGCGCGTCCGACGCCTACGAGAGCTTCGTCGGCTTCGCCGCCGGCGACACCTCGCGGCTGCTGACCTGGCACCAGTCGCCGCTGGATCCGCCGAACCTCTACCTGCGCCGCCTCGGCGAAGCGGTGGCCGAAGCGGCCGAGGGCGAGGCCGCCATGGCCTCCACGCCCGCCGCGCTGACCCGCTTCCCCGATCCCACGCCGCTGGTGCGCGGAGTGAAGAAGCGACTGGTGACCTACACGCGCAAGGACGGCGTGGACCTGTCGTTCACCCTGTACACCCCGCCCGGCTACCAGGAGGGCACGCGCGTGCCGGCGATCCTGTACGCCTATCCGGCCGACTACGCCGATCCGTCCAAGGCCGGCCAGATCAGCGGCTCGGAGCAGACCTTCACCCGCCTGGCCAACTACCGCCTGCTGCTGCTGGCCGGCTACGCGATCATCGACAACGCCTCGTTCCCGATCGTCGGTGACCCGAAGAACGCCTACGACACCTACCTGGAGCAGCTGGTCGCCGACGCCGAGGCGGCGGTGGACAAGGCGGTGGAGCTGGGCGTGGTCGACCGCGAACGGATCGGCGTCACCGGCCACAGCCACGGCGCGCTGATGACCGCCAACCTGCTGGCGCATACCGACCTGTTCCGCGCCGGCGTGGCCTCCAGCGGCGGCTACAACAAGACCCTGACCCCGTTCGGCTTCCAGAACGAGCGGCGTTCGTTCTGGGCCGCGCCCAAGGTCTACGACCAGGCCTCGGCGTTCTTCCACGCCGACAAGATCGACGAGCCGCTGCTGATCGTGCACGGCAGCGACGACGCCAATCCCGGCACCGAATCGACCCAGTCGCCGCGCCTGTTCCAGGCCATCCGCGGCAACGGCGGCACCACCCGCCTGGTGATGCTGCCGTTCGAGCCGCACTGGTACACCGCGCGCGAATCCAACGAGCATTTCGTCGCCGAGATGCTGGCCTGGTTCGACCGCTACGTGAAGGACGCGCCGCCGTTGTAGGAGCCGGTCTTGCCGGCGACCGCCATCGCGGACGCATCGCAGGCAACCGGTTTCACGCAAACGCGTCCAATATGGCGGTCGCCGGCAAGACCGGCTCCTACAGGGGGCGGCCGCATTGACGACCCCGATCAACCTTTCGCGAAGCGCAACGCCGGGGAAACCCGGCGTTTGCCGTTCCAGGCCACGGTTTTTCGACCAAGGTCTTAACGCCGCCCGTCCCGCCCGGGTCTAGCCTTCGGCCTACCTACCGGGAGGGCAGGCAGATGCGTTACGAAGACTTCCACCGGCGTTCGATCGAACAGCCGGAAGCGTTCTGGGCCGACGCCGCCAAGGCCATCGACTGGCACACCCCGCCGCAGGCGATCCTGGAATACGACACGCCTCCGTTCCGGCGCTGGTTCGCCGGCGGCACCACCAACCTGTGCCACAACGCCGTGGACCGCCACCTGGACGCGCGCGGCGAACAGCTGGCGCTGGTGGGCTGGTCCTCGGAAACCGGCCAGGTGCGCGAGCTGAGCTACCGCCAGCTGCACCGCGAAGTGAACGTGTTCGCCGCGGTGCTGCGCTCGCTGGGCGTGGGCAAGGGCGAGCGGGTGGTGATCTACATGCCGCACACGGTCGAGGCGGCCATCGCGATGCTCGCCTGCGCCCGGATCGGCGCGATCCACTCGGTGGTGTTCGGCGGCTTCGCCGCGCACAACCTGGCCCTGCGCATCGACGATGCCAAGCCCCGGGTGCTGGTCTGCGCCGACGCCGGCATCCGCGGCGGCAAGGTGATCCCGTTCAAGCCGCTGGTGGACCAGGCCCTGGCGCGCGCCCAGCACCCGCCGGCGCACGTGCTGGTGGTCAACCGCGGGCTGGCGGCCGACCTGCCGCTGCAGCCCGGCCGCGACCTGGAATACGGCCCGCTGGCCGCGCAGCACGCCGACGCCGAAGTGCCGGTGGAATGGCTGGAATCCAACGAACCCAGCTACATCCTCTACACCTCCGGCACCACCGGCAAACCCAAGGGCGTGCAGCGCGACGTCGGCGGCTATGCCGTGGCCCTGGCCCTGTCGATGTGGGCGATCTACGACATCCGCCCGGGCCAGGTGATGTTCTCCACCTCCGACATCGGCTGGGTGGTGGGCCATTCCTACAACGTCTACGGCCCGCTGATCGCCGGCGCCACCTCGATCCTCTACGAAGGCCTGCCGACCTCGCCCGACCCCGGCATCTGGTGGCGGATCTGCGAGAAGTACGGCGTGCGCACCATGTTCTCCTCGCCCACCGCCGTGCGCGTACTCAAGAAGCAGGACCCGCAGTGGCTGCGCAGCTGCGACCTGTCGCAGCTGCAGTACCTGTTCCTGGCCGGCGAGCCTTTGGACGAGCCCACCGCGGACTGGATCACGACCGCCCTGGGCAAGACCGTGATCGACAACTACTGGCAGACCGAGACCGGCTGGCCGGTACTGACCCTGATGCCGGGCGTGGAGATGAAGCCGGTCAAGCTCGGCTCGCCCGGCCTGCCGGCGCCTGGCTACCGGCTGCGGGTGATCGACGAGAACAGCGGCCAGGACGTCGGCCCCGGGCAGAAGGGCGTGCTGGCGATCCAGCCGCCGTTGCCGCCGGGCTGCCTGAGCACGGTGTGGGGCAACGACGAGCGTTTCATCGCCAGCTACTTCAGCCACTTCAAGGAACAGCTGTACAGCTCGCTGGACTGGGCGATCCGCGATGCCGACGGCTACACCTTCATCCTCGGCCGCACCGACGACGTGATCAACGTCGCCGGCCACCGCCTGGGTACCCGCGAGATCGAGGAGTCGGTGTCCAGCCACCCGGCCGTGGCCGAGGCCGCGGTGATCGGCGTGCAAGACGCGATCAAGGGCCAGGTGCCGGTGGTGTTCGCCACCCTCAAGCGCAGCGACGGCGACGCGGCCGAAGCGGCGGCGCAGATGATGCGCACCGTGAGCGAACAGCTGGGCGCGGTGGCGCGGCCCTCGCGCGTGTACGTGGTCAACGCATTGCCGAAGACCCGCTCGGGCAAGCTGTTGCGGCGCTCCTTGCAGGCGCTGGCCGAGCAGCGCGATCCGGGCGACCTGTCGACCCTGGACGACCCGAACGCGCTGGAGGAAGTGAGGCGCGCGCTGGAGCGGGGCGCGGACGCGGGGGCGTAGCGCCATCGCTCCGGCGCAGGCACAAAAAAGAATGCCCCGGCGGGGCCGGGGCATCCTCCACGACTTCACGCACCCGCGCCGATCAGGCCGGCGCCGTCGCCTCCGCCGGCGGCGCTGCCGCCGGCTCGCCGCGCCGGCTGCGGAAGCGCGCCGACAGCGCCTGCCGCAGCCCGTCCAGGCCCGCACTGCGACCCGACACCTTCAGCACCGCATAGCCTTCCAGCGAAGCGGTCATCAGGTCGCTGCCCAGCGCCATCTCCGTGTGCTCCATCAGCTCCTGCAGCCGGCCCACGCGCCGCAGCCGCGGACGCAGCGCATCGAGCGCGGCCAGGTCGCCGCGGTAGGCGTCCAGGTCGAAATTGCGCGGCAGCACCTGCGCATGCTCGGAGAAGGCCGTCACCGCCTGCCGGCAGAACGCCTCGGACTTGTCGCCGATCTTGGTCAGGTCGCGGCGCTGGCCCGGGTCCAGCCCCTTCAGCGGTGCCAGCTCGGCTTCCAGCGTCGCCAATGCCGCGTCGATCGCGGCCAGGCTTTCGGCGGAGAAATTCAGGTCGATCAGGTTCTGGCTCATGGCAACAGGCTTCCTTGTCGATGGCGCCGGCCGGAGTGCCGGCGCGCACACGCTGGCGCGACATGCGGGGAGCGGCCACCGGGAAAATGCCCAGCGGCGTATAGGAAAATTCCGATTGCATGCTGGGAAGCCCCAAGGGCGGCGCCATGAGCCTGGAATGCGGGGCGGAAAAGCCCCGGGGCCGTGGCTGGGGAGCCATGTGATCGGAGCAAAAAGGTCCGACGTCGATGCAAACGCGCATCGACGGCGAAGCAGGAAGCCCCGGCGCCGCTGCATTGCAGCAGCGCCGTCGGGGCGGAAAAGGGCGGCGCCGGAGCCCGGCAGCCTCGTGGCCGGTGCGTTGAATGTCGTCGCCGATGCGGAACGCCCCGTGCCCGGCACTTCGAGCTGCGAAGGCCAGGCTCAGCGTTGAAAGTGGCGGGGTAGGGCTGTAGCGTGGCCTTCACGCGCCAGGGAAGCGGCGGGATTAGGCACATGGATTACGCACCAACGTCCACCCGGGAGCGTGCGGCATTTGAGCGGACGGGTGGCGAGTGGAGGTTTGCGTGGGCTTATGTGTATGGGATATGCGTCATAATTTCATCGAATAGGTGTTAGGCGGCACAGCATGGACTTCCGCACTTCAGGATTCGAACTCCGACTTTTCAGACTGGCTCTACTCATTTCGCTGCTCGCTAGCGGCTGCGCTCACCAATCGGTCAAACCTGAGTTGGAGCCAAGGAAATTCTCGCGAGAGATTGGACTTGCCGGCTGTGAGGTTTCCGTGCCACTGAGCCGCGATGAGACACTAGACTTTGCCCGTAGGCTTGGCGCTCCCGATCTGGCAGCCTCACCTGAATGGACCGAGGCAATTGCACTCACTGGGCCGGGAGATCACGTGCGTCACGTCTATTGCCCCAAGAACACCGACAACTTTTTTGGCGTCTTCCGTGGCAAATCCGTCTTGTTCAAGTTCGGTAGCTTTATCTATGACTAGCATGCGAGTGCCGCCTAACAATTCATTCAAGCCGAACCCGCTTCGCGGGTCGGCTTAATTCAGGCGTTAGGCCGCTTATGGGCACTGCCACGATCTCAAGAAGACTCTCGCTGACTGGATGGCTTCTTGCCTGCCCACTTCTATTGGTTGCCGCAGTTCTTGTATTGCCTCAGTTCAACCGTCTCTACGGCGCGCGCTTGGAGGGGTTAGTTCTTCTGGCGCTGCTGGCCTCGCCTCTACTTGGCGTAGTCGGAATCTATCGCAACATGCAGTTCACGCGGTCGGCTCGCTTCATGCTATCGATCCTATATTCGGGCTTTGCTCTTACATCGGCGTTGTGTGTTGTTATCTTTGTCGGGTGTTCTTGGGCTGGCGCGTGCTTCTAGGCGCGGCCTAACCAGTCATTCAAGCCGACGCCGCTCCGCGGCGCGGCTTAACTCAAGCGTTAGGTGCCACTAGAGATGGTTCGCACTTCAGGCGACGACAAGAGCGAGCAAAAGGTCATTGATGACATTGCCGACTATGGCTGGCACTGCGTCAACATCATGGCTGACGGTGAGCTACCTCCGTACTCCTTTACCGTGGGCTTGTTCCAAAGCTTCGGCCATCCCGAACTCATCATCTTCGGCCTCAGGTCTGAGATCGCGCATCAAATCCTAACCATTGCGGCGGACGCGGCCAGAGCCGGTACTCCGCTTGACCTGACACGTCCCACAGACGCTTTGCTCAACAACTATTCCTGCTGCTTTGTTGAGGTTCCGCTCACGCAGTACCACGACCACGTCGGGTTTTGCCGGTGGTACTACCAAGGCAGTTCTTTCCCGCTCTACCAGGTTGTGTGGCCTTCCCAGGCTGGCCTGTTCCCGTGGCATCATCAGGCCACACCGGAGTTTAGGTCCATTCAACCGGTCCTCTCGGAGGCGTCGGGTGGCACCTAACAATTCATTCAAGCCGATGCCGCTTCGCGGCACGGCTTAACTCAAGCGTTAGGCACTTCAGGGGACTTGTTGTGAGTGATGCTGTAAAGCCAGAAAAAATCACAAAACCAATCCAGCTTCTAGGTGCATGGCTTGCTGGCCTGCTTGCCATTGACTCTTGCTTTCTAATCGCCGCCTCGCGGATGCCTACAGACTCTTGGGAGATGAGAGCTCTCGTAGTCGCTGCAATTTTTAATGTCCCATTGTTTCTCTTGGCTGTTTTCCTACTCCAGACAAAGTTCCGTCCGGAGATGCAAGAGGACTCTTACTACGCTACATACTTGAGCAGCAAAACCAACGAGCGAATTGTTGTTACAAAAGACGATGCGCGAATTGCAATCATCGCGCAGCGGATCGCGGAGATCGAATCACGCTTGCCGCCGTTGCAGATTACGTCGACCGACTCGGACTCATCGGCGCTGAAGAACATCAAGATTGGAGTGAATGAGTTCCTGCAGGACCGGGACGCAATCGGGAGCCGTCTTGCCCAATTGGGAGTGGTTGGCTACTCCACGTTTAGCGGTCTCAAGGCGCCGGACCAACGCGCTGTGGCGGTGTCCCAATACCTTCCAAATGAAACCCGTGACTACATCATTCGCCTAGCGGGTGAACTTGGTTTCAAGCATTACACAATCTTCGACAACGTTGAGGAAGAAGCGGAGGAGGAAGTCCTCTTCGGCTCTTACGGCGGATCGTTACGAACCATCGCAAGAAGTGCCTAACAATTCGTTCAAGCCGAACCCGCTTCGCGGGTCGGCTTAACTCAGGCGTTAGGCAGGCATGTCGAGTTGCGTCTTTGGATGGGAAAGTTATGAAGATATCTAGGCACGGCTCCGGTGCAAACTACGGCTCAAGGGAGGCGCACTTTCCTGACCCAAAGTTTTCCTGGAGTGAAGGTGATGCTGTTTTGCAGGTCAAGCAAAGTCGTGTCAGGGACTTCAACACCTACGCAGACCACAACTATGTGGTTTCTATCAGCGTGGACGAGTTCATCAACCTGCTCCAGGTCCTTGCAGGTGCAGCCATGCAGGATCCTGCGCGGTTCGCTCCAGCTCTTGCCAATGCTCTTCCGGCAATCACTCAGTTGCAGGCCGTCGGTGCGGGTATCGTGCGCGCCTAACAAATCATTCAAGCCGACGCCGCTTCGCGGCGCGGCTTAATTCCGGCGTTAGGCCCGTGCAGACACATCGTGAAATCTCGAAGTCATCTACTGGCCGCTTCGCCGTTGAGGCGGAGCCCGTAGAAGTGCGCAACTCTCACTGGGTATACCGGTTTCGCCTAGTTGATTGCTCAAGGAGCGAAGTCATCTGGGCGCCGCTGGATGGCCGGTGGTCTCTTGATTCCGCCACTTGGCATACCGATGCAGAGGTCCAACTAGTGTTGCGGAAGTACCCGGGCGATCACCGCCCGACCGAGGTCAAGGCGCGCGTAAACTGCGCGGAGAGAACTGCACGCATTGAGCGCACTGTTTTTCCCTTAGCACAGTTGGAGCCCGAACTGGATGCGGTTTTAGTCCCGCCGACAAGGGCCTAACAATTCATTCAAGCCGAGCCCGCTTCGCGGGCCGGCTTAACTCAGGCGTTAGACGCTATGCACAAATGGCAGCAGGTTGGGATCACGATGGACGGCCAAGCGTTTCGCGTTGGCGGACTCAACGTATGGTCTTATAGCTGGTCACGAATTTCGGGCGACGCCATCGAGCTTCCGCACCCTTCGCACCCTCAAGAGCTTCACAAGATGTGGCAATACGAGATCAGCGATGGCGCAAAGACCGTGCAGTTCGCTGCAGGCGAGCTTTCAGCTGGCGTGTGGGGGTTCTATGTACGCGCCTAACAATTCATTCAAGCCGAACTTGCTTCGCAAGTCGGCTTAATTCAAGCGTTAGGCCGCGGGAGCAACATCAATGGTCGTTGTAGATCACGAGCCCCATGCATGGTTCCTGTTGCGAGATGGAATTGGCTACGTGCTTGACGTGAACTGCAGCCAATCCTTTGTCAGCTTTTCCGCCGTCCTTCGCCTCACGCCGGATGAGGTGACCCGGATTGATGCTCTTGGGCACAAGGCCACGGATGATCTGGCCCGCTCCATTCAGTACCGCCAAGGCACGTATTCCACGCGCTGCGGTGACCCGGCCTTGGAGGCGGCATCATTGAGCGCAATCAAGGGGTGGCAGGCCAATCGGCCCGCTGCCTAACAGTTCATTCAAGCCGACGCCGCTTCGCGGCGCGGCTTAATTCCGGCGTTAGACCACAGGAGAGGCATCATGGAAGGTCTACTCAAGAGCATACTGGCAGGCACTTTTTCCGGGGTCTTCACGGGCGGCCTGGCGGTCCCGGCGATAGGCGTCACTGCCGCTATAGCCATGCCAGCTGGATGGTCCGTCACTCTATGGGACGCTCTCATAGTGTTCGGCCTAGGCGCTTTCCTGCCGGCTTTGATCATCCACTCCTCTGCGCTGCTCATTACGCGGGCTAACGCACTGAACGCGCTCGCCAGCTTCTGCGTTGCAGTGATCGCCACTACTGCTCTCACCTCCGGCCTGACTTACGCGGGTAACGCACTCGCCGCATTTATGGTCGGCGCGATTGCAGCCACACTTTTAACCAGCACTCTGTGGTCTAACAATTCATTCAAGCCGAACCCGCTTCGCGGGTCGGCTTAGTTCAGCAACTGTCTTGAAGCATGCCGCTCAAGCCAGCGCCAGACCCACGCTCCGCAGCTCGTCGCGCCGCCTGGCATTGATGATCCCCAGCAGCTTCCGCATGCACGCGACCAGCGCCACCTTGCCGAGCTTTCCGCGGGCCCTGAGCTGTTGGTAGTGCGCCTTCATCATCGGATCCCAGCGCACGGCCGAGAGCGTGGCCATGTAGAGCGCGACGCGGACCGGGGCGGGGCCGCCGCGGATCCTTCGCTTGCCCTGGCCCTGTCCGCTGTCGCGATTCATCGGCGCCACGCCGGTGAGCTTGGCGATCTGCCTGCGGTCCAGATGTCCAAGCTCGGGCAACAGCGCGAGCACGGTGGCCTGGAACACGGCCCAAGCCCCTTGCTCGAGCGGATCGGGGAAGCTTACGCGGCGAGTCCTGGGCGCAGGCCTCACCGCGGCGGCGGCACCGATACGCCCGCCTCGGTCTGGACCACCGGTTTCATGGTCCCGTCGGGGTTGTACTGCAGATGCTCGACGGTGACCGCGCGCCGGCCGATCGCGCCGCTCTGGTCGCCGACGGCCAGCGCGGCGTTGTGCAGGAACAGGTACCACTGGCCCTTGAACCGGGCGATGCCGGGGTGGATGGTGAAGCTGTACTTGCCCGAGCCGGTCAGCTCGCCGCGATAGGTCCAGGGGCCCTGGATCGAGGGCGCGGTCGCGTACGACACCTTCTCGTCGCGATGCTGCGAGCGGTCCAGCGAGGCGTAGGTCAGGTAGTAGATGCCGTCGCGCTCGTGCAGCCACGGGCCTTCCTCGAAATGCGGCGGGGTGATCTCGGTGATCGGGCCGTCGATCTCGATCATGTTCGGCTTGAGCCGGGCGATGTAGCACTGGCGGTTGCCCCAGGCGATCCAGGTGGTGCCGTCATCGTCGGTGAACACGGTCGGGTCGATGTCTTCCCAGCTGTGGGTGCCCTTGGGGGTCATCGCGTTGGTGACCAGGGCCGAGCCCTTGGCGTCGACGAACGGGCCGGTGGGCGAGTCGGACACGGCCACGGCGATGGCCTTGCCCGGCTGGGTGCCGTCATGCTCGACCGCGGCATAGAACCAGTACTTGCCGTCCTTGTGGATGGCCTGGGCAGCCCAGGCGTCGGCCTTGGCCCAGCGGAAGTCGGCGACCTTCATGATCGGGCCGTGGTCGGTCCAGGTCTTCATGTCGGTCGTGGAGTAGACCAGCCACTCGCGCATGTTGAACATCTCGTCGCGCTGCGCCTCGTCGTGGCCGACATACAGGTACAGGCGCTCGCCCACCACCAGCGGGGCCGGGTCGGCGGTGAAACGGTCGCGGAACAGCGGGTTGGATCCGGGGGCTGGGGCCTCCGCGGCCTGCGCCCGGGCCTGCGGCACGGGCAGGCAGGCCAGCAGCGCGCCGAGCAGGGTGGGCGCCAGCGCCGCCGGCCACGCGCGCGTGGGTGTGCCGCGCGGCGACCGGGCCGGGGAGGGACAATGGCGGGCCTTCATCGTGCGGCCCCCGCTGCGCTGCGCGGCTTGGGCGCCATCAGCCCGTGCATGGCCATCCAGCGGGTGAAGGCATCGAACCAGCCGGTGCTGGTGGTCGGCTTCGGGTACATGCCGAACCCGTGCCCGCCGCGCTCGTAGAAGTGGAATTCGACCGGGCGGCCGGCCTTGCGCCAGCTTTCGACCAGGCCGAAGCCGCTGCCGGCGAACAGGCCGTCGTCGGCGGCGATGGCGATGAACAGCGGCGGCGCGTCGGCCGGTACGTCCAGCGGCGCCAGCGGGCCGTAGATGTCGCCGATGAAGGCCGGCCTGGCGTCCTCGCCGGCCAGGGTGGTGGCGATGGTGAGCATGGCGCCGGCGGAGAAACCGAGCATGCCGATCCGGTCCGGGTCCACGCGCCATTCGCCGGCGCGGTCGCGGACCAGGGCGAAGGCGGCGCGCGCATCGGCGATCTGCGGGCCCAGGGTGGCGATGCTCGACATCGGGTCGACCCGGTGGGCAGGCACCGGTCCGGCGAACATCTCCTGGATCGAGCGGGCGAAGCCGTCCAGATCGGCCGGGGTCTGGTGCAGCCGGTACTTGAGCACGAAGGCCGCCACGCCACGGTCGGCCAGCGCGCGGGCCACGTCCCAGCCTTCGTTCTGCATCGATAGCGAGCGGAAGCCGCCGCCGGGGGCGACGATCACCGCCGCGCCGGTGGCCTTGGCCGGGTCGGGAAGGAAGGGCGTAAGCGTGGCGACGGTGACATTGCGGGTGAACACGCTTCCGTACTGCCGGTGCCAGCTCTCGGGCACGGTCGCGCCGGGCAAAGGCCCGGTTCCCAGCTCGATGGCGTCGGGCTGCGCCGGGATGGAGATCGGCGTCATCGCATCGTCCTGCGCGCTGGCCGGCGCGCAGGCCAGCCACAGCAGGGCCGTTGCCAGCGCGGCGCGGCGGGCATGGTGCAGGAAGCGGGGTGCCCAGGTCATGGATATCGTCTCGGAGTGCCGTGCAGGCGGGATCGGCCCCGAGTCTAGGTGGCGGCCACGCGGATTTTTCGGGTGTCCCGAAATTGGAATGGCACCATGCCTATACGTGTATAGCTCGCAGCGTGGGGGGTACCCGCCTCCTGGTCGCAGTCATGCCGCCGGTGGCCGGGGCTCCCCGCCGCCACTCTCCGGCTGCACTCCCGCGTACCGCGCCCGTGGCCGGATCAGCTTCCCCTGCGCCTGCTGCTCCAGCGCATGCGCCAGCCACCCCGCCAGCCGCCCGGCGGCGAACATCGCCAGCGCGGGTTCCGCCGGCAGGCCGCAGGCGTAGCAGA
Organism: Pseudoxanthomonas jiangsuensis; assembly: GCF_010093185.1. GTDB lineage: Bacteria > Pseudomonadota > Gammaproteobacteria > Xanthomonadales > Xanthomonadaceae > Pseudoxanthomonas > Pseudoxanthomonas jiangsuensis. Next base: position 5,287 of record NZ_PDWL01000027.1, on the reverse strand, counting down.
TCGCGGCCAGGGCGAAGTCCACGTTCGGCCGGCGGCCGCTGTGCGACTCGGCCGCGGCGATCACCGCTTCGATCAGCGGCAACGCCGCCGGTTCGACGCGTGCTGCGCGCAGCATCGCCAGCAGTTCGGTCGCGCGCGGGTCACCGTCGGGATAGAGGGCGTGGCCGAAGCCGGGCAGGTCTTCGCCGCGCGTCCAGCGGCCGGCGACCAGGCGGTCGATGTCGCTGGACTGGCGGGCGTCCTCGAGCAGGGCGTAGACGCGGGCGGTGGCGCCGCCGTGGCGGGGGCCGGACAGGGCCGACAGGCCGGCGCAGACGGTGGCGTGCAGGTGGGCGCCGGTGGAGGCGACCACGCGGGCGGCGAAGGCCGAGACGTTGAGTTCGTGGTCGGCGCACAGGACCAGGGCGGCGCGGACCAGTTCGGCGAAGGCGGCGTCGCCGGGGCGCCAGGCCTCGGCCAGCAGGCGGTGCACCGGACCGGCCGGGCGCCGGGCGACCATCAGTGCTGCGTTCTGGCGCAGCAGGGTGGCGGCCAGCGCACGGCGCGTGCCCTGGTCGGCCTGGAAGGAGTGGGGCACCTGCAGCGCGAGCAGGGGGATGACCGCCATGGCACGGGCGACCGGAGGCAGATCGGTGTCGGTGGCCAGGGCGACCACGCGCGCGGGCCAGTCGCCGGGCGGGTCGGCGAACGGGTCCTGGCTGCCGCAGTCCCAGAGCAGGCGGGCGATGTCCTCCAGGGTCGCGCCTGCGCGCACCGCGGCCACGGCCGAGCGGCCGCGGTAGTACGGGCCATCGTGACGGATCAGGGAGATCCGGGTCTCCAGCACCGGCAGGCCGCGGTCCAGGCTCTGCGCGGCGCCGCGGGCCGGGCCGCGGCCCAGGCGCTTGCGCTGGGCCAGGCGTTCGACGTCCTGGCGGCGGTAGACGCGGCTGCGGTGGTCGCGGCCGGGGCGCGATTCCAGCAGGCCGCGGCTGACGTAGGCGTACAGGGTGGCGGCGCTGATGCCCAGCAGCCGGCAGGCTTCGGAGGCGGGAATCAGGTCGGCGTCCAGGGACATATTGATCGTCCGCATCAAGATTGATCAACCGGAGACAGGGTGACACATTGCCCGTGCCGCGTGCACTCCCGCGCGCCCGCCAACCGGCCAGCCGGCCGAGGAGCCGAACATGTCCAGCCACTCCGCAGGCGCCAGCGCTTCCCCGGGCGCGAAGTTCCGCGCCGCGCTGGCCGCCGAGTCGCCCTTGCAGGTGATCGGCGCGATCAACGCCAACCATGCCCTGCTGGCGCAGCGCGCCGGCTACAAGGCCATCTACCTGTCGGGCGGCGGCGTGGCCGCCGGCTCGCTGGGCCTGCCGGATCTGGGCATCAATACGCTCGAGGACGTGCTGGTCGATACCCGGCGGATCACCGACGTGTGCGAGCTGCCGTTGCTGGTCGACATCGACACCGGCTTCGGCCCGAGCGCGTTCAACATCGAACGCACGATCAAGTCGCTGATCAAGGCCGGCGCGGCGGCCTGCCACATTGAGGACCAGGTCGGGGCCAAGCGCTGCGGCCACCGCCCGGGCAAGGAGATCGTGTCCCAGGGCGAGATGGTGGACCGGGTGAAGGCGGCGGCCGATGCGAAGACCGATGCGCAGTTCTTCCTGATCGCGCGCACCGATGCGATCCAGGTCGACGGCGTGGACGCGGCGATCGCGCGCGCCATCGCCTGCGTGGAGGCCGGCGCCGACGGCATCTTCGCCGAGGCCGCCTACGACCTGGACACCTATCGCCGCTTCGTCGACGCGGTCAAGGTGCCGGTGCTGGCCAACATCACCGAGTTCGGCAAGACCCCGCTGTTCTCGCGCGAAGAACTGGCTTCGGCCGGGGTGGCGATCCAGTTGTTCCCCTTGTCGGCGTTCCGCGCGGCCAACAAGGCCGCCGAGAACGTATACGCGGCCATCCGCCGCGACGGCCACCAGAAGGCGGTGGTCGATGCGATGCAGACCCGCGAGGAGCTGTACGACCGGATCGGCTACCACGCCTTCGAATCGAAGCTCGACGCGCTGTTCGCGGCGAAGAAATAGCACGCCTTCCCAGATACGCCTAGAAGGCCCAGGCACCAGCAACCGGAGCATTCCGATGAGCGAGACCCCGACCCCGACCTTCAAGCCGAAGAAATCCGTCGCCCTGTCCGGCACCGCCGCGGGCAACACCGCGCTGTGCACGGTCGGCCGCCAAGGCAACGACCTGCACTACCGCGGCTACGACATCCTCGACCTGGCCACCACCAGCGAGTTCGAGGAGATCGCCCACCTGCTGGTCCACGGCAAGCTGCCCAACGCGGCCGAGCTGGCCGGCTACAAGGCCAAGCTGAAGTCGCTGCGCGGCATCCCCGCGGCGGTCAAGGCCGCGCTGGAGGAGCTGCCGCCGTCGGCGCACCCGATGGACGTGATGCGCACCGGCGTATCGGTGCTGGGCTGCGTGTCGCCGGAGAAGGACGACCACAACCATCCCGGCGCGCGCGACATCGCCGACAAGCTGATGGCCTGCCTCGGCTCGATGCTGCTGTACTGGTACCACTGGAGCCACAACGGCCGCGCGATCGACGAAATGGCACCTGAGGCCGACTCCATCGGCGGCCATTTCCTGCACCTGCTGCACGGCGTGCCGCCGCGGCAGTCCTGGGTGCGGGCGATGCACACCTCGCTGATCCTGTATGCCGAGCACGAGTTCAACGCCTCCACCTTCACCGCGCGGGTGATCGCCGGCACCGGCAGCGACATGCACAGCTGCATCGCCGGGGCGATCGGTGCGCTGCGCGGGCCCAAGCACGGCGGCGCCAACGAGGTCGCGTTCGAGGTGCAGAAGCGCTACGACCATCCGGACGAGGCCGAGGCCGACATCAAGGCGCGGGTCGAGCGCAAGGAAGTGGTGATCGGCTTCGGCCACCCGGTGTACACGGTGTCCGACCCGCGCAACCAGGTGATCAAGCAGGTCGCGCGCGAGCTGTCCGACGAGCAGGCCAGCCGCAAGATGTACGACATCGCCGAGCGCCTGGAGACGGTGATGTGGGACATCAAGAAGATGTTCCCCAACCTGGACTGGTTCAGCGCGGTGAGCTACCACATGATGGGCGTGCCCACGGCCATGTTCACCCCGCTGTTCGTGATCGCCCGCACCTCCGGCTGGAGCGCGCACGTGATCGAGCAGAGGATCGACGGCAAGATCATCCGGCCCAGCGCCAACTACACCGGCCCGGAGAACCTGGCCTTCGTGCCACTCGACCGGCGGGAGTGATATCGTGGCCCCGCCGCATTTCCTGGGGGGGAAACGATGCGCGAGGGGATCTACCGCAAGACCGAGGCCGGACGGGACGAGATCCGCGACCGCAGCCGCAAGCTGCCGCCGGCCCTGAGGACCGTCCTGCTGATGACCGACGGCCAGCGCACGCTGGCCGAACTGCGCGAGGTGGCCGCCGGGGTCAAGGCCCCGGCCGACGCCTTGGAACGGTTGCTGGCCGAGGGCCTGATCGAGCCGCTGAACAGGGGGCTGGACGTGGCCGGGCTGGTCCAGGCCGCACGCCCGGGCGCGGTGCCGGCGCCGGCAGCGCCTGTCGCCGTCGCCGCGGCACCGGCAGCCGTACCGGCGAAGACGCCAGCGCCGGCCGCCGGTTCCGGCGATGCCGGCCACTACGTGCGCCTGTACGACGGCATGAGCGAGGCCGTCCGTGCCCACCTGGGCCTGCGCGGCTATTTCCTGCAGCTGAAGATCGAGCGCTGCACCGATGCGGCCTCGCTGCAGGCGGTGCTGCCCGAGCTGCGCCAGGCCCTGGCCAAGAGCAAGGGCGAGGCGTTCGCCAGCCAGTGGGAGCAGGCCCTGGCCGATCCGGCCTGAGGCCGGCTCAGGCCAGGCCTTCGGCCTTCAGCGCCTGCTGCACGCCCGGGTCGGCGTCCATGCGCGCGGCGAACGCCGCCAGGGCGTCCAGTCCGGCCAGGTCCACGCCGGTGCGGCCGGCCCAGCGCAGGGTGATGAACAGGTAGGGATCGGCGTAGCTGCGGAAGCCGGCCAGCCAGTCGCGGCCCTGCAGGCGGGCGTCGGCGGTTTCCAGCAGGCTGCGCACGCGCTTGCGGGCGGCGGCCTTGACCGCGTCGAACTGGGCCTCGTCGCCGATGTAGTTGCCCGGGCCGAAGATCGGCTTGAACGCCGGGTGCAGGTCGGAATTGACGAACGACAGCCAGCGGTTGGCCTCCGCGCGCTGGCGGGCACTGCCGTCGCCGGCCAGCCCGGCCTGGGGGAAGCGGTCGGCGATGTAGCCGACGATGGCCGCGTTCTGGGTCAGCACGAAGTCGCCGTCGACCAGGGCCGGGACCGCGCCGGCTGGGTTGATCGCCAGGTAGGCCGGGGCCTTCATCGTGGTCGCGTCCAGGACCTCCAGCTCGAACGGCTGGCCGGTCCAGCACAGGTCGATGTGGACGGCGGTCGAGCAGGCGCCGGGCTTGGTGTAGAGCTTCATACGGGGTCCTCGGGACGGGCGGGGCGCGGAAACGCGCGGGCCCGCGATTATCGCGGGCCCGGGGCGTGCCGTGGGTGGGTAGGGAGGGCTCAGGCCCGCGGCTTGAGCCGCTGCACCCGGTAGAACGTGTGGTCGCCGATGGTCGCCACCTGGTAGGCGTTGCGCCAGCTCGGGCTGGCGATGGCGTGGGCGGCGAAGTGGCTGGCGCCGGGCACGATCTCCTCGCGCTGGCCGACCGGCAGGGCCCAGTTGCGCTCGGCGCGCAGGGCGACGTCGATCGAGCGGTTCCAGGCGTCCATGTTCCGCAGCCGGGTATTGGGCGAGACGATGGTCGGGGCGAACTGCTTGCGGGCGGTGACCACGTCGCACATCGAGTCGCCCCACAGGCCGCTGTCGCGACGGCGCAGGGCCACCTCGGCCACCGCCTGCTGGCCGCGCGCGCTCTGGTCGCGGGCTTCCAGGTACACGGTGGTGCTCAGGCACAGCGAGTCGGCGGCCGGCTGCGGCAGGAGCTGCGACAGCCAGAGAATCCATGCCAGTTTCATTGTTTCTCCTTGCTCCGTCTGCGCCGACCGGGCTCCTTCCACCAACGCGGGGAGGGGAGCGCACCGGTCAAGGCGGGGCGTCATGGGGAGGCGGCCTGTCCACGGGCTGTCTCTGCTGTCTCGTATTGAACTTTATACCCGCCGACCAATAGAGGCGGTGGGGGACACGGGCTATGACCAAAAATCAACGGAGGGGACGTAGAATCACTGAAGTACATCTGTGAACATAAGAGATGACAAAAGT
>NZ_PDWL01000026.1 GCF_010093185.1 Pseudoxanthomonas jiangsuensis | reverse complement strand
CTACATCGAGATGTTCTACAACCCGATCCGCCGGCATGGTTCCGCTGGCGGGGTGTCACCGGTAGAGTTCGAACGGCGCTACGCGCAACGCGGCAACTGAGTGTCTACGGAACTCTGGCCGGTCCAGGGAGCGCTACGACGATTACCGAGAGCAACTGGTGGATGAGGCCACATTCGCCCAGGAACTGGAGGCCTACGGTGAGGTATCTGGTCTGGCCACCGAGGCCAGCGAGTTCGTGCGCCATTTGCAGCAAGAGCTGAGCTCACTGGCCGACACGGTGGATGCACGTTTTCCGGAGAACGTCCACGCCGATGTGGTGGATGGGCGCCTGGTGCTCCGGAAGCTGCAACGGCCTGAGATCTCCAGCGCCATTGCCACGGTCGATGCTCTTATCACCGAGAGGCTGCCGGCGATGAGTATCGTAGACGTGCTGATCGATGCGGCTCAATGGCTCAAGCTGCACCGTAATTTCCGGCCGATTGCGGGCACCAATGCGCGCGTGGACGATCTCATGCGCCGGGTGATCACTACGCTGTTCTGCTACGGGTGCAACCTGGGCCCGACCCAGACTGCGCGCTCAATCAAGGGCTTCAGTCGGCGCCAGATTTCCTGGCTTAACCTCAAGTACGTCACTGAAGACACGTTGGACAAGGCGATCGTGCAGGTGATCAATACGTTCAACAAGTTCGATCTGCCTGGCTACTGGGGCTCGGGCAAGAGTGCGTCGGCCGATGGCACCAAGTGGAGCATGTACGAGCAGAACCTGCTCTCGGAGTACCACATCCGCTACGGTGGTTATGGCGGCATCGGCTACTACCACGTCTCTGACAAGTACGTGGCGCTGTTCAGTCACTTCATTCCGTGCGGTGTGCACGAAGCGATCTACATTCTGGACGGATTGCTGGCCAACACGTCTGATATCCAGCCTGAAATCGTGCATGGGGATACCCAGGCCCAGAGTTATCCGGTCTTTGGTTTGTCCTACCTGTTGGGCATTCAGTTGATGCCACGTATTCGCAACATCAAGGATCTGACCTTCTTCCGCGCGGAGGCGGGTCGCCCGTACAAGAACATCCAGGCGCTGTTCGGCGACAGCATCGACTGGGGCCTGATCGAAACGCATCTGCACGACATGCTGCGGGTCACGGTGTCGATCAAGTTGGGCAAGATCACCGCTTCGACGATCCTTCGCCGGCTGGGAACCTACAGCCGGAAGAACAAGTTGTACTTCGCCTTCCGGGAGCTTGGGAAGGTCATTCGCACGCTGTTCTTGCTGCGCTACATCGATGACGTGGACATGCGTCGGACTATCCAGGCGGCCACCAACAAAAGCGAAGAGTTCAATGGCTTCGTCAAATGGGTTTTCTTCGGCGGAGAAGGGATCATTGCCGAGAACGTGCTTCATGAGCAGCGAAAGGTCGTGAAGTACAACCAGCTCGTGGCCAATATGATCATCCTGCACAACGTAGACCAGATGACACGCACGTTGGCCAGCCTGCAGGAGGAGGGGATGGAGTTGAATCCCGAGGTTCTGGGCGGCTTGTCGCCGTATCGGACCAGCCACATCAATCGGTTCGGAGACTACACGCTCGACCTGGAACGTAAGGTCGCGCCTCTCCAATTCACCGAGATCGTTTTGGAGCCCCACTGGACGCAGATCGCCGAGCCGAGAGGGTAGCGGACTCTGTCTATTCAGTTTCGACGCGAAGTGCTAATAGGCCACTTCGTGGCCTCAGCGGCGTATGAAGAAGAAAAGCACGCAACATCAAAAACTTAAAGCGGATTCGGCTGTATTTCTCACGAATCCCTGCCGACCCTCGTGGTGGTCGACAAGACCGGCACCCTCACCGAGGGCCGGCCGCTGTTCCGCGAGACCATCGCCCTGCCCCACGCCGATGCCGACCAGGTGCTGCGGCTGGCCGCCAGCCTGGACGTGGGCAGCGAGCATCCGCTGGCCAGCGCCATCGTCGCCGAGGCACACCGGCGTGGAATCGCACTGGCGCCGGCGGAGGATTTCGAGTCCGGCACAGGCACCGGCGTGCGCGGCCGGGTCGAGGACCATGCCCTGCTGCTGGGATCGCCGGCGCTGATGCGCGCCGAGGCGGTCGACACCGCGACGCTGGAACCGCGCGCCGAGGCTTTGCGCCGGGAGGGCGCCAGCGTGGTATTCCTGGCCGTCGACGGCCTCGCCGCCGGGCTGCTGGCGGTGGCCGATCCGGTCAAGGCCGGCACGCCCGAGGCGATCGCGCGCCTGCACGCGGCCGGCCTGCGCATCGTCATGGCCAGCGGCGACGGCCGCGCCACCGCGCAGGCGGTGGCCGCGCAGCTGGGCATCGACGAGGTCCACGGCGAGATGACCCCGGACGCCAAGGTCGAACTGGTCGCGCGCCTGCACGGCGAAGGCCGGCGCGTGGCGATGGCCGGCGACGGCATCAACGACGCGCCGGCGCTGGCTGCCGCCGAGGTCGGCATCGCCATGGGCACCGGCACCGACGTGGCCATGTCCTCGGCCCAGGTGACCCTGGTCAAGGGCGACCTGCGCGGGATCGCCCAGGCCATCGCCATCTCCGGCGCGGCCGTGCGCAACATGCGCCAGAACCTGGGCTTCGCCCTGCTCTACAACGCGCTGGGCGTGCCGATCGCCGCCGGCGTGCTGTATCCGTTCACCGGCCTGGTGATGTCGCCGATGCTGGCGGCCTTGGCGATGAGCCTGAGCTCGGTGTCGGTGGTCGGCAACGCCCTGCGGCTGAGGCTGGCAAGTGGCTGAGGCGGCTCGCACCTGCCATGAACGCTTCACCCGCCCGTGCACGAAGGTGAACCCGTCACGCCACGCTAGCGAACTGTCCACCGCCGTTTTACCCGCCCGCACCTAGCCTGTGCGTGCGGTCAAATCGGCCGCGCGATGGAGCACGACCATGGCCAACCACAAGAACCAGAACGATCCGCAGCGCCAGAGCCCGAACCCGCAGCGCGATCAGGACCAGAACCGCCAGCAGCAGCAACAGTGGGACCAGAACGACCAGCAGAAGGGCCGTGACCCGCAGCAGAAACCGCAGGACGAGCAGCACCGCCAGCAGCGCTGACGCCACATTGGCGCCACTGCATCCGACGCCCCGCTAGGGTGCAAAAAGAACGGGCCCGCATTGCGGGCCCGTCGTTTGCATCTTGGTGGAGCCAGGCGGGATCGAACCGCCGACCTCCTGCATGCCATGCAGGCGCTCTCCCAGCTGAGCTATGGCCCCGCGTGAAGCTGGAAACGAGACGGCCCTGATGCAGCCGGATCGTGGAAGGTGGCGTCCCCACGGGGATTCGAACCCCGGTCGCTACCGTGAAAGGGTAATGTCCTAGGCCTCTAGACGATGGGGACTTGAAGCATCTCAGTTCGCCCGGCCTGCGCCGGAGTGGTGGAGCCAGGCGGGATCGAACCGCCGACCTCCTGCATGCCATGCAGGCGCTCTCCCAGCTGAGCTATGGCCCCACATGAAGCTGAGGGCGCGCATCTTATCCAGTCGCCAAGATGGGCGCAAGCGTTTCCTCCGCATCGCCGCCGGTTGCTTCATCGACCAGTGGGCGCAGCTGCGGATCCAGCGCCACGCGCGCGTCGAATACGAAGCAGCCGCCCTCGTAGCCCAGGCCGCCGACCTGCTCGAAATAGCCGAGGATCCCGCCGTCCAGCTGCAGCACGTTGTCCATGCCGTGCTGGCGCATCCACAACGCCGCCTTCTCGCAGCGGATGCCGCCGGTGCAGAAGCTGACCACGGTGGCGTCCTTCAAAGCCTCCCGGTGCGGCTCGAGCGCGGCCGGCAGTTCGGTGAAGCGGCTGATCGGCAGGGTCAGCGCGCCGGCGAAGGTGCCGTGCCCGACTTCCTGAACGTTGCGGGTGTCGAGCATCACCACCGGGCGGCCGGCGTCGTCGCGCCCGCCCTGGGCCAGCCAGCGCGCCAGGGTCGGCGGATCGACCGCCGGCGCGCGTTCGCCGGCAGCCAGCGGCGTGGCCTGCGAATGGCGGAAGCTGATGATCTCGGCCTTGACCTTCACCTTCAGCCGGGCGAACGGCTGGGAGCGGCTGTAGCTGAACTTGCACTGCAGGCGTTCCAGCCCCGGCCACCCGCGCAGGCGCTCGAGCACGCCGCGCAACCCGGCCTCGTCGCCGGCCAGGAACAGGTTGACGCCCTCCGGCGCCACCAGCACGGTGCCGAGCAGTCCGGCCTCCCCGCACTGCAGGCGCAGCCAGTCGGCCAGCGCCTGCGGTTCGGCGACCGGGGTGAAATGGTAGGCAGCGACATTCAGGATCATACGCGCAGCAACCACCACGGCAGGGCCAGGGTCAGCGCGATCACCGCCAGGATCGCCAGCAGCCGCGGCAGCACGAACCCGGGACGGGTCCGCAGCAGTTCGAGGAACGTCTGCCGACCCTCGTGCGCTTCAGCCTCGCGTGCCCGCGAGCGGCGTTCGCGCTGATAGTCGTCCAGAAGTTGCCGGGCCCGTGGGTAGGCCCCGGCATCGCGCAGCCACAGCCCGCCGGCGGAGACGCCCCACGGACCGGGCCGGGTCTCGTACCAGTCCAGCGCGTGCGCATCGAGCAGCGCACGCACCTCGTCGGCCTCGTCGTCGGGCACGTTGCGCAGGTTGAACAGCAGCTTGGCCATGCGCGCATGATAAGCCGTGCGCCGGCCGCCTCCGCCGGGGACTCGGCCGGTCGGTTACCCTTGCGCGCCCGAACGCCTGCACACCCCCGCCGCCATGCTCCGTCGCCCCGCCCCGCTCCTCCTCCTGCCGGCCCTGCTGTGCGCGCTGCTGCTGGCGGCCTGCGCCGAACCCGGCCCGCCGCCCGGCGGCAGCGTCGCCGAGCTGCAGAGGATCGACGACGCCATCGGCACCGGCGAGACCGCCAGCGCCGGCCAGGACGTCACCGTGCACTACACCGGCTGGCTCTACGACGAGCGCAACGCCGACCGCCGCGGCGCGAAGTTCGACAGCTCGCGCGACCGCGGCCAGCCGTTCACCTTCCTGCTCGGCGCCGGCCAGGTCATCCGCGGCTGGGACGAGGGCGTGGCCGGGATGCGGGTGGGCGGCAGGCGCACCCTGCTGATCCCGGCCGAGCAGGCCTACGGCCGCCGCGGCGCCGGCAACGTCATTCCGCCGCATGCCTCGCTGGTGTTCGAGGTCGAACTGCTGGGCGCGACGCCGCACTGAGGCCATGTCCGTACCCGACACCCTTCCCGGCCTGGCCATCATCGGCGGCGGGCCGGCCGGCCTGATGGCCGCCGAGGCCGCGCGCGCGGCCGGCTGCGAGGTCGACCTGTTCGAGGCCAAGGGCTCGGTCGGGCGCAAGTTCCTGATCGCCGGCAAGGGCGGCCTCAACCTCACCCATGCCGAACCGATGCCCGGCTTCGCCGCCCGCTACGGCGCGCGCCAGGCCGAGGTCGCCGCCTGGCTGCGCGACTTCGGCGCCGACGACCTGCGCCAGTGGGCGCGCGGACTGGGCGTGGAGACCTATGTCGGCAGCTCCGACCGGGTGTTCCCGCTGGACCGCAAGGCCGCACCTTTGCTGCGCGGCTGGGTGCGGCGGCTGAAGGACCAGGGCGTGCGTTTCCACGTCCAGCACCGCTGGCAGGGCTGGGACGCGGACGGCGCGCTGCGCCTGGCCACGCCCGAAGGCGAACGCCGGATCCGCGCCGCGGCTACCGTGCTCGCGCTCGGCGGCGGCAGCTGGCCGCAGCTGGGCTCGGACGGCGCCTGGGTCGAGGCGGTAGCCGCCCGTGGCGTGGACGTGGCGCCCCTGCTGCCCTCCAACTGCGGCTTCGACGCCGGCTGGAGCGCGCATTTCGCCGAACGCCACGCCGGCGCGCCGCTGAAGCCGGTGGTCGCGCACTGGCGCGACGCCGCCGGCGGCGAGCATTCCCTGCAGGGCGAATGCGTGGTCAGCGCCGACGGCGTCGAAGGCAGCCTGGTCTATGCGCTGTCGGGGCCCCTGCGCGAGGCTATCGCCCGCGACGGCCACGCCACCCTGTGGCTGGACCTGGTGCCCGGCCGCAGCCTGGAACGCCTGCGCAGCGAGCTGGGCAAGCCCCGCCAGGGCCGCAGCCTGAGCGAGCATCTGCGCCGCCAGGCCGGGGTGGGCGGGGTCAAGGCCGCGCTGCTGCGCGAGGTGCTCGGGCCCGGCGAGCTGGCCGACATGGACCGGATCGCCGCCACGCTCAAGCGCCTGCCCTTGCGGCTGCTGCGCCCGCGGCCGATCGCCGAGGCGATCAGCAGCGGCGGCGGCGTGCGCCTGGAAGCGCTGGACAGCGCGCTGATGGGCACCACCTTGCCCGGCGTGTTCTTCGCCGGCGAGATGCTGGACTGGGAAGCGCCGACCGGCGGCTACCTGCTCACCGCCTGCTTCGCCAGCGGCCGCCGGGCCGGCCTGGCCGCGGCCGCTCATCTGCAATCCATGTAGGAGCCGGTCTTGCCGGCGACCGCCATGGCCGAAGCGTTTGCATGAAACCGGATGCCATTGATGCGTCCGCCTCCACGGTCGCCGGCAAGACCGGCTCCTACAAAGGAAGCGGCCAGCGGTCGATGAGGTGGTAGGCGGTGCGCCCGGCCTCACGCTCGCTGTGGACCAGGGCGAAGCCGTCCACCGGCCACTCCACCGGCGGCAGCGACCGGGCCGCGAAGCGCGCGGTGGCGCGCCGGCGCAGGCTCACGTGCGGAGCGAAGGCCGGACCGCCCGGCAGGCGGAGGCGCTGCCGCGCCAGCGCGGCGGCCAGGTCGCGGTGCAGCGCCGACAGCGCGGCCGGCGATGCGGACGGCCGCAGCACCCAGATCGCCTCGGCGTGGCCGAAGCAGTCGGCCTGGTCCAGGCGCAGGGTGAAGGCTTCTCCCTGCACCAACACGGCCGCCTGCCTGGCCGCGGCGACCGCCTGCGGCGGCAGCTGCGACCACTCGCCCAGCCAGTGCAGGGTCAGGTGCAGCCGCGCCTCGGGGATACCTGCGCCACGCTGCGGCGGCAGCGTGGCTTCCAGCGCCGTCCGCGCCAAGCCCAGCGCGGCCACCGTCGCCGGATCCGGCAACAGGGCGAAGAACAGGCTGTGGAGCCCGGCGGGCGCGGCGAACAGGTCGCCGCCGGCAGCGGCGCTCATCGCCACGCCTCCCCGCCGACCCGGGATGGCGACGCCGCGGCTCAGACCGCGGCGGTGACCACGATCTCGACCTTCCATTCCGGCTTGGCCAGGACCGCCTGCACGGTGGCGCGCGGCGGGGTGTGGCCGGCCACGACCCAGGCGTCCCAGGCCTGGTTCATGCCGGCGAAGTCGGCCACGTCGGCCAGGAAGATCTGCGCGCGCAGGATCCGGGTCTTGTCGGTGCCGGCCTGGGCCAGCAGGGCGTCGATCGCCTCCAGCACCTGCCGGGTCTGGCCGGTGATGTCCTGCGAGGCGTCCTCGGGCACCTGCCCGGCGAGATAGGCCACGCCGTTGTGGACGGCGAGCTCGGACATGCGCGGACCGACTTCGAAACGCTGGATCATGCGGGGACTCCTGGCAGTGGGGGGCGCCGTTCCGGCGGCGGCGCAGGATACACCTGCGCCCGCCCGCCCCGACACGGTTTCAGCCGGAACCGCGGCCGCGCGCCAGGCCCGGCCGGCGGTCTCCAGGGCCTTTTCCGGACGCTCTCAATTTCGCCCGGCCACTGCCGATACGGTGTCAACCCCGCGCGCGCCCGCCTTCATGCTCATCATCATCGGCTTCATCGTCGTCATCCTCAGCGTGGTCGGCGGGTACGTGCTGTCGCACGGCAACATCGCCGCGCTCTGGCAGCCCTACGAGGTGCTGATCATCGGCGGCGCGGCGTTCGGCGCGTTCCTGGTCGCCAACCCGATGAAGGTGGTCAAGGCGGTGCTCAAGGGCATCCCCGGCACCCTCAAGGGCGCCCGCTACAAGCGCGCCGACTACATCGACATCCTGTCGATGGTCTACGACGTGCTGGTCAAGGCGCGCAAGGAAGGCATGATCGGGATCGAGAAGGACATCGACAATCCGGGCTCCAGCGCGGTGTTCTCCAAGTACCCCAAGCTGCTGGCCGACCACCACCTGATGGAGTTCACCACCGACTGCCTGCGGCTGATGGTCAGCGGCAACATGGAGCCGCACGAGCTGGAGCAGTTGCTGGAGGTCGAGGTCGAGACCCACCACCAGGAGGCGCACGAACCGGCCCACGCCCTGCAGGTGCTGGCCGACTCCCTGCCCGGCTTCGGCATCGTCGCCGCGGTGCTGGGCATCGTCATCACCATGGCCGCCATCGGCGGCGAGGTCGCCGAGATCGGCCACCACGTCGCCGCCGCGCTGGTCGGCACCTTCCTCGGCATCCTGCTGGGCTACGGCTTCGTCGGCCCGCTGGCCTCGGCCATGGGCCACCGCGCCCACGAGGAAGGCAAGGCCTTCGAGATCATCAAGATGGCCCTGGTCTCCAGCCTGCGCGGCTACCCGCCGACGGTGGCGGTGGAGTTCGCCCGCAAGCTGCTGTTCTCCGACGTGCGTCCGGCCTTCGCCGACCTGGAAGCCCACCTGCGCGGCAGCCGCTGAGCCGGCGCCATGGAAGCCAAGCAGCCGATCATCATCCGCCGGGTCAAGAAGGTCGCCGGCGGCCACCACGGCGGCGCCTGGAAGGTCGCCTACGCCGACTTCGTGACCGCGATGATGGCGTTCTTCCTGGTGATGTGGCTGGTCGGCATCGCCAGCAAGGAGCAGAAGGCGGCCGTCTCCGAATACTTCAAGAACCCCAGCGCGGTGGAAGGCACCGCGGCCATCCCCGGCTCCAGCTCGCTCGGTCCGGGCGGCGCTTCGGACAAGCTGATCCCCACCGCCAACGCCCTGTCCATCCCCGGCGGCATCGGCCCGCGCCCGGGCGATCCGGGCCAGGCGCAGAGGCCGCAGTCGAAGGCGGAGGCCGACGCGGCCGCACGCGCCGCGGCCAAGGCCGAGGATCGGCGCCAGCTGGAGGAACTGCGCAAGGGCCTGGAGGAAGCGATCGAGAAGAGCCTGGCACTGGCGCCGTTCAAGGACCAGCTGCTGATCGACCTGACTCCCGAGGGCCTGCGGATCCAGATCGTCGACCGCCTGAACCGGCCGATGTTCGACCTGGGCGGCTCGCGGATGAAGGACTACACGGTCGAGGTGATGCACGAGCTGGGCAAGCTGCTGGCCGAGTCGGACAGCCACCAGATCGCCCTGGCCGGGCACACCGACGAGACCCCGTTCCACGCCCCGCACGGCTACGGCAACTGGGAGCTGTCCAGCGAGCGCGCCAACGCCGCCCGCCGCGCCCTGCTGGAAGGCGGCCTGCAGGAGGCCCGGATCGCGCGCGTGGTCGGCCTGGCGTCCTCGGTGCCGTTCGACCGCACCGACCCGCGCGCGCCGACCAACCGCCGGATAAGCCTGGTGGTGCTCAACCGCGAATCCGACGCCATTGCCGACGCGCTGGCCGCGGCGCCCGGCAGCGGCAGGGATGCCGGTCCAGGCGACGCACCGGTCCTGGCCCCGGCTTCCACCGCCACCGGCAACACCCCTGCCGTGGCCGGCAGCCGCCCGGTGGTGGCGCCCACGGTCGGGCCGGCCCCGGTCGATTCGTCCAGCGTGGCCATGCGCCCGGCCCCGGCGCGGTAGCGGCCCGACAGGCATACACTGCCCCGGCATGGCAGACGCGGAGGGGCGATCATGCTGCAGCGGACACTTGCCACCACCCTGTTCCTGGCCTTGGCCGCAGCGGGCCTGCCGGTCCTCGCCGCTCCCCTGAGCCCGGACCCAGTTCCCGCGGCCGCAGCGGTTCCGGCGACGCCGACCCAGGCCGAGGTGATGCGCATTCCCGACGAGCTGCGCGCCCTGGTGCACGCGCGGGTGGTCGCGCCCGGCCCGGGACCGACCGCACGTCTGGAGCGGCTGGTCGAGCTGATCTTCGGCGAACGGGGCATGGCCCTGGAGTACGACTACCAGACCACCCGCACCGTCGCCGAGACCTGGCGCGACCGCCGCGCCAACTGCCTGTCCTTCTCCCTGCTGTTCGTGGCCCTGGCGCGCGAGGCCGGCCTGGACGCGGATGTGCAGGAGGTCGGCGAGGTCCTGGCCTGGTACGAGGACCAGGGCATCGTCTACAACGCCGACCACGTCAACGTCGGCGTGCGGGTCGGCAGCCAGACCAAGATCGTCGACCTGGACCGCAACGTGCTGGTCAGCCGCGAGCGCCCGCACATCGTCAGCGACACCCGGGCCATGGCCCATTACCACAACAACCGTGGCGCCGAGCTGCTGGCGGCTGGCGACGAGGCCGCGGCGCTGGCTGCTTTGCGTGCCTCCCTGGCCGACGACGCCGGGTTCGTCGCCGCCTGGAACAACCTGGGCGTGCTGCTGCAGCGCCAGGAGGACCTGCGCGGCGCCGAGCAGGCCTTCCTCACCGCCCTGGATCTGCGCCCGTTCTACGGGGCCGCGCTCAGCAACCTGGTCGCGCTGTACCGGCGCAGCGGCCAGGACGGCAAGGCCCGCAGCTATGCCCGCCGCCAGGAGCGGGTGCAGCGCAACGACCCCTTCCACCAGTTCATGCTCGCGGTGCGTTGCGAGAACGGGGGCGACTACGCCTGCGCCATCCGCCACTACCGCACCGCCATCCGCATCCAGGACGGCCAGCACCAGTTCCATTTCGGCCTGGCCCGGGCCTATTTCCTCGCCGGCGACCTGCAGCGCGCCCGCCGCGAGCTGGTCCGCGCCCACGAGCTGGGCACCACGTCCCAGGTGCGCCAGGTCTACCTGCGCAAGCTCGAGCACCTGCGGCACTGGCGCGAGGCCACCGCCGCGCACGCCGCCCCCCGCGGCTAGACTGTGGCGATGGAAGACATCGATTTCGAGCTGGACGGCGACTACGTCGAACTCAACCAGCTGCTCAAGCTGGCCGGCCTGTGCGACAGCGGCGGCGCCGGCAAGGCGATCGTCGCCGAGGGCCTGGTCCGGGTCGACGGCGTGGTCGAACTGCGCAAGACCTGCAAGGTCCGCGCCGGCCAGGTGGTGGAACTGGAAGGCGCCCGGATCCGGGTGCTGGCCGGCTGACCTGCGGATCCCGGGCATGGGCCTGGGCGGGATCGCCGTCGCCGCGGTACTGCGCGAGCAGGACGCCGGCTGGCCGATGTGGACGCTGTGGGCCGGGACTGCCCTGCCCTGCCCGCACCTGGCACCGGGGCACGCCGGGCGCAACCAGGTGGCCAGCGGCTGAGGGCCGGCAGCGGCAGAGATCCGCGATCGTGAACGGCTTGGGCCCACCACGGCGGCTTCGCGGTATCGGCTGGATAGAATGGCGGGGCCGCACGCATGCGGCGCATGCGAGGAATCCCGGACCGATGAAGGAACACCTGCCCGCCTGGGTGCAGGACTGGCTGGGCACGATCGTGCCGATCGGCCAGGTGCTGCTGATCCTGCTGACCGCCTGGCTGCTGCAGCGCATGGTCCGGGCGCTGGTGCGCCGGCTGGTCCTGCGCCGCGGCCTGCCGCCGGAGATGGCCTCGGTGCTGCGCCGGGTCTCGGCCACCCTGCTGACCGTGGCCACCCTGCTGCTGGTGCTGGATCGGCTGGGGGTGTCGGGCACGGTGCTGTGGACCGCGTTCACCAGCTTCGCCGCGGTCGGCGCGGTGGCCTTCTTCGCCGCCTGGAGCGTGCTGTCCAACATCTTCTGCACGGTCCTGATCTTCACCACCCGGCCGTTCCGCCTGCAGGACCACATCGAACTGCTGGAGAACGGCGACAAGCCCGGGCTCAAGGGCCGGGTGGTCGACCTCAACCTGATCTACACCACCCTGCAGGAAGTGGATCCGGAGAACGGCGACGGCGGCAGCGTGCTGCAGGTGCCCAACAGCCTGTTCTTCCAGCGGGTGGTCCGGCGCTGGCGCGGCAGCGAGGTGCCGGCGCGCTGGCTGGCGCCGCCGGTGCGAGACCCGGAACCGGTCCCGCAGGAACGGCGCTAGGGCCTGTCGTCGCGCGCCCCCTTACGGCGCGCGCGGCAGGCCCGGGCGCGGCCTCACCGCAGCTGGCTGTCCTTGCTGCCGCGGCGGTTGTAGGCGCTGAAACCGGCTTCCTCGTCGTGCGCGGCCTGGCAGGCCACGCACAGGCGCACCCCGGGCACGGCCTTGCGCCGCGCCTCCGGGATCGGGGCGTCGCACTCCTCGCAGCGCTCCAGTCCGGGGCCCTGCGGCAGGCGCAGGCGGGCGCGCTCGACCGCCTCCTTCACCGTCGCCTCGATCTGCTCGTTGACCGCGTTGTCGCCCGCCCAACCGGTGGCCATGGCACTGTCCTCCACGCTTTGGCCGCAGGATACTCTCCACCCATCGGGCGCCGCCGTGAATAGCGCGCGCCGGTGCAGACCCGGCCTTGACGCGCGACGGCGCAGGCTGGCGCCCACCCCACCCACGGAGCGACCATGGAACCGAGCGTGCACCACTTCTCCGAGCTGTTCGCCCAGCTCGGCCTGCCCAGCGACACCCCGAGCATCCAGGCATTCATCGCCCGCCATGCGCCGCTGGCGGAGGACGTGCGGCTGGAGGAGGCGCCGTTCTGGACACCGGCCCAGGCGCAGCTGCTGCGTGAGGAGCGGATCGACGACGCCGACTGGGCGATCGTGGTCGACCGCCTCAACCTGGCCCTGCGCGCGCCGGCCTAAGGCGCGCGGCTCAGGCCTTGCGCAGGAACTGGGTCTTCAGCACCAGGCCCTTGATCTTGTCCGAGTGGCCCTCGATGTGCTCGGCGTCGTCCTCGACCAGGCGGATGTTGCGGATCACCGTGCCCTGCTTGAGCGGGATCGAGGAACCCTTGACCTTGAGGTCCTTGATCACCACCACCGTGTCGCCGGCGGACAGCACGTTGCCGTTGCTGTCGCGGACCACCACCGCATCGCTGGTGGCGGCGGCTTCCCCGCTCCACTCGTGCCCGCAGTCGGCGCAGACCCACAGCGCGCCATCGGGATAGGTGTTGTCCAGGCCGCACTGCGGGCATCTGGGATTGGCGGGCATGGCGGCTCTCGGCGAACGGGGGTGCGCATTCTAGCCGCTGGCTCCCATGGCGGCCGCCGCGCCGCCGCCGGTCAACGCCCGGACTCGTCCGGCGGCGGCGTCGATGCGGCCGGCTCGCGGATCAGTCCGTCGACCGGATAGCCGGCGGCGCGCGCCTGCGACACCAGTTCGGCGTAGCGCTCCGGCGCCATGACCGGCTCGCGGGCGAGGATCCACAGGTATTCGCGGTCCGGGCCACCGACCATCGCCCAGCGGTAGTCCGGATCCACCGCGATCACCCAGTACGGCGCCCAGGCGAACGGCAGCCAGGACATCCAGTCCGGGGCGAAGCGCACCTGCAGCGAGCCCGGCGCTCCCGGGACGGTCTTGGCCACGCCGGTCGCGACCCGCAGCTCGCCGTCGCGGTCGATGCAGGCGTTGCGCACCAGGATGCGGCCGTCGGCCTGGGGCGTGTAGGTGGCGGTGGTGTCGCGCTCGCACTTGCGCTGGTGGCGCATCGGCAGGTGCGCGATCTGGTGCCAGGTGCCGGCGTAGCGTTCCAGGTCCAGCACCGGCACGGGCTTGTTGGGCACCTCGGGCTGGGCGCTGGCGGCCTGCGCCGCCAGTATCCCGCAAGCGATCAGCAGCAGTGATGTCGCGCGCATGCGCAGGATCCCTCGGTTGCAGTGCGCGCAGGGTGGCAGTGGCGGCGTGAGCATGGCGTGGCTGTCGTCGGATGCATGCGCCTTGCATACTGCCCAGCCCGGCCTGGAGCGGTCCACGCATGTCCTTCAATCTCAACCGGCGTCGCCTGCTGCGGATCGGCGCGTCCGTCCCCTTGCTGTCGATGGCTCCCTTGCTGACGGCGCGAACCGCCCTCGCCGCCTCGGCGGTGCCGCCCCCGCCGCCCGGACTGGTCGCCGGCGCCAGCTCCGAACGCGCCACCGCCGGCCTGGACCTGCGCGGACGCACGGTGCTGGTCACCGGCTGCAACTCCGGCATCGGCCTGGAAACGATGCGGGTGCTGGCCTTGCGCGGAGCGCACGTGATCGGCACCGCGCGCTCGCCGGACAAGGGTCGCGAGGCTTGCGCCGCCGTGACCGGCCGGGCCACGCCAGTGGTTCTGGACCTGGCCGACTTCGCCTCGGTCCGCGCCTGCGCCGCACAGGTACGGCAGCTGGCGCCGCGCCTGGACGCGCTGGTCTGCAACGCCGGCATCGTGCTGGGCGACTGGCAGCGGGTGAACGGCATCGAGCGCCAGTTCGTGGTCAACCACCTCGGCCACTACCTGCTGGTCGAACAGTTGCTGGATACGGTGGTCGCCGCCCGCGGCCGGGTCGTGGTGGTCGGCAGCGGCAGCCACCGCCAGGCGCCGGCCGGCGGGATCCAGTTCGGACGCCTGTCCGGCGAGGGCTGGAACGCCCGCGGCTACGCCCACTCCAAGCTGGCCAACGGCCTGTTCTCGCTGGAACTGGCCCGGCGCCTGCAGGGCACCGGCGCCACCAGCAACTGCGTCACTCCGGGCCATACCCGTACCGCGATCCTGCGCAGCACCGGCAACGACTACCGCGACGACGCCCGCACGCCCACCCAGGGCGCCGCCACACCCTGCTATGCGGCGGTGCATCCAGCGTTGGCCGGGGTCAACGGCCAGTACCTGGCCGATTTCCGCGCCGGCGAGCAGAGCGCCGAGCAGCGCGACGCGGCAATGGCCGCGCGGCTGTGGAGGGTGTCGGCCGACCTGGTGCGGTCGTAGCGGTTGAGTTCGTGGTCCTCAGGTGACCTTGCGGAACACGGTCAGCCCCAGCACGAACAGCACCACGGCGATCAGCAAGGCGCCGATGAACAGAAACTTGGCGATTCCCATCGACACACCCGCCACGCCGCCCAGGCCGAGGGCGCCGGCAATGAGGCCGATGACCAGGAAGATGATGGCCCACTTGATCATGTCGCACTCCGCATCCGATGATGGCGCGACCTTACGCAGGCCGGCGTCGGCCATGCGTGAACGGCGCGGGGCCGGCGCGACCGGTCAGGCGGGCGCCTGCCCCGCGGCCTGCGCATGCCAGGCCGCGAGCGCCTCGGCCTCGCGCTCGCGGCTGATGCCGGCACGCAGTTTGGCCTGCCGTTCCGGCGGCAGGTTGCGGAACCAGGCCAGCAGGTCGACCACCGTTTCCTGCAACGGCCGGAATTGCAACCCGGCGGCGATGGCGCGGGCGTTGTCCACCTGGCCGTAGCCCGCATACGGGCCGCTGCCGCGCGGCACCCAGATCGGGAACTCCAGCTGCTGGCGTTCGACGAATGCTGGGCTCACGTGAGTCAGCTGCAGCTCGCGGGTTCTGGTAGCGGCCCGGCAGCCGTGCAGCAGGCCGTCCAGGGTCAGCGCCTGCGCCGGGCCGACCGCGTTGAAGGTGCCGTAGGTGCCGGCCTCGGCCAGGCGCACCATCCATTCGCCCAGGTCGCGGCCATCGATGAACTGCACCGGGTCCAGGCCATCGCCGGGCACCAGGATCTCGCCGCCTTGCGCCACCCGGTGCGGCCAATAGGTGAAGCGGTCGGTCTCGTCGCGCGGACCGACGATGTAGCCGGGGCGGACGATGGTCACCCGCTCGCCGAACCGGCGCCGCGCCTCGGCCTCGCTCAGTGCCTTCAAAGGCCCATACAGCCGCTCCACGTCGGCCATCAGCGTCTGCTGGGTCTCGGCCATGGGATCGGCGCCGGTGTAGTCGGCCAGCGCGTCGTCCTCGTCGATGCCGGCGCGGCTGCCATCGGCATACACCGAGATCGTGGAGACGAACAGGTAATGGCCGACGTTGCCGGCCAGCACCTGGGCCGCATCGCGCACCCAGAACGGCAGGCTGGTGGGATTGTCGATGCACACGTCCCACTGCCGGCCCTTGAGCGCCGCCAGGTCGCCCTGGTTGCGGTCGCCGTGCAGCTGCTCCACCTCACCCGGCCATTCGGGCGAAGGCCGCTTGCCGCGGTTGAACAGGGTCACCTTGTGGCCGCGTGCCAGAGCGTAGTTGACCTGGAACGGACCGGTGAAGCCAGTGCCGCCGAGGATCAGGATGCGCAGGGGCCGCGTTGCGCGCCCTATTCCGGCCGGGGCGGCGTTCGTGGCCAGCGCGGGCAGGGCCAGGCCGGCGGCGGCGAGCGTGCCCAGCCTGAGCAGGTCGCGGCGGGTGAAGGTCATGGCGGGCTCCGGTCCGGTGCGGGCGATGGCGCTTGATAGCACCGCCCCGGCACGCCGGCCCCTGCGGGAAGTGGGCATGACCTTCCGCCTATGCCCTGCCCCCACTTCCGGGGCAAAAAGAAGCCCGCCGGCAGGGCGCCGGCGGGCCATGAAGGTTGCAGCGGGAGGTTCGATCAGAAGCGGTAGCTCAGCCCCACCTGCCAGGACTTGCCCCACTCGATGGTCTCGAGCGGACGGTCCTTGGTCTCGGCGTAGGTGTGGTACTTGGAGTTGGTCAGGTTGCTGCCCTGCAGGTACAGGCTCAGGCCGCTGAGCGCGCTGCCGTCGCCGAAGCTGTAGCTGACCTGGGCGTCGAGCACGTCCTCGCCCTCGACGTAGCGCAGGGTGCGGTTGCCGGCGAAGTTGCCGATCTCGCCGATGAAGTCCGAGCGCTTGCGCTGGTTCAGGCGCACTTCGAAGCCGTTGTTCTCGTAGTAGGCGGTGAAGTTGTACACGCGCTTGGACAGGCCCGGGAGCATGATCGGATCGCTGCCGACGCTGGAAGTGGTGCCCGGATCCGGCGGGATGGTGATGTTGCTGTCGTTGAAGCTGGCGCTGGCGACTATGCCGAAGCCACGCAGGGCCTCGGTGAACATGTCCAGCGGCAACGAGGCGGTGAGCTCGGCGCCGCGCATGGAGCCGCCCTTGCCGTTGACCGGGGCGGTGTAGAAGCCGGTCATCTCGACTTCCACGTCGTCCGGCAGGGTCTGGCCGTTGGCCGCCAGCCAGTTCTCCACCTGCTCGGTGAAGTCGTAGCCGTCACGCTTCTCGGTATAGATGTAGGTGCGCAGGTCCTTGTAGAAGACCGCGGCGGCGACGTAGGCCTTGGTGCCGAAGTACTTCTCGTAGGACAGGTCGATGGAGTTGGCCGACCAGGGATCCAGTTCCGCGTTGCCGCCGCTGGCGCCCGGCAGGCCGGTACTGGTATCCACGCCGAATTCCATCGAAGCGCGCAGCTCGTCCACGCGCGGACGCGCGACCTGGCGGGCCAGGGCGAAACGGACGGTCTGCTCGGCCGGCAGCTCGAACGCCAGGTTCAGGCTGGGCAGGTAGTCGGTGTAGCTCTTGCCCTTCTCGATCGGGATCACCTGGCTGCCGACCGGCTGCGAGCCGTCCCAGTAGTTGGAAGCCGAGGACTGGTCCACGCTCTGGGCCTGGACGCCGACGTTGCCGCGCACCGCGACCGAACCGATCTCGGCGTCGATGTTGGCGCGGATCCAGGTGGTGGTGATCTGCTCTTCCACCGACCACTGCTTCGGGATCAGGTAGGACTCGGCGGTGGTCGGGTTGAACACCATGTAGCGGGCCACGGCCTCGGGCACGTTCCAGCTGGGGATGTAGCCGACGCCGGCGAAGCGCAGGTCGACCAGGCCGTACTGCAGGTCCGGGGCGATGGTGGTCTCGCCCTGCGCGCCGAGGGTGATGTTGCCTTCTGGCTGGCTCTTGTTCTTCTCGCGTTCGGCGTAGTTGATGCCGACGTCGATGTCGGAGAACCAGCCCAGCGCCTCCGGCGCCGGGAAGCTGGCGACCAGCTTGTAGCCCTTCAGCTCGTCGTCCACGTGCGGAGTCTTGCCGTAGCCGGAGCCGTAGATGGTGTTGGCCAGGTACAGCTGGGTGTAGTCGGAATAGTCCAGGCCAGGATTCAGCTGGGCGAAATCGCCGCCGCCACCGTAGTTCAGGACCACCGAATCCAGCTGCGGCGCCGGCAGCAGCTGCAGGTTGTTCTCCAGGTTGGTCTCGTCGCGCTCGGTCTTGGACCAGCTGACGTCGGCCACCAGCTTCACCGCGCCGACGTTGAACTCGTTGTTCCAGCCCAGCGCCTTGATCTCGTCCTCACGGTAGTTGTACATGCCGCGGACCAGCGGATAGACGTTGTTGGCGGTGCCGCTGACGAAACTGCCGTTGCCGTTGACGGTCACGTCGGTGACGTCCAGGCGCCCGTAGCCGCCGTTGTAGTCGCCCAGGCCCACCTCGAACTGGTTGGCGGTGTCGTATTCCTTGGCCTTGGTGTAGAAGCCGTCCAGGGTGCTGGTCCAGCCGTTGCCCGGACGGAACTGCAGGGTCGCCATCACGCCGTCGCGCTTGGCGTTGCCGGTGCGGCGCAGGGCCTTGATGCCGTTGGAGTAGTAGGTGCCCGCATCCACGCCGGGACGCCAGCCGTCACCGACGGCCTCCCACGGCTCGTACAGGCCGACCTGGTTCTCCTGCTTGGCCATGTCCGAACGCGAGTAGCCGATGGCCAGGCCGATCGTGCGGTCGGCGAACTGGTCGATGTAGCTGACGTTGAAGCGGTTGCCGTACGGGTCCACGCCGCCGGCCTCGCCCAGCGAGTTCTTCTGGTAGCGGCCGCTGACGGCGATCACCCGGTCGTTGTAGCTGAGCGGGCGCACGGTCTGCATGTCCAGCGTGCCCGACAGGCCCTGGCCGACCAGGCCGGCGTCGGGGGTCTTGTACACGGTCACGCCGCTGATCAGCTCGGACGGGTACTGGTCGAACTCCACGCTGCGGTTGTCGCCGGTGGAAACCATCTCGCGGCCGTTGAGGGTGGTGGTGGCGAAGTCGGGCGACAGGCCGCGCACGCTGATCACCTGGGCGCGGCCGGCCACGCGCTGGGCGGCCAGGCCCGGCAGGCGGGCGATCGATTCGGCGATGCTCACGTCGGGCAGCTTGCCGATGTCCTCGGCCGAGATCGCCTCGACGATCGAGGTGGCGTCGCGCTTGACCGAGATCGCGCTCTCGATGCCGCGGCGGATGCCGGTGACGGTGACCGTATCCAGGTCGACCGCCTGCGGGTTCTCGTTGGTTTCCGCGTTCTGGGCTTGCACGCCGGTCGCGGTCAGCGCGATGGCGGACGCCAGCGCCGCGCTCAGCAGGTTGCGCTTGTGATGCACCATGTTCCCCTCTCCAAGGACGTTGTATGCGGTGGGCCGGGTGCGTCGCATCGCGATCGCCCGATCCTGCTACGCCAGGGCAAGTCACCCCGGAACGTGCGGCAATGGTAGTGGCGCAAAACGCGATGCGCGTTCTTCTGCATACGTATTCATTGCGCTTCGCCACGGCCGGTCCTGGGCGCTGCGCAACTCCGTCCGCTTGTCGATGCAATGCACCATTGGCCGCCCGTCTGCCAATGGCCGGGATGACAGCGCAAGTCAGAAACGTCGCGGATCGCAGGTTGCAGAATGATCGACGCCATCCATGCCGCCGTGCACTTCCGCGCCATGCGTCGCATCCTGCACCGCGAACGATGCGCGCATCCTGTGCGGCCATCGCGCGAATGGATGCAGCAGCGCGGCCGGGATGCCGACCTTGGTCAGTCGCCGCGCGGTGCCTGCGCCTGGCGCAGCGACTCGAGTGCCGCCGGGCCGGAAACGGCAAGCGCACGGCCCAATCCGCCCATCCGTGCCAGCTCGGTTCCGGCCTGTTCGTCCAGCGCCTGGAGCATGCGTGCCGACAACTGCCATTCCTCGGCCACCCGCCGGGCGATCCGCACCGACCATCGCCGCAGCAGGCCCGCGGTCGCATCCGCATCCGGCGGCGGGGCCGACAGGCGCGCGCATTCGCCCGCCAGCGCCTGCAAGACCACGATCATGCCCAGGCCCTGCAGCAGTGCCAGGAGCTGCGCGGCAAAGGCATCCTCGCGCTCGACCGTGCGCGCGAACCGCGCCGCAGCCGCGCTGGCATGCTGGGTGTGTTCCCAGACCAGGTCGGGCAGGCGGCCCAGCGCGCTGCCGCTGGCGCGCATCACCGGCTGCATCAGCGCCACCGCCACCAGCTGGCGCAGGCCCTGGCTGCCGATCAGGGCCACCGCCCGATCCAGGCTTTCCACCGGCTCGGACTGCACCCGGTAAACAGAACTGTTGGCCAGCTTCAGCAGGTTCGCCGCCAGCACCGGATCGCGCGCGATCACCATCGCGATCTCGCGACCGCCGGCCTCGTCGTCGTTGAGCGTGCCGAGCAGTTGCGGCAACAGCTGCGGCCTGCGCGGCAGGCGCTGCGGATCGGAATCGAAGTGCGACAACGCCCGTGCAGTAGCAGCCACCGCCTCGGTCGGCGCGGCGCCTTCCCGATCCGTCCCGTCGGAGCGCGCCACTGCCGCCAGTTCGACCAAGGCCAGATACCAGTCGCCGTGGATTCCGTCCGCGGCCTTCTCCGTTGCCGTCCGGGGGGCAGGCGCGGGATCGAGCTCATGCACCGGCTTGGTTTCTGCCCCGCGCCGGCGCCGCGACCATGCCATCGCACCGGCGGCCAGCGCCATCACTGCCGCCAGCAGCGCCATCGCTCCCCATGCCGCCATGAGACTCCGCTGGCGCACTGCGCCGCTTGCCCGATCCAGACGCCAATGGTAACCGGGCGGCCGGGGTTCCAGGCATATCGAGGGCGCCGCCGTGATCCCTCAGCGATGCGCGAGGGCGTAGTCGAGGGCCGCCCGTACCGCCGCGACCTGGGCGTCGTCGCACTGCTGCGGCGTGGCCCGCGGACTGTCCGGATAGACCTCGGTGGTGGTGACGTACTTCGCGTCGGAGATCCCGGCGCACAGGCCCAGTTCCCGCACCGGATAGTTGATGACGCCGCGGGCCACCACCGGCGAGCCGATCATGCGGCCCTCCGCATCGGCAGGTGCGATATGGGTGACCTCCTCCACCGCGGCGATGACCGCCTGCTGGAATTCCGGCTGCGGGTTTTCGCTGTCGCCGACCAGGTAGAAGCCGTCGGGAATGCCGCCGGGCTCGAACGGCTTGCCGTCGCGCGCGGCCAGCGCCGGGCGGAATTCGCTCTCGTCGCTGTCGGTGGTCTCGTGCAGGTCGACGTGCACCAGCACCCGCCCGCGCAGCGGCGCGAGCAACGCCATCAGCGCGGCCGATTCCGGCGCCGGGCTGGGCTGGCGGAACGAGCGGTTCGGGTCCACGGCCTGCGGGTTCCAGCGCTGGACGTGCTCGTAGCCCCACGGGCTGACGCAGGGCACCACCAGCAGGTTCAGGCGCCCGTCGTAATCGCGCCCGTGGTCGCGGGCAAACTGCAATGCACCCTGCACGCCGCTGGTCTCATAGCCGTGCACGCCGCCGGTCACCAGCGCCACCGGCAGGGCGTCGTTCCAGTCGCGGCTGCGCAGGGCGAGCAAAGGGTAGCGCTGCGGCGGGTAATCGAGCACCCCGTACTCGACCACGTCCCAGCCGCCGCGCAGCGCCTCGACCGGCGCCAGCACCCCGTCGGCATGGCGTCGGCGGCGCACCTGGGCCGCGCGCCACTGCGCGCGCTCGGCCTCGCCCCAGGCCTGGCCGGGGATGCCGATGGGATGGAAGCGTTCGATGGCGACCACGGGATTCTCCTGCCGGGACGGGATGGCGGACTCTAGCAGCGCCCGGCAGCCGCCTGAATCCTGCGCCCCGCAAGGCCCTGGGCCACCTGAACGGCGGCGGCAGCGGCGCATCCCGATCCGGGGTAAAATCCCGGCACATTCCGCATTCCCGCATGCCGGACTCCGGCATGTCCCAGCGCCCCGGGCCGCACCAGCGCCGGCTCCCGCGGGCCCTCCGCCAGGCATCGCCATCCGGATTTCCGCTCCATCGCGGCGCCCACGCCGCCCCGTCCGCATCCGTCCCCTGCCCGCCACGGGAGCGCCGCGCTGAGCGCGACCTGCGCCGACGTGGCCTGCACCCGCTGCGATGCGGTCTGCTGCCGCCTGCCGGTGCTGCTGCTGCCGGGCGACCGGGTGCCGCCGCACCTGGTCGACCGCGATCCCTCCGGGCTGGAAGTGATGGCCCAGGACGAGGACGGCTGGTGCGCGGCGATCGACCCGCTGCACCTGCGCTGCACGATCTACCCGCAGAGGCCGGCGATCTGCCGCCAGTTCGAGATGGGCGGCCCGGCCTGCCTGGACGTACGTACCGCCTACCGCGAGCGCAGGCTGGACGACCTCGTGTCGTCCCTGGCCTGAGAACGCCCGCGTCCCGATCCCCCAAGGAGCAAAGGAGAAGATCCATGACCGCCCGCAAGAACGCAGCCATGCCGCATCCCCGCAAGCTCGCCGATACCGGCAAGTCCTCCGGCGTGCTCACCAGCGAGCGCATCTCCCACGACCTGGCCGCCTTCCGCAAGGCCGGCGGCCGGATCGAGGTGCTGGGCAACACCCCTGTGCTGACCCGGATCGCCACGCCCTCGACCGCACCCGAGACCGACGGCAAGCGCCGCAAGAGCGCCTGACGGCAAACGCGGGAGGCGGATCGCCGCGCCCGCGTCTTTTCAGCGGACCATAGGGCTGGCGGCGGCATGCATGCGACTACGTGCCGCTACAGCGTCCTCACCGGTTCGCCGCCCTGCCCGGCCAGTTCCTCGACCGCGCGGTCGCGCTGGCCGCTGTCGAAGGCATGCACCACCACCGCGCAGCGCCCTGCCTCGAGCGCGCCCTGCACCTTGCCGATGTAGGGATCATGGTCCGGACGGAGCGATACCAGGCCGCCGGCCATCAGCCCGAACACACCGCCGTAGCCGATCACCAGCGCCGCAGCCAGCCACGGGGATCGGGTCACCCCGTCCAGGCCGATCAAGTACATCGCCGCATACACCATCGCGCCCACCGCCAGCCCGGCCAACCCCAGCTTGTAGTGGGCCACGATGATCGTGCGGAAGATGCCATGTCCTTCCGGTTCCAGCTTGCGTCCCGGATGGCTGTCGGCGGGCGTGACCAACTGCACCTGGGAGGCCTGCAGGCCCAGGCGCTCGCGCAGCCGGCGCGCGACCGCGCGTGCGGTGGATTCACGTTCGAATACGGCGGCGACCTTGCTGTCGGAACGCTCGCCGGTCAGGGCGGACAAGGTGTTCACGTCGGTTCTCCTGGAGTGCTGGCCATGCAGCGACGCTAGGGAGCCCGGCGGCAAGCAGGCGTGATTTCCACGCGTGCGGCTGCGCATGTCCAGCGGTTGGCGGGGTCGCGTTAACCCTCCTGTTCGGGTTGTGAATCTCCTGTGCGCGCCGCGTGGAGATACCTCCTATAACGATTCCGGGATTGCCCGGTACGCGCCTGGCTCGCAAAGTCCGCGGTGGACCTTCCCATTCCGGATGCAGACCATGCGCGTGCCGTTCCGCTTCCTCCTCCTCGCCCTCGCGTTGTGCATTCCGCTCCCGGCGTCGGCGCAGAAGTCCGACCAGGTGGCGCGCACCCCGCAGATGGGCTGGAACAGCTGGAACACCTTCGGCTGCAACGTCGACGAGCGGATGATCCGGGAAATGGCCGACGCCATGGTCGCCTCCGGGATGAAGGACGCCGGCTACGAGTACATCAACATCGACGACTGCTGGCACGGCACCCGCGATGCCGACGGCAACATCCGGCCCGACCCGAAGACCTTCCCGTCGGGCATGAAGGCGCTGGCCGATTACGTGCACGCCAGGGGCCTGAAGCTGGGCATCTACTCCGACGCCGGCAACACCACCTGCGCCGGCCGTCCCGGCAGCCGCGGCCACGAGTACCAGGACGCGCTGGCCTACGCCCGCTGGGGCATCGACTACGTCAAGTACGACTGGTGCGACACCAAGGACATCAACCCGGCCTCGGCCTACGCCACGATGCGCGACGCGATCGCCAGGACCGGCCGGCCGATGCTGTTCAGCATCTGCGAGTGGGGCGACAACAAGCCCTGGGAATGGGCGCTGGACGTCGGCCATTCCTGGCGCACCACCGGCGACATCTATCCGTGCTGGAGCTGCGAGCACAACCACGGCTCGTGGTCGTCGCTGGGGGTACTGCCGATCCTCGACAAGCAGGCCGGGCTGCGCAAGTACGCAGGCCCCGGCCGCTGGAACGACATGGACATGATGGAGGTGGGCAACGGCATGACCGAGGAAGAGGACCGCGCCCACTTCTCGCTGTGGGCCATGCTCGCCTCGCCGCTGATCGCCGGCAACGACCTGCGCTCGATGAGCGAGGCCACCCGCCGCATCCTCACCCACCGTGGCATGATCGCGATCAACCAGGACCGGCTCGGGATCCAGGCGATGAAGTGGATCGACGAGGGCGAGGTCGAGCTCTACCTCAAGCCGCTGGACAAGGGCGAGTACGCGCTGCTGTTCCTCAACCGCGGCGATGCGGCGCGCGAATACACCCTGGACTGGGCCTTCCACTACATGAAGGACGACATCAGCAAGCGCGAGATCGACTTCGGCCACCAGCGCTTCGCCTGGCGCGACGTCTGGCACGGCGGCGAAGGCAGTACCGCGCAGGCCTTCACCGCCACCCTGCCGGCGCATGGCGTGGTGGTCCTGCGGCTGGCGCCGCGCTGATCACCAGACCAGGTCGTCGGGCACCTGGAAACGGCTGTAGTAGGCGTCGTCGGCCGCATCGGCGGCCGGCTCCGGGGTGCGGGCATGGTCGACCACGACCAGCGAGGCATCGCGGGCCTCGACCTTCTCGGCGACCGCGCGCGGCACCACGGCATAGCCCTGATCCAGACGCACGATCACCAGCGCGCCCTTGGCCAGCTGCGCACGCACCTGGGAGGTGACCAGCACGCTGCGGATCGCCTTGCCGTCGGTGAAGCGGTACTCGATTTCCCCGCCCGGCGGCAGCCGGCCCTGCTCGATGATCTGCCGGGCCTGGGCGCGCTGCTCGGCCGCGCGCGCCTGGGCGTTGCGCTCGGCGGCCAGGGCGCGGTCGCGCTCCACCCTCGCCTGGCGCTGGCGCTCGGCCTCGGCCGCCATGTCGACACCGGCGTCCGCATCGGCCGTGGCGTCGGGTTTCGGCGCCTTGCCCTGGCGCTGCTTCGCCTGCTCGCGCGCGACCTGATCGACCTTGGACTTCTTCGCCAGGCCGGCCTTGAGCAGCTGTTCCTGCAGGGCGTTACGCATGGCTCTGCTCCCTCTCCAGCAGCCGCGCCAGGTCGGCGTCCTTCTCCTGCCACACCGCGTTCATCCACTGCTGGAAGCGGGCGCGGAAGGCGCGGTCCTCCTGATAGTTGCCGGCCACCAGCTCGGGGGGGATCGGCCTCTGCCGCACTTTCACCCGCACCTCGGGGACGCGATCGGCCATCAGCTCGACCAGGGTCGGGCGTCCGCCCGGATAGGCGATGCTCACGTCCAGCACCGCCTGCAGGCCATCGCCCATCGCGTCCAGGACGAAGGCCACGCCGCCGGACTTGGGCTTGAGCAGGTGCCGGTACGGCGATGCCTGGCCGTCATGCTTGGCCGGGGTGAAGCGGGTGCCCTCGACGAAGTTCATCACCGACACCGGGATGTCGCGGAACTTGGCGCAGGCGCGGCGGGTGGCCTCCATGTCGCGCCGGCCCAGCTCCGGGTTGCGCGCGATCTGCTTGCGGGTGTAGCGGCCCATGAACGGGAAATCCAGCGCCCACCACGCCAGCCCCAGCACCGGCACCCAGAACAGCTGGCGCTTGAGGAAGAAGCGCAGCAAAGGGATCCTGCGATTGAACACCTTCTGCAGGACCACGATGTCGACCCAGCTCTGGTGGTTGGCCAGCACCAGGTAATGGCCGTCGCGCTGCAGGCCGTCCAGGCCCTCGATGGCGAAGCGGGTACGGGTGAACGCGCCGATCATGGCGGTGTTGACCGCGATCCAGTTCTCCGCCAGCCCGGTCAGCACTGGATTGCACGCCCGCCGCACGGCACCCAGGGGCAGCACCGCCTTGACCACGCCCACGGCCAGCAACGGCAGCGCGTGGACCAGGGTGTTGAGCACGATCAGCAGCAGGACCAGGGCGATGCGCAGCCACAGCAGGAGGGACACCGGCGGAACTTCCAGAAGGTCGGGGCGGCGCAGGGTAGCAAATCGGCGCTGGCGACGGCCCGAACCTGCGGTGCGCGGCCAATGGCCGCAGCCTGTGCCCTGCCCCGCTACGCCGCCAGGCGTTCGATCCTGGCCACCGCGTCGCCCAGGGCGCGATGGGCCTCCTCCAGGTCGTAATCGGCCTGCAGGCCCAGCCAGAACCGCTCGCTGGTTCCGAGCGCGGCCGCCAACCGCACGGCGGTATCGGCGCTCACACCGCGCTTGCCCAGCACGATCTCGTTGATCCGCCGCGGAGGCACCCCCGCGGCACGCGCCAGTGCATTCTGGCTGATGCCCAGCGGCAGCAGGAACTCCTCGAGCAGGACCTCGCCAGGATGGATGTTGGGCAGCTTCCGGTTGGCCATCGCGGCAGACTCCTCAGTGGTAATCGACGATTCCGACCTCGAAGGCGTCTCCCGCCTCCCAACGGAAGCACAGCCGCCACTGGTCGTTGATCCGGATGCTGTGCCGCCCCTTGCGGTCGCCCTTCAAGGCCTCCAGGCGATTGGCGGGTGGAATCCGCAGGTCGTCCAGGGTGGCGGCGTTGTGGAGCATGCGCAGCTTGCGCCGCGCCACCGCCTGGATATCGCCGGGCAGCCTCCGGGAAGGCGTGCCCTCCCAGACCTTTTCGGCTTCCCTGTCGATGAAGCTCCGGATCACGGCCCGACCATAACGGATTCCGTCATATAACGCAATCCGTCATGGAGGAAACTCGATCCTTCACCCGCCCGCCGTCGATCGCCAGGTTCTACCGGTCACCGCCCGCGGCCAGGCCACCGCGTCGGCGCCCGGCCGGCCCGGCGGGCGCCCACGCCCGCTTCACCTCCGCTTCGCCGTCGGCCCGCATCGCCGTCCCAGCATCGGCCTCCCGCACCGCCGCAGGAACACCGATGTCCTCCTCCCGTCCCGACCTGGTCGTGGTCGGCGCCAGCTTCGCCGGCGCCGCGTGCGCGATCGCCGCGGCCCAGCGCGGGCTGCACGTGTGCGTGCTCGAGCGCAAACGCGATCCCGGCGAGAAGCTGCACACCACCGGGATCATCGTCAAGGAAGCGGCCGAGCAGACCCTGCTCGAACGCCTGCCGCCGGCGCTGACCCGGCGCATCGGCCAGGTGCGCCTGTACGCGCCGAGCCTGAAGCAGGTCGCCCTGGCCGCGCCCGGCTACTACTTCCTCACCACCGACACGCCGGGGGTGATGCGCTGGCTGGCCGCGCAGATGCGCGAACACGGCGTGGACCTGCGCCTGGGCCAGGCCTTCACCGGCTGCCAGCGCGACGGCGGCGGCTGGCGGATCGACGGCCTCGGCGCCACCGGCTACCTGGTCGGCGCCGACGGCGCGCGCTCGCGGGTCGCCCGCGCCTGCGGCCTGGGCCAGGTGCGCCAGTTCCTGTACGGCATCGAGTACGAGTTCCCCGGGGCGATGCTCGGCGAGCCCGACGCCCTGCACTGCTTCATCAGCAAGCGCTACGCCCCCGGCTACATCGGCTGGATCGCGCAGAACCCCACCGGCATCCAGGCCGGCCTGGCCCTGCGCCACGACCCGGCGCGCGCGCGGCTGCCCGACATCGACAGCTTCCTGCTGCGCGTGGGCCTGGCCGGCGGGCTGCCGCGGCACCTGCGGCCCGGGCCCACACGCGCCGGCCTGATCCCCTGCAGCGGCCCGGTGCCCGACCTGGCCCGCGACCGCGCCATCCTGGTCGGCGACGCCGCCGGCGTGGTCTCGCCGGTCACCGCCGGCGGCATCCACTCGGCCTGGGAGCATGGCTGGGCGGTGGGCCGCGCGATCGCCGCCCACCTGCGCGACGGCGGCCCACCGCCCGAGCAGGTGGCGATCGCCGCCGCGCCGCGCTTCCGCTTCAAGCGCGCCTTGCGCTGGGCCTACGACCGCATCCAGTTCGACTGGCCGTTCGACCTTCTGCTGCATTCGCCGCCGCTGCGCTGGGCGGCCGAACGGGTGTACTTCCACAAGCGCGCAAGCTGATGGCCGCGCGCGGCGCGGCGGCCTCCCCAGGATCACGACTCTGGCCAGGCGGCCTCGTCGGTCAGGATCCCGATCAGCTGCTTCACCCGGAACGGCTTGCCCAAGTAGACCACCGACGCCGGCAGCGACGGCAGCTGCGCGCTGGCGTAGCCGGAGACCAGCACCGTCCGGCACCCGGGCCGGGCCTCCAGCGCGGCGCGGGCCACCTCCAGCCCGCTCATCCCGCCGGGCATGCTGATGTCGCTGATCACGTAGTCGAAGCCGCCGTGCGCCTCCAGCAGCTGCCGCGCCTGGTGGCCGTCGTGGGCCTCGACCACCTCGTAGCCGGCATCCTCCAGGGCCATGCTGGTCACCGTGCGCAGCAGGCTGTCGTCCTCCACGTACAGCAGCCTAGGCACCGGGCGCCTCCGGCAGCGGGATCGCCATGGTCACGCAGGTGCCCTCCGCCGGCTCGCTCTCGATGAAGGCGTATCCGCCGGACTGGCTGGCGAAGCCGAATACCTGGCTCAGCCCCAGCCCACTGCCGCGGCCCACGTCCTTGGTGGTGAAGAACGGCTCCATGGCCCGCAGCCTCACGTCCTCCACCATGCCGGGTCCGTCGTCGGCGACGGTCACGTAGAGATACTCGCGTTCTGGCATGGCTTCCGGGTGCAGGTGCAGGCTGGGGCGGGCGATGCGGGTGGCGATGCGGATGCTGCCGGGATGGTCCATGGCGTCGCGGGCGTTGGCCACCAGGTGCACCAGGGGGGCCTCAAGCTGTTCGGCATCGACCATGACCCGGCTGTCAGCATCGGCCAGGTCCAGTGTGCATTGCGTGATTGGGCCGGCGGCGCGGCGGTAGACCTCCTCGGCGCCGCGGATCAGCGCGTTGACGTCGTGCAGGGCCGGCTCCAGATCCTGGCCGCGGGCGAAGGCCAGCACCTTCGCGCGCGGCGATCGCGAGGCCCTCGCCCGGCAGGCCCAGGGCCACGTCCTCGGGCGGATAGAAGCGCGAGAAATGCTGGCCGATCACCTCCGCGTCGGTATAGCCCTTGATCCGCTCGCCGCCGGTGTTCCAGCTGAGGATGTGGCCGGCGGGGTCGAGCATGTAGATGGCGTAGTCGGTGACGCCCTGCAGCAGCCGACCCCGCCTGCCGACACCCGGCGCTCACCGGCCCGGTCCTAGCCTGCAGGCCCAAATCCACGCAGGCGCCCCCATGGCCGATCGACCCGGCAAGACCGGCAAGTCCACCGCCCCGGACATGCGCGGGGAACATGGCGCCATGCGCCTGCCCGGCCTGGACATCGACCACTACAACCTGCTGGTCCGCGATCCCGAGGGACAGGAAGACTTCCTCGGCGACCGCGCCAGCCAGGGCGCGTTCCGCGACCTGCTGCAGGCCGCCCGCCAGCGCCATCGCACCGGCAAGGATCCGTTCGGCGACGTGCCCACGGCAGACCTGAAGAAGAAGGCCATCGACCGGGTCCTGCGCCGCAGCGATCCCGACGCCGCGCACCTGGTGCACCTGGCCGTGGAGGACCATGCCCGCCGCCTGGCGCACGTGATCCAGGTGTTCCTGGCCCAGCCGGAATGGGAAGGCGTGGAAAGGATCGTGCTGGGCGGCGGCTTCCCCGAGCACGACGCCGGCGGCCTGGCCGTGCGCCGGGCGATGCGGCTACTGGAACTAGCCAAGGTGGAAGCGCGGCTGCAACTGCTCGGCCACCACGCCGACGAGGGCGGATTGCTGGGCTGGACCGCCCTGCTGCCGCAGTCCGAACACCGCCATCGCGCCTTCCTGGCGGTGGACGTGGGCGGCACCAACATCCGCTGCGGCATCGTCGAGCACCGCCTGGAGCAGGCGCCGGACGGACACAAGGCGCGCGTGCTCGAGCGCCTGAAGTGGCGCCACGCCGACCATGGCCCGGACCGCGCCGAGGCCGTCGCCCGGCTGGCGGCGATGCTCAACGGCCTGGCCGCGCAGGCGCGCACCCTGGACCTGCCGCTGGCACCCTTCGTCGGCATCGCCTGTCCCGGCCGGATCGAGGCCGATGGCGGCATCTCGCAGGGCGCGCAGAACCTGCCCGGCAACTGGGAACGGCCGTTCCACCTGGCCGAAGCGCTGGCCGCGCACCTGGACCCCATCGCCGGCACTCCGCCGCGCGTGGTCCTGCACAACGACGCCGTGGTCCAGGGCCTGAGCGAGCGCCGGAAGATGCGCAAGGCCCGGCGCTGGGCGGCGCTGACCATCGGCACCGGGCTGGGGAACGCGAGCTACAGCAACCGATGAACGCGGCGGACGCCTCAGGCCTGGAACACCGGCTCCAGCATTCGCAGGGTTCCGGCGTCGGCATCCAGCTCCACCTTGCCGCCCACCGGCAGGATGAACTGCTGGCGGATGTGGCCGATCATCGCGCCGCGGTAGGCGGGCACGCCCAGCGGCCGGAGGTAGTCGTCCAGGATCTGCGGCACGGTCAACGAGCCGTAGCCGTCGCCGGGATCGCATTCGGTGCATTCGCCGAAGACCACTCCGGCCACCTGCTCCAGCGCGCCCATCAGCCGCAGCGTGCTGAACATGCGGTCGACCCGGTACGGCGCCTCGCCCACGTCCTCCAGGAACAGGATCTTCCCGCGGAAATCCGGCAGGTAGCGCGAGCCGGCCAGCGCGACCAGCACGCTGAGGTTGCCGCCGACCAGCTCGCCGCGGGCGGTGCCGCCGGTGAGGGTGACCGTGCGGTTGCGGCGCGGCACCAGTTCGTCGCCCGGCTCGGAGAGGTTGCGGTACTGCATCAGCTCGCGGCCGAAGAACACCCGCCGGAACTGATCGGCATTGAACGTGTTCCAGCTGCCCGAGCCGATCGGGCCGTGGAAGCTGACCAGTCCGGCCTGCGACAGCAGGGCGTTGTGCAAGGCCGTGATGTCCGAATAGCCGAGCAGCGCCTTGGGATTGCGCCGGATCAGCGGGTAGTCCAGCAGCGGCAGCAGGCGCGCGGCGCCGGAACCGCCGCGGGCGCAGACGATCGCCTTGACCCGGCGGTCGGCGAACATCGCGTTGAGGTCGCCGGCGCGTTCGGCATCGGTGCCGGCGAGATGGCCGCGGCGCGCGTCCAGGTGCGGCGCGGCTTTCACCTCCAGGCCCAGCGCCTCCATCGCCTCCCGCGCCAGCTGCAGGTCAAAAGGGTCGTCGGTGGCCGCCGATGGGCTGACCAGGCCGATGGTGTCGCCCGGCTGCAGCGGCGGCGGCAGGATCCGCGACGGCGTCGCCGCCTGCGCCTGGCCGTTGCGGGCCAGCGGCAAGGCCAGCGCGGCGGCGGCCAGGGCGGTGCTTCCGAGGAACTGTCGCCTGTGCATCATGTCGATCCGCGGCTTCGTGGATCGACAAGGTAATGGCCGGCCCGGAACGCAACAACCCGGCGGCGCGCAATCGGCCGGCGGCGGCTTGACCTGCCGTCGACCGCCGCGCCCTACGCTGGCCCCGTCCAATCCATCCCAGGAAAATCCATGATCGCCAGGAACACCATCTGCCTCTGGTTCGACGGCACCGCGCTGGACGCCGCCACCTTCTACGCCCGGACCTTTCCCGACAGCGCGGTCGGCGCGATCTTCCGCGCGCCTTCCGACTACCCCGCCGGCAAGCAGGGCGATGTGCTGACGGTGCAGTTCACCGTGCTCGGCATCCCCTGCCTGGGCCTCAACGGCGGCCCCGCCTTCCGCCACAGCGAGGCGTTCTCCTTCCAGGTCGCCACCGCGGACCAGGCCGAGACCGACCGCTACTGGAACGCCATCGTCGGCAACGGCGGCCAGGAGAGCGACTGCGGCTGGTGCAAGGACCGCTGGGGCCTGTCCTGGCAGATCACCCCGCGGGTGCTGACCGAGGCCATCGCCGATCCGGACCCGGAAGTCGCCCGGCGCGCCTTCGAAGCGATGATGACGATGCGCAAGATCGACGTCGCCGCGATCGAGGCGGCGCGGCGGGGCTGAAGGCGGCGCGGCCGCAGCGGCGCGACCGGAACAGGCCGACCCGGCGCCTCAGCGCTCCAGCTCCGGCGAATCGGGCAGCACCGCGCGCAGGATCGGCTCGACCCAGGCCTGGCGGCCGAAGTCGTACAGCAGGAAGTCGCTGGAGAACTGCCAGTACAGCCGGGCGAAGCCGCGCGCCTCCGCGGCCCGGGCCACCGTCGCCGTCCAGCGCACGCGGCTGTCCATCGGCGCCTTGTCGTAGGCGCCGAACTCGCCCAGCAGGATCGGCCGGTCGTGGGCGAGCGACCAGGCCTTGACCGCGTCGAAATCCCGGCCGACCTGGGCGACCTGTTCCGGCGTGCCGAACGGCACGTCCTTCAGCCGCGAGAACTGCTCCTCGACCCAGCTCGCGCCCTGATGGGTGAAGTCGAACGGCTCGTAGTAGTGGAAGGTGACGATCAGGTGGCGGTCGTCCGCGGGCAGCTCCAGTTGCTCGAGCGCGCGGAAGTTGTTCCAGTTCACCGGCCCGACCACGACGTTGCGGGTGGGGTTGCTCGCACGCACGACCTTCAGCAGCCGCGGGAACAGCGCGTTCCAGGCGGCCGCGTCGAGCTGGCCGTGCGGCTCGTTGAGCAGTTCGAACACCAGCGAGGCGGGCTGGTCGGCATAGCGGGCGGCCAGCTGCGACCAGACCTGCTCCAGGCGTGGCGCGCAGTTGGCCATGTCCTTGGCGCAATCGTCGAAATCGTGCACGTCGAGAATGACGACCAGGCCGTGCTTGCGGCCCATCGCCACCACCCAGTCGAGCTTTTCCAGCCAGGCCGGGTCCAGCGTGCCGCCCGCGTCCAGGTGACGGAAGGTGAACAGCACCACCCGCACCGTGCGGAACCCGGCGTCGTGGATGGCCTTGAAGTGTTCCTCGCGGTAGTTGCCCTGCCCGCCCTCGCGCCAGTACGGGTCGTAGCCGAGGATGTTGACCCCGGTACCCATCCGCGCGACCTGCTCGGCGGCGGGGATCGCCACGAACCGTTCCTGCGCCGCCACGCCGGGCGCGAAGCCCCACAGCAGCAGGCACATCCCGAGCAACACCGCAGACCTGAGCATCGACGCGTCCCCTTCCACGGCCCCCTGTGGCCAATGAGGTAACGTTAGCCGCAGCGTCGGGCGACCACAACCTGCCGGTATCGCTTCAGCCCGGCTGCACGTCGCCCTGCCTGTTGCGGGTGTCGGCCACGCGGTCAGCCGTTACCGCGAAGAGCCCCATCGAGCAGTGCCTGCAGCCTCGCGGCATCGGCCACCGCGAATCCCTGTGCGGTGTTGTCGAAGATCACCCAGGTCGCAGCGCGCCTGCCCGGCATCGCGCGTTGCGCCAGTTCGCGCAGGGCCGCGTCGGAGTAGGCGCTGTAGTACATCCGCGGCGAGCCATGCCATCGCCAGTAGCGCCAGGCCGGGTCCGCCGCCGGCGTGGCCGCCTCCGACACCGGGGCCGGATCGGCCGCCACCCGCGAGACCGCATACCGGACAAGCAACGCCTCGGCCTGGGCGGTGAACCAGCTGGCATGGCGCGGCTCGCAGGCCAGGGGTGCCTGGCACCGGCGGCGGAATGCGCGGAAGAACGCCGAGGCCGTGCGCGCATCCAGCGCCAGGCTGGGCGGCAGCTGCAGCAGGTAGCCGCCCAGCTTTCCGCCCAGGGACCCGGCCTCGCCCAGGAAGCGGTCCAGCGCATCGCCGGCCGCCCGCAGCCGCAGCTCGTGCGAGATCGCCTTGGGCACCTTGACCGAGAACCGGAAGCCGCGCGGGACGCTCGCCGCCCAGCGCTCGTAGGTCCTGGCCTGGTGCGGCCGGTAGAAGGAGGAGTTCACCTCGACCGCGTCGAACCGCGTCGCATAGCGGGCGAGCACGCTCTCGCCCTCGCCGAACAGGTGCGCATGCTGGCGCGGGATCGACCATCCCGCGCAGCCGATCCGGACCGTTCCGACCGTCATGCCTGCTCCGCCTGCCGACTGCCGGCGAGTTTCGGCGCGGCAGCGTGAGACCCGGGCGAAGGCGCAGGACTGCAGCGCGAAGGCTGCCTACCCTCGCCGCGTACCGCACCGCCACGTGCGCTTACCGGTACGGCCCCGGCCCGCGCCAGACCAGTTCGCCCTGCTTGTACACCGCCATGATCGCCACGACCTGGCGCGCGTCGCCGATGGCCTGCATCTCCGGGTCGCCCGGATCGAGCAACCGGCACTTGCTCGACTCGCGCCGCTGCGCCACCTCCGCCGGGCAGACCATGTAGTAGCGGGTGCCCGGCAAAGGGATGGACAGCTCCTTCATGCCATGCTCCATCCATGCCCGCAGCCGCGCCTCGGCGAGCAGGTCGTAGATGATCTGGTAGCCGCCCACCTGCATGCTCGGCTCGCCGGCGGCCATGTCCCGGAAGTAGCCGCCGGTATTGACCGGCCCGCGCGAGCGCCCGTCGTCGTCGGCGACGTCCTCCTCCAGCAGGCCCGGCGGCCGCCCAGTCCAGGTCTCCGGCCGGCGCTGGGCAGGCGCCGGCGAGCTGGCGGCGGGCGCCTGCGCCGGCCGCTCCGCGGCCGTGTCCGGGCTGGGCTGGGACTCGGGCTGCGGCGCCGGCGGCGGCTCGACGAACTGCGCCTGCAACACCGGCTTGCGCGGCTCCACCCGCTCCCGCGCCACGGCCTTGGACGGCGGCTTGCGCGCCTGCTCCGGCGAGGGCCGCGGCTGCACCGGCGCCGGCTGAGTCTCCCCGGACGGATTGCCGACGAAGTCCACGCGCACCCGGCCGCCGCTGGCCGCGCCCTGCGGGGCGGTCACGACCGGCTTGGCGGCGTACAGCAGCACCGCCAGCAGGAGCGTGTGCAGCACGGCGCTCAGCAGCGCCGAGGTCCACGGCTGCAGGCGTTCGCTGCGCGATTCGGGCCCGGCGTGCGGGCGGTCCGGGGTGCGGCTCATGCCGCCCGGGGGGCGTGGGGGAAGCGGGCCCTCATGGGGTCGGTAAGGCAAAGCGGGGGAACGGCATCGTAACCGGTCGCGGGCGCCTCAACCGCCACGCCCCAGATAGCGCGCGGCTTCCTCCCCGTACGCCTCGTATCCCGGCGCCAGGTGCGGCACCAGCAGGCGCACCCAGGCACGGCTGGCGCTGCGGGTCTCGCGGGGGCAGCTGGCGGCACGCGCGGCGGTCAGGTCGCCGGCGTCGACCATGCCGGCGAAGCCTTCCGGGTCGGTGCCGTAGATCAGGCACTGCAGGTTGAAGAAGCGCTGCTCACCCAGCGCGTGCTCGTCGGCGTACGCGTCCAGGTCGTAGGCGCCGGTGCTGCGCGAGAGCATCCAGTTCGCCGCCAGGCGCAGGTGGTCGATCACCTGCGCCGGGGTCTCGTCCAGGCCGGCGAAGCGCAGCATCAGGATCGCCGCCAGCTGGTCCACCGCGTCCTCCTGGCGGCCGGTGACGGGCAGGTCCAGCAGTTCCACCAGGGCGTGGCCGGTCTCGTGCAGCACCATGAAGCGCACGTTGGCGCGCACGTAGTGCAGCGGGTGATCCTCGCCCAGCCCCATGGCCAACTGGTGCGCCTGCCCCTGCTCATAGAGCGCGCGCAGGGTCTCGTAGCACAGCACGATCTCGGCCCGGTCCGGGTGATAGAAGACGTCGGCCCCGCCGCACTCGGCGGTGAGGAAACGCAGGCGGCGCGGCAGCGCGAACATGCCGTCGATCGCCTGCACCTCCGGCACCTGCCGCCACAGGTCGGCCTCGAGCACGCGCTCGTGGATCTCCTGCAGCCCGGGCGAGGCCGGCGGCAGGTAGTCGTATTCGAAGGCAGGTGCGCCCACCTTCGTGCCCTGCCCGCTGGGCTGGACCACCGAACGCGGCATCGCCCCGTCCTGCTCCTGCGGCAGCACGACCTGTCCGTCGCGGACCGGCACCGGCGGCGAAGCGCCGGCGCGGCCGGCGAAGGCCACTGCCAGGGCCATCATCAAGGCGGCGACGCAGGGGGTGGGAGACATCGGATCGCCGCGGTGGCAGACAGAGGTGCACAAGCGTAGGTGAATCGGACGCCGCGCGTGATACGCCGCGACCATGCCTGTCGACGGGCTAGCGCGTCCCCTCGCCCTCCGGCACACGGACGAAATGGTTCACGCGCAGGAACGGCCTGCGTGCCGCATCCAGGTAGGAGGCGACCTCGGTCATGGCAGCGCCGTCGGCGGACACGCTGTAGACGCGGGTCGAGGCCGGGATACCGTCGCGGGCCAGGCCCAGCACCATCACCCCGGGCGACGGCATGCGCATGGAGGCGCTGTCGGCCTCCGGATTGCGCTCGAAGGTGACGGGACCGCCGTCCTCGGGCAGGTCGGTGCCCATGCGCAGGACGGCGCCGGCCGGGTCGGTGATCGCCACGTCCATGCGCCAAGCCGGGCCGATGTCCTTGAAAGTGATGGTCACGCTCCTGGGGCGCGCTTCCGGCGGCTGGCTCATGCGGTCCACCTCCAGTGCCCAGCGCCCGGCCAGCGAGGGCGGCGCCGGGTCCCCGGCGTTCGCAGGCGCGGCCAAGACGAGCCCGCCGGCAAGAGCTGCGGCTTGCAGGAACCTCATGGTGCGTCTCCTTCGGGAAGAGCGGCGGGTCCGGCCGGATCATAGCGCCGCGGGCATGCCGCCCCGAGGCAGCCTTGGCGCGATGGCGATTGCACCCTGTGCGACGGCGCTGCGCCACTGTCGATCCACGCCGTACTCGCCGTTGCCTGGTTGAATCGGGGGCAATTCACGCACCCAGCACATCGTCGGTTCCCCGCCATACCGAGCACGAGGAGCGCACATGAAGATCGCCACCAAGCCTCAGCCTCCAGGACCAATGCCGCGAAGCCTTCGAGTTCTACGCCCAGGTTTGGCGGCGCATCACCGCTGCCTTCCCCTACAGCGACGACATGCCGGGCATGGAGATCGCCGACCCAGGCACAAGGATTGGCTGATGCACGTTCCCGATCTCACGAGATCAACTACTTCCTCGGCGCACCATCGACCGTATTTCGCGCAAGTCCTTCCATTGATACGTCATAGCTGCGCCGCGTGAAGATGCGACTCTCGTATGCCAGAAGTACCACCACATCTCCCTTCTTTACGTCGGCGTCTGCGATCGTCACAGGAATGATCGCGCCTTCTTTCAATCGCACCTGGATGTTGGTGGAGGGTCCCGAGAATCGTCCTCCTCCTTCTACTTTGACCACCTCGCCGTGGACGCGTCCGAGGTAACGAGGCCACGGATCAAGAACGAGGACGAACCCAACGACCAGAAAGCCGCAGAGCACCATGTACTTAAACATTCGCACCCCAAGTTTCGCCAGTCGCATCGAATCACACCACCGACGCTGACTGGCCGCAAATGGGCCCACCGCCTTCACGCGTGCTACGTTACTCGGCCCTTGCATCACCCCACTCCGTTTCAGGGAAAATGTCCCTGGCGTCTTTTCGCCCTTCCGCGACAAAAACGCACACGCCCGACGCCTGGCTCTTGGCCCTGTACATGGCAGCGTCCGCGGCCCGCAGGTAGTCATCGGCCGTCGTCAGGCCGGAGCCGCTGCAGACCAGGCCGATGCTCGCGCCGCCGGCCACGGTGTGCGCCTCGATCACGTAGGGTTCTTGCAGGGCGACGGCAATCTGCCGGGCACGTTCGGCGGCTTCGGCCGGTTCGATGGATTCCAGCAGCACGTTGAACTCATCGCCGCTCATGCGCGCGACCAGGTCGCCGCTGCGCACGCAGGATTCGAGCCGGCGCGCCACCTGCTGCAACAATTGGTCGCCCGCGTGGTGCCCGAGGGTGTCATTGACCGCCTTGAACCGGTTGAGGTCCAGCAGCAGCACGGCGAACATCGTGTTCCTGCCTGTTGCCGACGCGGCATCCTCTTCTTCCGCCTCGTTCCGGTGCAGCGCAATGGCATGCGCGAGGCGATCGCGGAACAACGGCCGGCCCGGCAGGTTGGTCAGGGCGTCGTAGGAACTGCCGCGCTCGGCCAGGTCGCTCAGCGAGCCGGCCATGCGCACGGCCGCACCGTCCTCGAACCGGGCCACCCCGCGCCAGTTGACCCACACCCGCCGCCCCGAGCCGTGGAACGCGCGGAAATCGACCGAGAAGTTTGCGCTGTCCCCCGACAGGTGCCGGCGGAAGGCCGCCTGCACCCGCTCGCGGTCATCGGGGTCGATCAGCTGTTGCAGGAAATCCCAGCCACCGTCATGCACGCGATCGGTGCCGCCCAGCCCGACGATCTCCTGGAAGCGCCCGGACACGTGCAGGGCGTCCGTCCGCAGGTCCCAGTCCCAGATGCCGTCGTTGGAACCGCGGGTGGCCAGCGCATAGCGGGTGTCCGAGCGCAGCAACTCCAGTTCCGTGTTCTTCTGCCGGGTCACGTCGATCATCAGGCCGATCATCCGGTTCGGCCGCCCCGGCTCGACCACCGCACGGCACAGGTCGCGCACCCACACGACCTTGCCGCACTTGGCGATCAGCCGGTAGCTCATCTCGTAGGCATGGCTGTGGGTGGCGTTGTAGGCGGCATCGTCGATGACCAGCGCCTCGGCCAGGTCGTCCGGGTGCACATGCGCCCGCCAGAAGCCCGGGTCCGAGCGCCACTCCTCCACGGTGTAGCCGAACAGCCGCTCGACCTGGGGGCTCAGGAAGGTGTTGCCCACCCCGATCTCGGCTTCCCAGACCACGCCATCGATGGTTTCCAGCAGCCGCAGGAAGCGCTGGCGCACTTCCACCAGCACCTGCTCGGTGACCTCGGTGATCTCGATCAGCACGCCCTGGCGGCTGAGCACCCGGCCGGCCGCATCCGTCTCCGGATGCAGCTGCAGGCGCATCCAGCGATAGCCCGCATCGGCGAAGCGCAGCCGGAACACCGGCATGCCCGAGCGCAAGGTGCCGGTATCGTCGGGATGCACGAACTCGAGCAGGGAACGGCCGAGCGCCGCCTCCACCGGATGCCCGGTG
This sequence comes from Pseudoxanthomonas jiangsuensis, assembly GCF_010093185.1. Taxonomy (GTDB): domain Bacteria; phylum Pseudomonadota; class Gammaproteobacteria; order Xanthomonadales; family Xanthomonadaceae; genus Pseudoxanthomonas; species Pseudoxanthomonas jiangsuensis. Next base: position 14,907 of record NZ_PDWL01000026.1, on the reverse strand, counting down.
AGCGTGTGCCAAGCCGGGTTCAGGTAAGCGATTTCCCACAGCGCATCGGTCTGCACCACCGCCTCGGGCAGCAGTTGCAGCAGGTGCGCGGATGGGGTGGAGGTGGGCATGCGGTATGGTCACCGAAGCACGAGCGGCCAGTCCAGCGCCACGGAGCATGCCGCAGCAACGCCAGGTGGGTGCCGGCGACAACGGCCTACCGCCCCGGGCAGCCCGGGCACGATGGCGGTCATCGGCATCCCGTCCCAGGCGACGGCGCTGCACCACTGTCGATCCACGCCGTGCCTGCCCGTCGCCTGGTTGAATCCGGGACATCCACGCACCGCGGCCCATCGCCGGCCCCCGGCCACACCGACCACAAGGAGCGCACATGAAGATCGTCACCAGCCTCAGCTTCCAGGGCCAATGCCGGGAAGCGTTCGAGTTCTACGCCCAGGTGTTGGGCGGGCGCATCACCGCCGCCTTCCCCTACGGCGACGGCATGCCCGGCATGGAGATCACCGACCCCAGGCACAAGGAATGGCTGATGCATGCCTGGCTGGAGGTCGGCGACCAGTCGCTGATGGGCGCGGACATGGACCTGGCTTGGGCGCCGAACATCGACAAGCCCAAGAACGGCTTCGACGTCACCCTGCACACCGACGACATCGACGAGGCCAGGCGCTGGTTCGAGGCGCTGTCGGCCGGCGGCAAGCAGGTCATGCCGTTCGCCGAGACTTTCTGGTCGCCCGGGTTCGGCTCGCTGGTGGATCGCTTCGGGATCCCGTGGATGGTCAATACCAATGCGGGGCCGGAGTGGAAGCCGTCGCAGGGGGATGCGGGCTGACGACGGCCTCCACGGACATCACCCCAGCACGAGGAAGTGTTCGGCCGGAGCGCGCCCTTGGGCGCGGCCGGCGCTGCAGCGATTACCTGCCCGCATCCCAGACCCGCCCTGAAGCGGTGCCGCTTTTTTCCACCAGGAAGACCTCGACCGCGAAGACCTGGTAGGTGGGGTCGTCGCTGGCGTCGAAGTTGTCCATGTCGGGCAGCTTCCAGCCGTTGGCTTCCCAGGCCTTCACGTGGTCGGCAAAGACGATCTTGTGGTCGACCCCGAGCGGCATCTGCTCCTTGGGCTTGCTCCAGTACTGGTAGAACGTGGCGGTGTTGTTGATCGAGGGCTTTTCCCTGCGCACGGTGCGCCAGGTGGTGTACTCCACTCCGTCGCTGACGAAGGAAATGCCCTGCTCACCACCCTGGGCTGGCGTGCGGACCCAGCGCTGGATGATGTAGTACTCGACCAGGTGGGCGGGATCGGCCGGATCCATCGCCTTCTCGTAGCCCCAGCCATAGAGGGTCACGTAGCTCGCGCCGGCGTCCTCGTTGAGGCGGTAGCCGATCACACGGTTGCGGTCGCCGCTTTCCCAGCCCGGGCCACCGACATAGTTGTAGTTGCCGCCAATCCAGTCGATCTTGAAGTTGCCCTGCTCGTCCAGCTTGAACGAGGCTTCGCCTCCATCCTTCCAGTGGGTGAAGAACAGGTCGCCCACGTGGCCGGTCGCATGGCTCTGGGTGAGCAACGTCTCGCCGGCAAAGCGCTGGGTGTAGGCCTTGAACTTGGTGATCGGAGGCTTGCCTTGGTCCGCAGCAGCAGATTGGGGAGGCGGCGCATCGGACGCCGAGGGCGCCGCACAGCTGGCGATGCCGAGGATCAGGGCGGAAGTCAGGATCGAGGCGGTGAGGCGGCAGGCCATGAGGGGACGTCGCAATCCTTGGATTTCTGTACGGAGAGACCGACCGTAGCATCCACCACGGCTATGTTCACGCATTGGTGTGACCTTCCCCAGTGGCATGCGTCCCATGGCATTCCGCGGTGCCGACCCCGACCCCGCGAGAAAGCGCATTCCGATCTCAGGTTGCACCCAACTCAAGTGAAAGTGCGCTCTGACACCGGTTCCGTCGAAAGCGCATTCCAACCTTTGCTTCTAGATCAGACGTCCAGATCATCTGCGGACGATCTCGAGAAATACGCCGACCTTGCCAGATCTCTAAGGCTATAGACACGCTGAGCACCTTGATAAGGCCGATCAATTAAAGATCTCTCAGCCAAAGTCCTTGCCCTCCTACCAACCAACTGATGAGAACAATCGAGCTCCATAGCAATATCACCCGGCTTCATCTGATCACCCTCCGAATTGAGGACCGCTAGAATCCCGAGCTCCAACTTATCCAGTAGAACCTCGCCCGAGATCGCCTCCACATCTCTCGCGTACTTCTTTGAAAGATTGACCACGGAGACAGTACCACTCACACATTCCGGACAACGCATCTTGAACATCTTAATTGCTTCGAGCATCTCAACTGGAAACTTTGCACCACAAGAAGCGCAACTTATTTCTTGGTTTCGATTAAGAAAGGCAAGAACGATGGGAGAATAATCAAACACCCTCTCTACGGGATAAAGGCGCCACTCCCTCTTTCCAATCGGCCGACCGAAGCGAATCGAGTACTTGTTACAAAGCCCATAATTGAGAGCAAAGATCGAAACTTTTCGGCCCGAACGATCGGACATTTCGAAATACTTCGTCACAAAGAAATTGAGCTCCAACGTCCGAAGGAGCTGCTCCATTTCTGTTGGCACATGAAAGTGGCTCGTGAAAGGATTGCCCGAGAACGTCGCAAAGACCTCCGATGAATGCTGCCGAAGATCTTTACTGCGCTTGACGATATCCTCGAGAAGCTCTTTTAAGCTATATAGAGACAATCTCTCTGCAAATGTGTCATGAAGAAATTTGCCAAGCCTAAAATACTCCTCCACTTTCTCTTCATAATATTTCTGTGCGGCGTCTTGAATGACAGAAACAGAAATTTTCTTGCCCTTAATAAGCGCGAGATCCGCGCAGAAATGCAGTACGTACCCGAGCACTCTAGGGTTTGCCATGCTCGCATAGAAGAGGTGACGCCACACTTCCCCATCCTCCAAGGCAAACACTTCGCCGAGCCGGTTCTTTAGAAATTTATCGAAACGAACTTCGACGAGTCGCCGCGTGAAATCGATGGCAGATTCTTCCATCGTTCCAACATCGCTACTCCCATATAACTTAAACAGATCTAGATAAACTTCGTCAATCTTTGTCTTATCTATGTCACCGAAATAAATACGCCCTGGATAAGCCGCAATCTTGAACTTTACCAGCTCTTCCGACCAGTTATTCAATGGCGCCAATAGAACATCAACTACGAACTTCATGCTCTCCTGAGGGAGCTCTGAAAAATCATCGATGAGCACATAAAGGCGTGTATAACCCGCACGCTCAAGAAACTCGCGCAATCTTGCAATGAATGCCTTGACATTCATCGTACGGAGAAATATTTGCGTATATTCCTCTGCTGACGCCCCCGATTTGACGAATTCATCGGAAACACCGAAAGAGATCACCGGGCTCGTTGCACTTACTTTTGCCCCGATCTCAGCTTGCTCCTTCTTCGAGTGCTCTGAACTTACGGCCACCTTAGGCCTGTGTAACGCCACAACGTTGTCAAAGCTCGGGATTTCAAGAGACCTGACAAGCTCATCTAACTGAGCATCAAGCTCCGAGTGCGACCCAAACAGCCCCTTCAACCTTCCCCAGAGCGAGCCTGAGAATTTACGTTTTAGCTGAACCCTAAGCTCAGAAACCAATGACTCGAGGAATGCTCGCTGAAGCAAAAGACGCTCCACAGCATCCGGGGGCAAAGCATCTGGTGCTGCCGCTAACTTCAGAGCAAGGGCCGGATCGATCTGGCAGGACTCGAACACAGTTTTAATATCTATGTACGCAGACGTGATCGCGCTCTTCTGCTGTATTTCGCTCTGCAGCTTCTGGAATACCGTGGACTTACCACACCCCTTTCTTCCGATGAAAAAGGTGGTGTGTGGATCCAATGCACTTTGGAGCACACCGTTTCCAGGCAACGGATCCACATACAGCGAGTCGATCAAAAGATCGTTACTGTCGGGATCTACCAATTCGGCTCGACGAGCGAGCTTCAGTGACTGACAGACCTTTCTGAAGCCTTCTATGACAACCGAATCCATATCCTGCGACTCTCTAGTTAGTTATCTTTTACGCCACCCAACGGTGAATCCAGCTGGGCTTCGCACCGGCTGCCAGGACGGCTGCCACGATGCCCCGCAACTCAAGGCCCGGGCGGCATTACATATTTCTCCGATACTCCCCGCCCAAGCCATACAGCGCATGGCTGATCTGCCCCAGGCTGTGGGTCTTGACCGCTTCCACCAGCGCCGCAAAGACGTTCCCCCGCCTGCGCGCCGTGTCCTGAAGATACGCCAGGCCGTGGCCGTCGTGAACATGTTCAGCCAGCCCGCTGCCTGATTCGTCGGCCCCGGCGATATGGCCGGTGGCGGTCTCCCCTTCCGGGGCCAGGCGATTGCGGTTGGCCTGCCAGCCCCGCACGTTCTCGATCTGCTGCGCCTTCTCGCCCTCGGTGGAGCGGATCAGCTCGATCTCGGTGGCGACTTCGCCGGCGTGTTCCCTGGGCAGGAAGGTGTTGACGCCCACCAGCGGCAGCGAGCCGTCGTGCTTCTTGTGCTCGTAGTACATCGACTCTTCCTGGATCTTGCCGCGCTGGTACATGGTGTCCATGGCGCCAAGCACGCCGCCGCGCTCGCTGATGGCCTCGAACTCCTTGTAGACCGCTTCCTCGACCAGGTCGGTCAGGTACTCCACCGCGAAGCTGCCCTGCCAAGGGTTCTCGCAGAAGTTCAGCCCCAGCTCCTTGTTGATGATCATCTGGATGGCCACCGCGCGGCGCACGCTCTCTTCGGTGGGCGTGGTGATGGCCTCGTCGTAGGCGTTGGTGTGCAGGCTGTTGCAGTTGTCGAACAGGGCGTACAGGGCCTGCAGGGTGGTGCGGATGTCGTTGAACTGGATCTCCTGGGCGTGCAGGGAGCGGCCGGAGGTCTGGATGTGGTACTTCATCATCTGGCTGCGCTCGTTGCCGCCATAGCGCTCGCGCATGGCGCGGGCCCAGATGCGGCGGGCGACGCGGCCGATGACGGTGTACTCGGGGTCCATGCCGTTGCTGAAGAAGAAGCTCAGGTTGGGCGCAAAGTCGTCGATGTGCATGCCGCGCGCGAGGTAGTACTCGACGATGGTGAAGCCGTTGGAGAGGGTAAAGGCGAGCTGGCTGATCGGGTTCGCCCCGGCCTCGGCGATGTGGTAGCCGGAGATGGACACCGAGTAGAAGTTGCGGACCTGGTGGTCGACGAAGTACTGCTGGATGTCGCCCATCATCCGCAGGGCGAACTCGGTGCTGAAGATGCAGGTGTTCTGGGCCTGGTCCTCCTTGAGGATGTCGGCCTGGACGGTGCCGCGCACGGTCTTCAGGGTCTGCGCCTTGATCCGGGCGTAGGTCTCCGGGTCGAGCAGCTGGTCGCCGGTGAGGCCGAGCAGGGCCAGGCCGAGGCCGTCGCTGCCGGGCGGCAGGTCGCCGTGGTAGCGCGGGCGCTCCCTGCCTTGGAAGAACGCGTCGATCTTCTTCTGCGCCTGCGCCCAGCGCTGCGGGTCGGCCTTGAGGTGTTTCTCCACCTGCTGGTCGATGGCGGTGTTCATGAACATCGCCAGGATGATCGGCGCCGGGCCGTTGATGGTCATCGACACGCTGGTGGTCGGGGCGCACAGGTCGAAGCCGGAGTACAGCTTCTTCATGTCGTCCAGGGTGGGCACGTTGACCCCGGAGTTGCCGATCTTGCCGTAGATGTCCGGGCGCGGCGCCGGGTCCTCGCCGTAGAGGGTGACCGAGTCGAACGCGGTGGACAGGCGCGCGGCCGGCTGGCCGGCGGACAGGTAGTGGAAGCGGCGGTTGGTGCGCTCGGGCGTGCCCTCGCCGGCGAACATGCGGATCGGGTCTTCGCCGGTGCGGCGGTAGGGGGAGACGCCGCCGGTGTAGGGATAGCTGCCGGGGAGGTTCTCCTTGCCGAGGAAGGTCAGTAGTTCGCCCCAGCTCCGGTAGGTGGGGGCGGCGATCTTGGGGACCTTCTGGTGGCTGAGGGATTCGCGGTAGTTCTCGACCCGGATGGGCTTGCCGCGGACCTGGTATTCGGTGGCCTCGTCGGTGATGGACTTCAGGCGCGCGGGCCATTCGCGCAGCAGGCGCAGGGATTCGCTGGAGAGGGACTGGAGGGCGTCGTTGTAGCGTTGGCGCAAAGTCAGCAAGGTGTAGTCCGCAGTCACTTGAGCCCCTCTCCCCTCGGGAGAGGGGTTGGGGTGAGGGTTCGGAGTACTGCGGGATACGTCGGCCGGCGTACCCTCTCCCCAGGCCCCTCTCCCGACGGGAGAGGGGAGCAGGGCGTCGGGGGCGTACAGGTCCAAGGGAGCAGGCAGCAGTTCGTCGCCCAGCTCGCGCAGCGATTCCCAGTACGACTGCGCGCGGCTGGCGGTCCCGGCCTCGGTTTCGATGCGGCGGTTGATCGCCCTGCCCTGTTCGGCGATCTCGGCCAGGTAGCGCGCGCGGTTGCCGGGGATCAGCACGGTGGCGCGCGGTTCCTTCAGCGTGGTGTCGATCTCCGGCCGGAAGTCGCAGCGTCCGCCCTCGCCCGCACCGGTCTTGTCGCGCAGCAGCCGGCACAGGTTGGCGAACATCCAGCCGATGCCGGGGTCGTTGAACTGGCTGGCGATGGTCGGATAGACCGGGATGTCCTCGTCCCGGGCCTGGAACGCCTGGCGGTTGCGCTTCCACTGCTTGCGCACGTCGCGCAGGGCATCCTCGGCGCCGCGGCGGTCGTACTTGTTGAGCACGACCAGATCGGCGAAATCGAGCATGTCGATCTTCTCCAGCTGGCTGGCCGCGCCGTAGTCGGAGGTCATCACGTACACCGGCAGGTCGACCAGGTCCACGATCTCCGAGTCGGACTGGCCGATGCCGGCGGTCTCCACGATCACCAGGTCGAAGCCCAGGGACTTGAGATAAGCAATACAGTCCTTGAGCACCGCGTTGGTGGCCACGTTCTGGCGGCGGGTGGCCATCGAGCGCATGTAGACGCGGTGGCTGCGCAGGGCGTTCATGCGGATGCGGTCGCCCAGCAGGGCACCCCCGCTGCGGCGGCGGGTCGGGTCGACCGAGACAACGGCGATGCGCATGGCCGGGAAGCAGGCCAGGAAGCGGTTGAGCAGTTCGTCGGTGACCGAGGACTTGCCGGCGCCGCCGGTGCCTGTGATTCCGACCACTGGCGTGGGCGGAGGTGATTGGTGATTGGTGCCTGGTGATTCGGAAGGGCGCGGCTTCGTCCAGCCTTTTCGCAAGAGGGCCAGCTCGGCTTCGGAAATGGCGCCGTCCTCGATGGCGGACATCATGCGGCCGATCGCGATTTCGTCATCGATGGCTGGATGCGAGTGCCCTTTCAAATCACCAATCACCAATGACGAATCACGATTGCGCGCCGCGCGCGCAACCACGTCCTCGATCATCTCCACCAGGCCCATCTTCATGCCGTCGTTGGGGTGGTAGATGCGCTCGACGCCGTAGGCTTCCAGTTCGCGGATCTCCTCCGGCGTGATCGTGCCGCCGCCGCCGCCGAACACGCGGACGTGGCCGGCGCCGCGCTCGCGCAGCATGTCGACCATGTACCTGAAGTACTCGACGTGGCCGCCCTGGTAGCTGGACAGGGCGATGGCGTCGGCGTCCTCCTGCAGGGCGGCGCGGACCACGTCCTCGACGCTGCGGTTGTGGCCTAGGTGGATCACCTCCACGCCCTGCGCCTGGATCAGCCGGCGCATGATGTTGATCGCCGCGTCGTGGCCGTCGAAAAGGCTGGCGGCGGTGACGAAGCGCAGCGGCGAGGTCGCGGCGCCGGCGTCCGGGCGGGCACCGGAAAGGTGGCTGGCGGGCGTGCTCATGCGTGCGATGTCCCGGACCGTGATGGCCCGAGTCTATTACTTGCACGGGAAACCGATGGGTGCGGTGCAGCGTAGGCCCATGGAACCTCGCAGCGCCGCGGGCAGGCCCGCTCCCCGTGCCGTGGACGCCTTGGGGAGATCGTCCACCGGGAAGCGGGCCTGCCCGCGGCGCCGCCGTCCTAGGCGAAGCCGAAGCGCAGGTTCGGCGACGACACCACCCGCTCGCCCACCGTCTCGCCGCGCAGGAAGCGCAATGCCGCCTCGATCACCTGCGGGTCGCCGGCGATGCGGTGGTGGCCCAGGCCGCGGGTGCTGAGCAGGCGCGCACCGGGCCACAGCCGCGCGTAGCGCTCGCCCTCCTCCCACGGCACGTCCGGGTCCTCGAGGTCGTGCACCACCAGCGCCGGCACGCCCATCGCCGGTGCGTGCAGGTGCGCGGCGAAGCTGTCGACCGGGGCGCCGACCTGGCGCTCGAAGCGCTCGAACATCCGCGCCACCAGCGCCGGCGCCAGGCCCACCGCCTGGCCGAAGCGGCCGCCGGCTGCGCGCAGGTCGGCGGCCGGGGCGAGCAGGACCACGCGATCGGTGCGCACGCCGGCGGCCAGCGCCAGCAGGGTCGAGGCGCCGCCCATCGAATGGGCGACCACCGCGGCCGGCGGGCCATGCCGGCGCGCCACCGCGGCCAAGGCGGCGGCGAACGCCGGCAGGAACGGCCGGCCGCCGCTGTTGCGCCCGTGCGCCGGCTGGTCGAACGCGACCACCGCGTAGCCGGCCTCGCGCAGTGGTTGCACCCACGGCCGGCAGCGCAGGCCGAAGCTGGACCACCCGTGGGCGAACAGCACATACGGCTGCCGGGCTGGATCGCCCCAGACGTAGGTGGCGACCGCCTCGCCTTCGCTGCGTACCTCGCCCAGCACAGCATCCCCGCAGTCCGCCGCCTGGGCGCGGCTGCGCGAGGACGGCGCAGGCGTGCCGAACAGGCGCGAGGCCTGGCGCACGGTGGCCTCCGGCATCAGCCAGCCGCCCAGGGCGAAGCCCCAGCGAAGCAGGCGCGACGCGGCCGAGGATCGAACGGTCGTGCTTTTCTTCGGCGAAGCCAGGGATGCGGCCGTGGACATGGCGGGTTCTCCAAGGATCAGGAAGCGGTGGAAGGCGCGGCGGTGGCGGCGTGGCGCGCCAGCAGGTCGGCGACCGCGCGCCGGGCCAGGGCGGTCGCATCCGCCGGGCGGTACAGGCGGGCGTGGTGCAGGCCGTCCATCAGCGCCTGCAGCTGGAACGCGACCAGGGCCGGATCGGTGGCAGCGGCGAGGTGGCCCTGCTCCACCGCCATCGCGGTCGCCTGCTCCAGGGCCTGGTGCCAGCGCCCGGTCAGCGCGGCCACGTGCTCGCGCATCGGCCCGGGGCGGCCGTCGTACTCCAACGCAGCGCCGAGGAACACGCAGCCTTCCGGATGCGCGTCGATCCAGCCAATCCAGGCCTCGACGATCGCCTGCAGCCGCGGCAGGCCGCGCGGCTGCCGCAGGGACGGCAGGAACACCGCGTCCACGAACTGCCCCGCCACCCAGTCCAAAGTCTGCCGGACCAGGTCCTCGCGCGAGCCGAAATGGGCGAACACGCCGCTCTTGGACATGCCGGCCATGGCCGCCAGCTCGCCGATGGTCACGCCCTCCAGGCCGACCCGCGAGGCCATGTCGGCGGCGCGGTCCAGGAGCATGCCGCGGGTGCTGGCGCCCTTGGGGGTGGCGGCGGTGGCGGGAGGCGGATTCATGGCGGCTTGAATAGCACGACCGTTCGTTTCATTCAAGCGGTGCCGCGAACCTGCCGCAAAGGCAGGGGTAGAATGCGCACCGCGACCCACGCCCCCTCCCCCGGCCCGGTGTCGCTTTTTTGTTTCCGACCGGTCCCAGCCCACCGCCACCCGGCCACGTCGCCACTGCCCGCCACCGCATGCGACACGACGCGGAGCCAGACATGCTTTTCGAAACCCTCGCCACTTCCGGCCACGAGCAGGTCGTTTTCTGCAACAACCCCGACGCCGGCCTGAAGGCGATCATCGCCGTGCACAACACCGTGCTCGGCCCGGCCCTGGGCGGCGTGCGCATGCGTCCCTACGCCAACGAGGCCGACGCCGTGCGCGACGTGCTGCGCCTGAGCCGGACCATGACCTACAAGAACGCCCTGGCCGGGCTGAACGTGGGCGGCGGCAAGGCGGTGATCCTGGGCGACCCCAAGGCCGACAAGAGCGAGGCCCTGCTGCGCGCGTTCGGCCGCGCGGTCGAGGCCCTGGGCGGCCGCTACATCACCGCCGAGGACGTGGGCACCGACGTCAACGACATGGAGCTGCTGTACCTGGAGACCGAGTTCGTCACCGGCGTACACCAGGTCCACGGCGGCTCCGGCGACCCGGCCCCGTTCACCGCCTACGGCACCCTGCAGGGGCTGATGGCCTCGCTGCAGCGCAAGCTGGGCCACGAGGAGGTGGCCAAGACCAGCATCGCGGTGCAGGGCCTGGGCCACATCGGCATGGAGCTGGTGAAGCTGCTCAAGGAGCGCGGCGCCAAGCTGTTCGTCTCCGACCTGGACCCGGCCAAGGTCGAGCGCGCGGTGGCCGAGTACGGCGCCGAGGCGGTCGCCCCGGACGAGATCTACGACGTGGCCGCCGACGTGTTCGCGCCCTGCGCCATGGAAGGGGCGATCGACGCCCAGACCCTGGAGCGGCTGAAGGTGAAGATCGTCTGCGGCTCGGCCAACAACCAGCTGGCCAGCCACGCCATCGGCGACGAGCTGCACCGGCGCGGGATCCTGTTCGCCCCCGACTACGCGGTCAATGCCGGCGGGGTGATGAACGTCTCGCTGGAGATCGACGGCTACAACCGCGAGCGGGCGATGCGCCTGATCCGCAGCATCTACCACAACGTCTCCAGGATCTACGACCTGTCCGAGCGCGAGGGCATCAGCCCGCAGTACGCGGCCGACCGCATCGCCGAGGCGCGGCTGGAGTCGATCGGCCGGCTCAAGCTGCCGATGGGCCGGGCCCAGCCGCGGATGCGGCACCTGCGCGGGGAGCACTGAGCCCCCATTGCTGCACCCGCACGTGTGCGGCGACGGCCGCGCCACTAGACTGGTTCAAATGAAACCATCCGGGCGGAGGGGCCCGATCCGCATGTTCCAGCTGGGGGAGGACATCGACGCGCTGCGCGAGGCGGTACGCCGCTTCGCCGAGGCCGAGATCGCACCACGCGCCGCACGGATCGACCACGACAACGCCTTCCCCCAGGACCTGTGGCCCAAGCTGGGCGAACTGGGCCTGCTGGGCATGACCGTGGACCCGCAATACGGCGGCAGCGGCATGGGCTACCTGGCCCACCTGGTGGCGATGGAGGAGATCTCGCGCGCCTCCGGCTCGGTCGGCCTGAGCTACGGCGCCCATTCCAACCTGTGCGTGTCCAACCTGTTCCTCAACGGCAGCGACGCGCAGAGGGAGAAGTACCTTCCGAAGCTGTGCAGCGGGCAATGGAAGGGCGCGCTGGCGATGAGCGAGCCGGGCGCCGGCTCGGACGTGGTCGGCTCGATGCGCTGCTCGGCCGAGCTGAAGGACGGCGTCTGGATCGCCAACGGCAACAAGATGTGGATCACCAACGGCCCGGAAGCCGACGTGCTGGTGGTGTACATGCGCACCGCCGGCAAGGACGCCGGCAGCCGCTGCATGACCGCCTTCATCGTCGAGCGCGGGATGCCGGGCTTCTCCACCGCGCAGAAGCTGGACAAGCTGGGCATGCGCGGCTCCAACACCTGCGAGCTGGTGTTCGAGGACTGCGCGATCCCGCAGGAGAACGTGCTCGGCGAAGTGAACCACGGCGTGCGGGTGCTGATGAGCGGCCTGAACACCGAGCGCCTGGTGCTATCGGGCGGGCCGATCGGGCTGATGCAGGCCGCGCTCGACATCGCCCTGCCCTACGTGCGCGAGCGCTGCCAGTTCGACGCGCCGATCGGCAGCTTCGGCCTGATGCAGGGCAAGCTGGCCGACATGTACACCGCGCTACAGTCCTCGCGCGCCTTCGCCTACCAGGTCGCGCGCGACTACGACGGCGGCCACGCCTCGCGCGCGGCCGCGGCCAGCTGCCTGCTGCACGCCTCCGAGGCCGCGGTCCAGGTGGCGCTGGAGGCGATCCAGGCGCTGGGCGGCAACGGCTACATCAACGAATTCGCCACCGGCCGCCTGCTGCGCGACGCCAAGCTGTACGCGATCGGCGCCGGCACCAACGAGATCCGGCGCATGCTGATCGGGCGCGAGCTGTTCGAAGGCCGCGGCTGAGCGGTCAGAACCCGAACGCGTAGCGCAGCGACACCAGGCTCGCGTCCCCGCGCGGGCCGAAGCGCTGGTCCCAGGCCAGGGACAGGTTCGCGCGCGGCGACAGCCAGGCCTGGGCCGAGAGCCCGAACAGTCCGCCCGAGCGCGCCGGATCCTGGCCGGACAGAGGCGACCACGTGTCCACGCCGACGAAGCTGGCCTGGATCTCCAGCCCGTCGCTGGCCAGTGTCTGCTGCCACTCGGCGTAACCGTGCAAACGCAGCCATCCCCATTCGCCTTGCGCGCGCAGGCCGGCGATGGCCTGGCTGCGCCGGGCGACGCTGCCGTCGCTGCGCAGGCCGAAGCCCTCCGCGCCCGCCTCGTGGAAACCGTCGCTGGCCACCCGTGCGTGCTCGAACGCCAGGTAGGGCACGAGCGCGCCGGCCCCGGCCGGCAGCCGCCAGCCCGCTTCCAGCCCGGCCACGGCGAAGTCGCCGGCGTAATCGCTGTGCACGCCGTAGCGCACCTCGCCCAGCCGCAGCTCGCGGTCGATCTGCCGTTGCCACTGGCCGGCGCCGAACTGGCCCAGCAGGTAGGCGCGGTCCCAGTGCGTGCCCAGGTAGGCCTGGGCGCGGGTCTGGCGTTCGCGGCTGCGGTCGGCCAGGCCCTGGCTGCGCGCGTCGCTGCGGCTCTCGCCGAAGGCCAGGCCGGCGACGGCAGCGCCACCGCTGCGCAGGTCCTGGCCGATCATCCAGCCGTCCAGCTGCGAGGCCATGCCGGCCTGCACCGGGCCTGCCGCATCCAGCGCCTGCGCCCAGCCGCCGGCGATGGCGTCACCACCGGCCAGTTCGCCGAAACGCGCCGACAGCGCCCGCCGGCCCAGGTCCAGGCTGTCGAAGGTGGCCGCCGCGGCCGCGGCGTGCGCCTCGCCGGACAGGCTGCGCAGCGAGGCGGCCGCGGCGCCGGCATCGGCGGTGCGCTGGAACTGCCCGGCGACCCGCACGAAACCTTCGGCGATCGTGCCGCCCTCCCCGGCCTGCTGCGCATCGACCTGGTCGAACGCCGCCTCCACCCGCTGCGCCGCGGCCAGCGCCGCCGGGGTGATGCCCTGCAGGCTCGCCGCCGCCGCACCGACGTCCAGGCGGCGCACATCGAGCCAGGCCTGGGTGCTGGTGTACAGCAGCGAGGCATCCAGGAACACGCCCGCGGCGCTGGTCAGGCCGTCGAAGCGCCCGCTCAATCCGCCCGCCGCGCTGATCACGTCCTCGCGCACCTGGGTGACGTAGCCGTCGCGCACGCCCAGCACGTGCACGTCGCCGCCCTCGATCGTGGCCTTGCCCTGCACCTGCAGGGCGCCGTAGCCCAGGGTCATCGCCAGCCGGCCGCCGTCCTGCTGCAGGTAGTCGCCGGCCACGGTCAGGCCGGTCCCGGCCGCCTGCGCCGCGCCGATCTCGACCACGCCGGCGTTGACCAGGTCCGCGCCCAGGTGGCGGGTCCCGGCCAGGCGTCCGCCCGCGTCCACGTACACGTCCGAGGCCGACAAGGCGCCGCGGATCTCAAGGGTGCCGCCCTGGATCCGGGTGTCGCCGAGATAGTCGAGCGCCACGCCGCCGTCGCCGATGGCCAGGGTGCCCTGGCCGCGCTTGACCAGGCCGCCGGCGCCGCCGATCGCGTTGCTCCAGGTCGAACTGCCGTCGAAGCCGACGCCGACATCGCCCCAGTCGAACCTCGCCGGCCCGCCCAGGGCCCTGCCCAGGTTCAGCAGGCCGTGGCCGAACACCGCGTCCACGCCCGGGTCGCCCAGGTCGGTGGCCGTGCCCAGCAGGGTCTGCCGCACCAGGGCGTTGTCGAAGTACGGGAACTTCTCCCAGACCACCGCCGCCGCGCCCGACACCAGCGGCGCCGCGTACGAGGTGCCGCTGCCGTACCAGTAGCTGGGGTTGCCGGCGGTGTCGTCGTGGCCGGTGAACACCGCCGTGCCCGGCGCGACCAGGCAATAGTCGCGGGCGATGCCGCAGGCGTTGGAGTAGTAGGCCAGCTGGGTCGGGTTGCTGGTGTCCAGCGCCGCCACCGCCAGCCAGCCGCGCGCCAGGTCGGCCGCCGGCAGGCTGCCGTTGGCGCCGGGCTGGCTCGGCAGGGCGGCCATGTCGGTCGGGTCGGCACGGCTCTCGTTGCCGGTGGCGAACACCACCAGGCCGTCATGGTCGCGAATGAAGAACCGGTACTCGTCGGCGATCGCCGCGGTGGCCGAGGCCTGGTTCCAGTACAGGCCGCCCCAGGAGTTGTTCATGATCCGCATGCCGCGGTCGGCCAATGCCTGGTTGATCGCCTTGATCCCGATCGCGCCGGTGACCTCGTTGCCCTGCCCCGAGCCGTCGTCGTCGGGCTCCTCGTCGTTGATGATCCGCGCCGAGAGGATCGTGGCGCCCGGGGCCCCGCCGCCCGGCCGGCCGCCCCCCGCCGCGCCCGCCGCGAGCTGGGCCACGGTGGTGCCGTGGCCGACCACGTCGTCGACGGCGAGGTTGTTGCCGCTGGAGGAGACATAGGTGAGGTTGGCCGCCACCCGCCCGGCCAGCGCCGGGTGGTTGCGGTTGACGCCGGTGTCGATCACCCCGATCCGGTAGCCGGCGCCGGTGTAGCCCTGGCGCTCGGCGACGGTGGCGTGGGTCAGCACCAGGTGCGCGTTGGCCGCCGGCTGCGGGGTCGGAGGCGGCGGCCAACGCGCACCTGGTGCTGACC
>NZ_PDWL01000025.1 GCF_010093185.1 Pseudoxanthomonas jiangsuensis | reverse complement strand
CCTACAAAGGGCCCGGTATAATCGCCGCCCGCTTCCCGCCTGGCCCGCCCGTGTCCCCCGCCCTCGGCCCCGTGGTTTCCGAACTGATCGACCTGCTCGCCCTGGAGCGGCTCGAGGACAACCTGTTCCGTGGCCAGAGCCGCGACATCGGCACCAAGTACGTGTTCGGCGGGCAGGTGCTGGGCCAGGCCCTGGCCGCCGCCCAGGCCACCCTCGACAACGGCCGCCACGCCCATTCACTGCACGCCTACTTCCTGCGCGCCGGCGACATCGACCACCCCATCGTCTACGACGTCGACCGCACCCGCGACGGCGGCAGCTTTTCCGTGCGCCGGGTCACCGCGATCCAGCACGGCAAGGTGATCTTCTTCTGCGCCGCCTCGTTCCAGGACGACGAACCCGGCGCCGAGCACCAGCTGAAGATGCCCGACGTCCCGCAGCCCGAGGACATCGCCCCCGCACTACCGGTGCCGCCCGAGGTGATGGCCACCCTGCCGACCAAGGTCCAGCGCTGGCTCTCGCGGGGTGGCCCGTTCGAGTTCCGCCACGTCTACCCCCGAGACGAGCTCAACCCGCCCAAGCGCCCGCCCTACCAGCACGTCTGGTTCCGCCTGCGCGAGAGCGTGGGCGAGATCCCCGCCGAACTGCACCAGGCCCTGCTGGCCTATGCCTCCGACTTCCACCTGCTGGGCACCGCGACCTTCCCGCACGGGATCAGCTACTACACCCCCAACGTGCAGATGGCCTCGCTCGACCACGCGCTGTGGTTCCACCGCCCGTTCCGCGCCGACGAATGGCTGCTGTACTCGCTCGACAGCCCCAGCAGCCAGGGCTCGCGCGGCCTGGCCCGCGGCCAGGTGTTCGACCGCGCCGGCCGGCTGGTGGCCAGCACCGCCCAGGAAGGCCTGATCCGGGTGGTGCCCGACGCCGGCAGCGCGCGCCTGGTGCCCGCACAGGACTGAACCGACGATGCGCCAGATCTTCACCAGCCAGCGGCTGGAAACCGTGGAAGGCGTGGCCCGGCTGCTGGAGGAGGCGGGCATCCCCGTCCACATCAGCCAGCCGCGCTCCTACCGCAGCCGCCGCAGCGGCCAGTTCAGCTATGCCGAGCCGGTGCCGGTGAAGCAGCAGCCGGCGGTCTGGGTGCGCATTCCCGAAGACCAGCCGCGCGCGCGCGAACTGCTGCGCCAGCACGGGCTGATGACCACCACCCGTTCCTATGCCGACCTGCCGCAGCCGGCGACCGAGGCCCTGCCCTCGCGCTTCGACGCGCCGCGCGGCGGACGCTGGGCCTGGCGCCTGCGCCTGGTCCTGCTGCTGGTGATCGCCGGCGTGGCGGTGTTCATCTGGCTGGGACGCAAGCCGCACCCGGCCGCGCCCGTGGTGCCGGCATCGGCACCGGCGCCGACCGCGCAGCCGGCGGCACCGGCCGACGAAAAGGCCGACGAAGAAGAGGTGCGCGTGCGCATCTCCCCTCCGCCGGCCGGCTGAAACCGCCCGATCCCTGCCGCCACGCGGCGGCAGGGGAACGCAGGCGTGCTTACTTCGCCGCCGCGCCCTGGGTCGCCGCCGGACCGCGGCCGCCGCCGCCACGGCGCTCGCCGCGCGGCCCGCCATGACGGGCCTGGGCCGCGTCGTACTCGGCCCGGCTCAGGCTGCCGTCGCCGTTGCTGTCCAGCGCCTTGAAGCGGGCGTCGCGACGCTGCTGCGAAGCCAGCTCGCGGTCGGCGCGGTCGACGAAGCCGTCCTTGTTCGCATCCATGCGATCGAAGCGCTCGGCCGCCGCCGCGGTGGCCTCGGCCTTGCTGATCCGGCCGTCGCCGTCCTTGTCGGCACCGGCGAACCCGGGGCCGTCCGGGCCGCCGAAGCCGCCGCGATGCCCCGGGCCGTGGCGGCCACGGTCGCCGTGCGGACGGCGCGGCAGTTCCCCGCGGTCGAGCTTGCCGTCGCGGTTCTTGTCCAGGGTGTCGAAACGCTCGGCCAGGCGCGGGAACGCGGCCGCCTCGCCACGTTCGATCACGCCGTCCTTGTTGGCGTCCAGCGGCTTGTGCGCCGGGGTCGCAGGCGCGGCGGGCGTCGGAGTATTGGACTGCGCCAGGGCGGCTCCGGCGGTGACGGCCAGCAGGGCGGTGGCGATCAGGAAAGGGGTCTTCTTCACGGTGTTCTCCGGGTCGTCGTGGGCTTGGTAACCACGCAGGGGAAAACGCCGCGCCGGCGACGGCGTTGACCGTCCGGGAGCCGCGTTCAGCCGCCAGCCGGCGGCGGCGCAGGCCTGGTCGCGTGCAGCGAGACACGGCGGGGGTATGCTGCGGGCGACCGTCGACGCCACCTGCCATGGGCCACGACTCCTCTCCCACCGACGACCTGCGCCTGTTCCAGACCGGAGGCCATGCCTGCGGCTACTGGCCCGAGCGCGACGCGCGCGACCTGGTGCTCGACCCGCGCGACCCGCGCCTGCCCCACATCTATCCTCAGGCGCTGGACTGGGGCTTTCGCCGCTCCGGCGACATCGTCTACCGCCCGCACTGCGCGCACTGCCGCGCCTGCGTGGCGGTGCGCATTCCGGTGGCCGAGTTCGTGCCCGACCGCAGCCAGCGCCGCTGCCTGGCGCGCAACGCGGAGGTCGAGGCGCGGATCGTGCCGGCGCGGCGCACGCCCGAGCATTTCGCCCTGTACCAGCGCTACCTGGAAGCACGCCACCGCGACGGCGGCATGGACGGGCACGGCACCGCCGAGTTCGACCAGTTCCTGGTCGGCGCCTGGTCCGACACCCGCTTCCTGGAACTGCGCGCACCGGCCACCGCGGACGCGCCCGGCCCCTTGCTGGCGGTGGCGGTCACCGATCGCATCCCCACCGGACTGTCGGCGGTCTACACCTTCTACGAACCGGAACTGCACGCGCGCGGGCTGGGCACGCTGGCGGTCCTGCGCCAGCTCGAATGGGCCCGGCGCGAAGGCCTGCGCCACCTGTACCTGGGCTACTGGATCGACGGCCACGCCAAGATGGACTACAAGCGCCGCTTCCATCCGCTGGAAGCCTTCGACGGCCGGCGCTGGCGGCCGTTCCCGCATTCCCGGTAGATCATCGATACGGCCGCGATGCGCATCGGCGCCGACGCCGCGCCGTCATCGCCACGTGCCAGAATCGCGGCCATGCACATCCGCCTCCGCGCCCTGTTCCCGGCCCTCGCCCCCACCCTCGCCTTGATCCTTTCCGCCTGCGCCGGCCCCGTACCGGTCCCCACGCCCGCTGCCGATACGCCGGCCCGCCTGCGCGTGGCCACCTACAACACCTCGCTGTACGCCGAGGCCGAGGGCGGCCTGGTCGCCCGCCTGCAGGCCGGCGACGCCGGCGCGCGCAAGATCGCCGCGGTTTTGCAGCGCGTGCGCCCGGACCTGGTCCTGCTCAACGAGTTCGACTACGACCCCGCGCACCGCGCCGCCGACCTGTTCCAGCGCGATTACCTGGAACAGGCCCAGCCCGGCGGCGGCGAGCCCCTGCGCTATCCCTACCGCTACCTGGCCGAAGTGAACACCGGCGTGCCCAGCGGCCTGGACCTGGACCGCAACGGCACGATCGGCGGCGAAGGGCGCGACCGCGGCAACGACGCCTGGGGCTACGGCCTGCACCCGGGCCAGTACGGGATGCTGGTGCTGTCGCAGCATCCGATCGACGCCGGCCAAGTGCGCAGCTTCCGCCTCCTGCGCTGGGCGACGATGCCCGGCGCACGGCGCCCGCTCGACCCGGCCACCGGCGCGCCCTGGCACGCCGACGCGGTGTGGCGGCAGCTGCGGCTGTCGTCCAAGTCGCACTGGGACGTGCCGGTGCGCACGCCGGGCGGCACCGTGCACTTCCTGGTCTCGCACCCGACCCCGCCGGTGTTCGACGGTCCGGAGGACCGCAACGGCGCGCGCAACGCCGACGAGATCCGGCTGTGGCAGGAATACCTCACGCCGGGCGACAAGCCCTGGCTGTGCGACGACGCCGGCCGCTGCGGCGGACTGGCCGCCGATGCCCGCTTCGTGATCGCCGGCGACCTCAACAACGACCCGGTTGACGGCGACGGCCACCACGAGGCCATCGTCGGACTGCTCGAGCATCCGCGGGTGCTGCGCATGGCCACCCCGCGCTCGGCGGGCGGCGCCGAGACCGCGCGCGCCTATGCGGCCAAGGGGATCGCCCACCGCGGCGCGCCGGAGCACGTCACCGGCGACTTCGGCCCGCGCGCCGGGGCGATGCGGCTGGACTACGTGCTGCCGTCCACCGGCTTCGTCCTGCACGGCCAGGGCGTGTTCTGGCCGGCATCGGGCGACCCGGACGCGGCCATCGCCGACGCCAGCGACCACCACCTGGTGTGGGTGGACCTGGAACCGTAGGCGGGAAAACGCGCGGACTCAGTCCGCGCGCAGTTCGATCCCGATCGCCTCGGCCGCCGCGCGCGCCACCGTGCGCGCCGCGTCTACGTCGGCGCCGCGCGCCAGGGTCACACCGACCCGGCGCTGGCCTTCCACCTTCGGCTTGCCGAACAGGCGCAGGGCGGTGTCCGGCGCCTGCAGGGCCGCACCGACGTTGGAGAACACCGGCACGCCGTGGCCGTGCGCCAGCAGCGCGCACGAGGCCGACGGGCCGTTCTGGCGGATCGTGCCGCCCTCGCCCGCTCCGACCGGCAGGCCCAGGATCGCGCGCGCATGCAGGGCGAACTGCGGCAGGTCCTGCGAGACCAGGGTGACCAGGCCGGTGTCGTGCGGCCGCGGCGACACTTCCGAGAACCAGACCTGGTCGTCCTTCACGAACAACTCCACCCCGAACACGCCCCAGCCGCCGAGGTCGTCGGTGATCGCGCGGGCGATCCGCTGCGCGCGCTCCAGCGCCAGCGGCGACATCGGCTGCGGCTGCCAGCTCTCGCGGTAGTCGCCGTCGCGCTGCAGGTGGCCGATCGGCTCGCAGAACGAGGTGCCGCCGGCGTGGCGCACGGTCAGCAGGGTGATCTCGTAGTCGAAGTCGATGAAGCCCTCGACGATGCAGCGGCCGGCGCCGGCGCGGCCGCCGGTCTGGGCGTATTCCCAGGCCGCGTCGGCCTGGCCTGGGTCGCGCACGGTGCTCTGGCCCTTGCCCGAGGACGACATCACCGGCTTGACCACGCACGGCAGGCCGACCGCGGCGATCGCCGCGTGGTATTCCTCGAGGGTGTCGACGAAGCGGTAGGGCGAGGTCGGCACGCCCAGGGTCTCGGCGGCCAGGCGGCGGATGCCCTCGCGGTCCATGGTCAGGCGCGCGGCGCGGGCGGTGGGGATCACCTTCTGGCCGTGCTCCTTCTCCAGCTGGACCAGGGTCTCGGTGTGGATGGCCTCGATCTCGGGGACGATCAGGTCCGGCTGCTCGCGCGCGATCAGCTCGCGCAGGGCGAAGGTGTCGAGCATGTCCAGCACGTGGCTGCGGTGGGCGACCTGCATCGCCGGTGCGTCGGCGTAGCGGTCGGCGGCGACCACTTCCACGCCCAGGCGTTGCAGCTCGATGGCCACTTCCTTGCCCAGTTCGCCCGAGCCGAGCAGCAGGACGCGGGTGGCGTGCGGGGACAGCGGGGTTCCGATACGGACCATGGCGGCAGCGGCGCGGGGATGGGGGCGCACAGTGTAGCGGTCAGCGTTTGCCTGTGATGTTGGGGTGAAAGCCGCCGCGCTGTCTGTGTTGCTTTGAAGCAAAGGCGCCGGCTTCGGGCTGAGCAATATGCCGGTTGGATTGAAGCAAAAGCGCCGGCTCCGGTCTGGGCCGCCGTGTCTTGGGTCTGCGGTGCACCGCGCGGGCGGGCGTCCTGCCCGCAACGCGCGGCCGTGGCACGTCCCTGTGCCACTTGCACCGCAGACCCAAGGCACGACGGCCTCTGCGGGTGTGGAGTTCACCGCTTCGGATGCTTCCGCTCTTTGTAAGGCGCCGCATGGTTTGCTCAGGCCTGCCACATGGTCTGCACAAGGCCCAAAACCGCGTTCTAGGGCCCTTCGAGCAGGGGTCTAAGCCGCTCCGGACCGTCCTCGATCAGCGTCGGGTCCGCCACCGGCCACGACCGGAACAGCTCCGGCCCCAGAGATGGCAGCGCCGCCAGGCCGTCCAGACCCGGCGGGCCGCCCATTACCCAGTCCAGCACCCTCTCGGGTGGGAGGACCACCGGAAACCCGCCGTCTGGGTTGTGGCGGGCTAGAACCGAGAAGTCCCGGCCGGACCCCAAGCCGGCGAGAAACATCAGCTCCCCACCCGGGGGCTCGTAGTAGCGCCAAGGGCGCCTCGTGCTGACCAGGTGGAAGCCGCTGGCCAGGACGGCGACTGCCTCAGTTGGTGCCGCCTGAGCCAAGTCCACATCCCACAGGATCGGCCGCCCCGCCCGCCACTCCAACGAACCCCGGACCGGCTTCCCCCACTGCGCCCGGTACAGAAGCCCCGGAAAGCGGCCTGGCTCGATGCCCCAGGAATACGATTGGTCTCCGTGGCCACCCGGCCCTTCGTGCGGCATACCTGCCGCAGCTTCGTACTCGGTCCCGGGGTGGGTTCTGGCAATCAGCAGGCGCATGCCGCGAGGGTAGCCGGCAACCGTCTCTGGGGCTGCGAAAGTCCTCGCTACCAGCTCCTCACAGCCAGCTCGTACCGCCGCTGTCCCTTGCTCGCCGCGCTGCGACCGATCGTGTAGGTCGTGGCCAGGCGCTTGAGCCGGAAACCCGCGAACACCTCCCGCATGTCCGGGTGGTCGTTGATGGTCACCAGCACCCGGCCTTTGGCCCGACGCATGACCTCCGCCAGGGCCTGGTACTGGTCCAGGCCGAACGGGTTGCCGTAGCCCTCGGTCTGCCAGTACGGCGGGTCGGCGAAGAAGAACGTGGCCGGCGTGTCGTACCGCTGCATGCAGGCCTGCCAGTCTAGGTTCTCGATCACCACCCTGGAGAGCCGCAGGTAGGCGTCGCTTAGATCCTCCTCGAGGCGCAGCAGGTTCAGCCTGGCCGGGCTGCCCGGGTCCACTCCGAACTGGCGCCCCCGCACCTTGCCGCCGAAGCAGGTCTTCTGGAGGTAGAAAAAGCGGGCGGCGCGCTGGATGTCGGTCAGCGTGTCCGGCTCGGCTTGCAGGAGGCGCTGGAACTCGTCCCGCGCCACCAGCTGCCATCGGAATTGCCGGACGAACTCATCAAGATGGTGCTGCACCACCCGGTACAGCGTGATCAGGTCGCGCTGGGCGTCGTTCAGCACCTCGACCTTGGCCGGCTCGGGCCGGAGGAACAGCATCGCCGCGGCGCCTGCGAACGGCTCCACGTAGGTCTTGTGCGTGTTGTCAAAGAGCGGGAGCAGCTGGGCGGCGAGGCGGCTCTTTCCGCCTGGCCAGGGGATCAGGGTCTTGGTTTTCAACGTGTCTCAGCCTTTGCGATAGTCGGTGGCCAAGCTGTCCGGGCTCTCGCGGGAGCGCAGGGTCTTGGCCAATGCCACGCGGCTGATTCGCGTGTGTTGCGGTGGCGGGTCGATGCTTGCCGGCATCGGCCCGTCGCCCTGTTTCAATTCGGTCGGGTCGCCCCCATAGAGGTGGGAACACCAGGATCGGCGCCAGCATGCAGACCCCAGAAGAAGCCAGGGCAGCGGCAGACGCCGCGCTCATGAATGCCAGGAACGTTTTCCACGTCGCTGCCGCGGCATATGCGCTTCTCACCGATGAGGAACACGGCGGGTTGATCGCTAACTACCAGTTCTGGATCAGCGAGAAGGGATTCAAGGCTACCCGTAGGGGGGAGGAGCGCCCCCACGGCGACGGGAGCTACCGGCGCATCAGTTACGAGAGGCAAGTGGCGCAGGCCTCGGCCGACGCGATGATCGAACTGGTCACCGGCAAGATGATCTGCGATAGCTACGAAGCGACAAAGCGATACGCTATCGCCGTAGGAGAGTGGGAACAGTTGCGCGACCAGCCCTGGTTCAACTTCGCTTGGCATATTCGGAACGCCCACAGTCACAACGGGCGCTGGGACTTCAGGAGCAACAGCCGAGGACTTCCGGTGACCTGGAAGCGGTTCACCATTTCCATCGACTTGGAGGGCCAAGAGGTGGCTGGCTTTCTCCCGGTCTACGAAGCCTTGAACCTCTGCGCGCAGATGATCCTCTACGTGCAGGGCTACGTGGACTTTGCGCAGCAGCCGGCTCAAAGCGGCGGCACCTCTTCGAAAGACCAGGCGACGCCATAGTAGTCCGCCCCGAGGTGGCCCATCGCACCCGCGGCCGCCCGGCCATAGACAGCGGTCCGGTGCAGCTCGGCTGCGTCGATCTCGGCCGCCAGCGTCTTCCAGCGCGGCACCGCGATCGCCCGCGCCGCGCCGGTCACCGCCACGCCCAACGTCTCCCAGCTCATGCCGTTGGCCAGGCCTGCGGCCCGTGCCTGCGCCAGGCCATCGGGAGTGAAACCGACCTTGAGGCGACGGTAGGTGCGCCGGGCCACGGTGTGCAGACCGCTGGCGATCGTGCGGGACACCAGGCTAGGGTCCACGCGCTCGATCTCCCAGTCGCCCTTGATGGCCACCTCCACCCCGCGCATCACCACCAGCTCGCCGGCGTCGAACGCGCCGGCGCCGACCGTCAGCTGCAGGCCGACCAGGGGCGTGTTGTCGGCCGGCAGGACGAACCACGCGGCGCGGCTGCCGTCGGGCAGTTCGACCACGGTCTGGGTCGCGGCGTTGCCGCCCAGGGCGTAGGGATAGCCGCTGTCGCCGCTGCGCTTGCCGGTGAGCGTCAGCGTGGTGCCGGCGGCGCAGGTCAGACCCAGGGCACCGACGATGCGGATGGGCGCGGCGCCGGCCCAGTCGGCGCGCAGGTTGGCGCTGCCGGTGCCGCCGCTGATGCGGGCGATGCTGGCGGGGTGGCCGTCGACCAGGGCGGCGGCGTTGACGACGGCCGCGCCGTTGACGGTGGCGGTGATGCCGGCCGGCTGGCCGTATCCGATCAGCATGCTCAGGCTCCCCAGAACTTGACGGTGTGCTCGCCGGTGACCGGGTTGCCGATCGCGCTGGCGACCAGCACTTTGCGGCCGGCGGCCAGGCCGTAGCGGCCGTAGGTGATGCGGATGACCTGGCCGGGGCGGAACTGCAGGTCGGTGCGGCCGCGGACCCGGCCGATGTAGAAATTCCTCGGCACGGCGTACAGGGCGATCACGCGGTCGATCTCGGCCTGGGCGTCGGCGCGGCGGTCGAACCGGCTCAGCATCGGCGCGGCGGCCTCGGCGCGCACGTAGCGGCTGGCCAGCGGGCCGCCGGCGTACACCTGGCCGCGGTACTCGCCGGCCAGCTGCTGGCGCATCGCCGGCGGCAGCTGCTCCAGGTCGGTGATCATGTCGCCGGTGGCCAGCGGGTAGGCGTTGGGCTGGTAGGCCATGCGCCGGCTCAGGCCCGGGGCCAGGTCCGGCTGCACGACCAAGTCGGCGTCCAGGGCGGTCCAGTCCAGCTCGAACGCCTCGGCGAGCGTGTCCGGGTCGACCAGGCGCGCGATGCGCAGCACGCCGTCGCCGTCCTGCCACCAGTCCGCCGTGTAGCTGGCCAGCAGCGCGGCCAGGGCCTGGCGCGGGGTGCCGCCGTCGCCGGCGTAGTAGCCCACGCCGGCGTAGCCGGTGGCGGTGTCGATTGCCGCGGCGTCGGCCGACGACCACGCGGCCTTGTTGATGCGCCGGAAAACCTCGGTCAACGCCTGTTCGAGCGTGGCCGGCGCCATGCCGGCGCCGATGCTGGACACATCGGCGATCAGCGGCCCGACCGGGGTGGCGTCGAACGCGAGTTGCTGGCCACCGGCCACTAGGGTGTAGCCGTCGCCGGCGAGGATCTCCGCGCCGCGGTCCAGCACCCGGTCCACGCTGGCCAGCGGCGCGTCGGAGATCCACTGCACGCTGCCGTCGCTGTTCACCGGCACCATCGGCGCGCTGCGCACCGCGCCAATGACCACCGGCTGCGGCTGCCAGGCCACCTGGTCATTGATCGAGGGCAGGAACACGGCCCGGTGCAGCGGTGCGTCTAGGTCGTCGTGCGGGTCGCGCAGGACGGCGGTCTTGCGGCCGTCGTCCTCGATGTCGATCCGCTCCAGGATGTGCCGGCTGACCGCCGTGGCGCCGGCCAGCGCCTCGCCCTGCTGGACCAGGCGCACCCGGACCGGCACGTCGCGCACGTCGCCCAGGGCCACGTCGTCCAGCACGCCGTGGGCGTCCTGCAGCTTCACCTGCGCGGCAGCGCCGCGGCTGCCGCCGTCGGCCCAGGGCCAGAAGCTGACCGCGGCGATCGACTGGATGCCGTCGCCGGCGACCAGCTCCAGGTAGCTGGCATTCGCCGGGCTGTCGCCCGTCGCGCTCATGTACGGCTCGGTGGCCAAGCGCAGGGGCTCGATCTCGGCCGCCGGCACCGGCCAGCCGGCCAGCGCCGGGGCGAATCCCTGCCACTGCCCGGCATTGACGATGCAGCGCAGGCCACCGGCGGCGGTGCTGGCCAGCGACACCGCGAAGTGCAGATCCCCGGACAGCGCGAGGCTGCGGCTGTGGACCACGTCGCCGGCGAGGTAGAACGCCACGGTGCCGGCGTCCAGATCCACGCGCAGGCCGACCACGTCGCCCTTGGCCACGGCCGGCAGGCCGCTGGCCACCACCACGCCGCCGGCGACGACCTCGCCGCTGTGCAGCCGCCAGCCCAGGCCGCCGGCGCTGCCCACCTGCGCCGACAGCGAGGCGGCCGCGGTGACCAGGCCCACGGTGGCCTGCAGGTCGTCCTCGCCCCAGAACGTCCACTCCACGCCGCGCACGCCGTCGACGTGCGGCAGGTCGCTGCGCGCGGCGCTGGCCAGGCTCGTGGCGTCGGTGGTGGCCAGCGACAGGCCGCCGTCCTCGGCGACCAAGGAAGGGCCGATGGGTGATGCGGCGAAGCGGGAGAACATGATGGTCATAGCGAGTGAGGCCCCGATGGCGTCGTGAACGGCGCCGTGTACAACGCCACGCCCTTAGCGATCCGGACCTCATCAATGTAGCCACGCCAATAATCCGTGGACGTAACCAGGTTGCAGCCGATGTTGGGCCCATTGGTGCGCGCCAAGTTCTGCGTATTTGTCCCGGAGGCGACCAGCGCGCCATTGAGGAACAGACGTAGGACCCCCGCCTGCCGCGTCACTGCAATGTGGTACCAGGTATTGGCAGCGATCAAGCCGGTGGATGAGCCGAGACTCGTGCCGTTTGTATTCAGGTGCAATGACCCGGCGGGGCCAACGAAGATGCACCAGCCATTGCTGCTGGACCAGTTTCCTACAGGCGAGACGTAATACGGCGACGACGGGAGGGCATCAATTCGCGCGAAGCACTCGATCGTGAAGTCACCCGTTCCGAAGGCCCAATCGTCGGATGCAGCAGTGGAGCGGACGGTTCCGTTGGTGCGGAGACTGGCGCCACCGAAAACACTCTGCGCGGTACTCAGAACAGCTGATCCGCCCCATGTTCGGCCAGTGTCATCCAGAACAGTGGAGCTGCCATTGGAACCGTCAAAGTGCAGAAGCGCCTTCACACCACCGGCAGGATTCACCGTGATGGAGACGGCGCGCGTTGCAACGCGACCTAGCGCGTCCTCCGCCTTGATCAAGGCCACGTAAGTGGTCATGCGACTGTCCCTACGATTCGCCCATCGACCAGACTGAGCGCCGACGGAAGACTGCCCTCGACGATGCAGAATGAAGCAGGCCCATAGCCTCCGATGGTCTGCACCGGAACGTCGATAGTGCTTCCCACCATCACGGTCAGGTCGACGGGAAGGATCTGGAACGCGGCGGCGGGCGCGCCACTGATCACACCCGTGGCGGAGTCGATGAACAGCCCCGGGGGGAGAAGACCGACGACCTCCCAAAACACCGGTCCGGTAGCACCATGCAGAGTTAGGGACGCCGAGTAGGCCTCGCCGATCACTGCGTCCGGCAGCTCCCCGGACAGATAGATGCCCGGCGTGATCCCGCCCAGCATCAGCGCGTAGTACGCCTCGGCCTGCTGGTTGCTGCTCACGAGAGGCGCCCCCAGCTGGCGTCGTCGGCGTTGATGACGTAGTTCTGAGCGGTGCGGAACAGCACGATCGCCAGCCTCGCCTTGCCTGCGCCGGCCGGCGCGGGCGCCGACGGGATCGTGGATGGGTGCTGCGCGCCGCCGCTGCCGTTGTTGACGATGTTGCCGTCGCTGTTGGAGATGAAGGTGCCCGCGGCGGTGTACCACTTGATCCGCACGTAGCCGCCTGCCTTGCCGGCGTCTGACGCGCCCTGGTGGATCATGCAGCGGGCGGTCAGCACCATGCCTTCGGCCACCGTGGCCTGGTACTGGTTGATGCTCTCGCTGGTGCCGGTGTACCCCGTGTTGAGCTGCAGCGATCGGGTGCCGGTGTACGGATGCGCGGCGGCGGTGGTCGCGCTCGTGCCGAAGTCCCAGCCGGTGTTGCCGCTCTCGAACCCGGGGTTAAGCAGGCCAGCGGCGATGTCCTCTACGGACACGATCCGCTCCAGTCGGATCGTCACCAGAGAGTTGACCTGCCGGCCCAGCGCATCGGTGAACACCACGCGCCAGGCCTGCGTCTCGTTGTAGTTCGTGACGCCGGTGGCGATCGAGAACACCGGCGAGGCCGAGGTGGCGTCATCGACCAGGAAGTCGGCCGCGGCGCCGCCGTCGACCCGGGTCCACTCGCAGGTCACCGGCTCAACGCCGTTCACCTGCTCGGCGGTCATGGCCTGCGAGGGCGCCACCGGCGTGACGCCGTTGCAGTAGACGGTCTCGTAGGCCGGACTCGGGAACGCGGTCACCGCGAACGCGCTGCCGCCGGCGGCCGGCTGCTGGGCGATCAGCGACCAGTTCAGGCCCTGGTCGTCGGTGTCCAGGCCCAGCACGTCGATCGAGCCGGCGACCGGCGAGGTCACATAGGGCACGCCGTTGATCGAGGACACGTAGGGCGGGAACGTGAGCAGGTGGCCGCCGCCCGACTGGGTGACGTACATCAGCACCGTCTTGGTCGGCGGGACGTTGATGAAGGCGGTGACCGCCACGTCCTGGTCCAGCAGCAGCTGGAACTTCGTCCAGCGGCAGTCGATGACCACGCCGCCGTCCTGGATCTCCAGCACCTTGGTCGGCGGGTTGCTGGCGTAGGGCCACTGGTAGATGGGCGCGGTGTAGTCGCTGTACTTGCCGTTGCGCACCGCGCGCACCCGGTACCAGTGCCCGTCCACGCTGTTGGCGTTGGTGGTGGCGGTGTAGCGCAGCTCGCTGGTGGCGGCGATCTGGATCCACGCTTCGTCGTCCGGGTCGCCCTCCACGTCCTCGGTGCGCTCGATGCGGAACTCGATGCCGCGGCCGCCCGGGTGCTGCCATTGCAGGAACACGCCATCGGCCACCGGCGCGGCCGACAGTTCCGTGGGCGCGGCCGGCGGCGGGGCGACGTAGACCAGCGGCACCCAGCTGGCCAGCACCGGCACCACGGGGGTGATCGCCGGCAGGGCGGCGTCGCCGATGTCGACCAGGACGACGGGGCGGCTCATCGCAGCACCTGCAGTTCCTGGGCGTTGGCCTGGCGCTGCAGCAGCACCTCGATGCGCTGCAGCGCGGCCAGTGCGGCCGGGTCGGTGACGTTGCCCAGGGTGGCGCCGCTGCTCGAGGAGGCGCCCGGGGTGCCGGTGGTCGGCACCGTGCCGGCGGCCGGCGCGACGGGCACCTCGCGGTCGGCCAGCACGGTCACCAGCTCGGTGGCGATGCGCCGCGGCAGCTCGTAGAGGATGTCGGCCAGGTCGCCGATGTCGGTCTGCTGGGCGGCCAGGTAGTCGCCCAGCTCGCCTACGGACAGGCCCAGGTCACCGGCCAGCGTCTCCGGGGTCAGGCCGGTCACGCTGCGCAGGATCTCCAGCGGGTCGCGGCCGTTGACGCCGGCCAGGTCGGACACGCCCTGGGCGATGCGCTGGGCGCGCTCCAGCCGGGCGGCGGCCTCCTGCTGCGACTGCAGGGCGGCGCGCTGGGCGTACAGGTCCTCCAGGCTGGCGGCGCTGCCCTCGCCGCCGAAGCGGCCGGCCAGCTGCAGCACGCGGTCGTAGTCGGCCTGGTAGCCGGCCGCGCTGGCGTTGAGCCGGCGCGACACTTCCAGGAACTGCTGCGCGTACTGGGTGAAGGCGTCGGCGTCGCCGGCGAGCGCCGCGGCGCTCATCAGGTCGTTGGCGGTGACCCGCTTGGTGGCGTCGGTGTCCGGCGAGAGCTGCTCGCTCAGGCGCAGGCTGTTGATGAACGCCTCGATGCTGCTGCTGGCGCCCTCGGCCGCGCCGCCCAGTTGCTCGATCTGGTCGTTGATGCGGTTCAGGGCCAGGTCGACCAGCTCCGATTCCAGGCTGGCCACCAGGGCGTCGGTCTTGGCCTGGGCGGCGGCGCGCACCGCGGCCAGGTCCTCCTCGCGCGCGGACAGGCCGTGCAGGGCCTTGGCCTGCTCCTGCAGGGCGCGGATGCGCTCCTTCTCTTCCTGGCGCACCTGCAGGAGCGACTTGGCGAAGTTGCTGAAGCCGGCGGTGGCCACGTCCTGGTAGGCCGCGGCCGCGATGCTGCCGTAGTTGCTGGCGCCGGCCATCACCCGCTGATAGGCCTCGGTCAGGGTCTCATCGCCGCGGGCCAACACCTCGATCAGGTCGGTCAGCCGCTCCAGGCCGCCGGCGCTGAGCAGGCCGGCGCCGTTGTTGAAGTCGACCACGGCAGCCAGCAGGAACTGCGCGCCGTCCAGCAGCTCGGTCGCGCTGGAGCGCCAGCGCTCGGCGATCGCGCTGGCGGTGTCGTCCAGCTGCTCGATCTGGGCGATCACGTTCTCGGCGCTCAGGCGCTGCTGGAACTCCTCGATCGACTCGTCGTAGACCTTGCCCAGGATGGTCGAGAACGACCGTTTCAGCTTGCCCTTGGAGTCGGACACCTGCTGGAAGCTGCCGGCGATGATGTCCACGCTGGCCAGGCCCAGGGTTTCAGCGGCAGAGCGCGCCACGCCGTCGATCGCGTTGTACAGCTCGTCGGCGGCCTCGCGGGCTTCGTCGCCGGCGTCCACGGTGCGCGTGCGGCGCTTCTTGCCGCGGAACAGGGACTTCTGACCCTCCTCGTACACGCTGGCCGCGGCGGTTCCGCCCTCGGCCCCGACGCCGATGGTCTGGGTGACCTCCTTGGCCTTGTAGTCGGTGCCGAACAGCTTGCCGCCGGAGAGCTTGTCGATGGCGATCGCCGCCAGGGCGATCCAGCCCACGACCGGGATCGCGCCCAGGGCCGCAGAGCCGGCCGCGGCCGCGCCGGCCGTACCGGCCGCGGCATAGCCGGCGGCCACGGTGCCCACGGCCGTGGCGCCGTAGTAGCCGGCCACGCCGTAGGCCGCCGCGCCGCCGATCTTGCCGGCGGTGTCGCCACCCTGGTTCCAGCCGTACAGCGCGCCGGCGCCCGCGGCCAGATAGCTGGCACCGGCGATGGTGCTGCCGCTGATCCCACCGCCGCTCACGGCCTGGTACACCTTGCCGCCAATCTGGATCACCGCGCCCAGGTTGCCGCCGCCGCTGGCACCGCCGCCGGCCGCCATGCTGGTCAGCCCGGAGACGTTGTTGCCGAAGCCCATCATCGAGCCGGCACCTGCCAACGCGCCCGCCCAGCCGCCGCTGGCGGCCATCGCGCCGGTACCGGTGAGGTTGCTGCCGCCGCCGATCAGGCCGGCCAGGCTGGACAGCCAGCCGCCCTGGCCAGCACCCGACATGGCACCGTTCACAGCGCCGCTGATCAGGTTTTGAAGCGCGTTCTGGAACGGTCGGACCACGCTCTGCTCCAGCAGCGTGCGGATCGCGTCCCGCCAGCCGCGGCGGAAGATGTCCTTGATGTCGTCCCACGCGCTCTGCGAGCCGTCGCGCATGCCCGACAGGGTGTCGGCGAACAGGTCGGCGAAGTCGGCCACGCCGCGGGTGGCCACGTCCGCCCACTCGTTGAGGTTGGCGACGTGCTCCTCCAGCGCGATCGACAGGTCGGCGTAGGCATGCGCCTGGTCGACCAGCTCTGCGGTCATCTCGGCGGTGATCTTGGCGCCGGCGCGGTTGGCCTCGTTGACGGCCTGGCGCATGTCCTCTTCGGCGCGCAGGCGACGGTACAGGCGCTCGCGCTCCAGGCCCACCGCGCCCAGCATGCGCA
This sequence comes from Pseudoxanthomonas jiangsuensis, assembly GCF_010093185.1. GTDB lineage: Bacteria > Pseudomonadota > Gammaproteobacteria > Xanthomonadales > Xanthomonadaceae > Pseudoxanthomonas > Pseudoxanthomonas jiangsuensis. The sequence continues at coordinate 38,418 of NZ_PDWL01000025.1, read as the reverse complement.
GCTCGCCGGACATGGTGTCCAGCAGCGCCTGGGGCGCCGCCTGGGCCTGGGCCACCTCGGCCGCACGCTCGCGTTCCACCCGGGTGGCCTGTTCCACCAGGGCGTTGTAGGCGGCCTGGGTGATGTTGTGCGCGGCCAGCTCGCGGTCCAGCTCGGCGATGCGCTGCTGGCGCTGAGCCTCGGCCACGGCCAGAGGACCGGCGATCTCCGCGGTGGCGATCGCGGCCTCATCGGCATAGCGGCGCTGGGCCTCGGCCTGCTGCTCGAGGACGCGGGCGCGCTCCTCGGCGGCGCGACTGGCTTCGGTGTCGGCGGTCTTCTGGGTGCGGGTGGCCTGGGTAGCGGCGTCCAGGGACGCGGTCAGCGCGATCAGCTGCTCATTCTGGGTCCGCAGGGCCTGCGCCTCGGCACTGGTCGGGTCGATGCCCTGGTCGGCTAGCTCCTTAAGGAAGCCGGCCCGCATCGCTGCGGCTTTGCCTTGGGTCTGCTCGATCAGCCGCAGCTGCACCTGGTTGATCTGCTGGGCCAGGCCCTCGTTGACCTCCTTCAGCGCGTCCTTAATGGCCTTGCCGGAGTTGCCTGCCGCAGTCGCCACCTGGTCGAAGCTCGCGGCCGCGACGCGGTTGGCGGTGTCCACGTCGTACTGCTTGCGTGCCCAATCCACCAGGAGCGGACGGAGCTGCTCGATCTTCTGGCCCTGACCCGACGTGCGCTCCAGCAGCTGTTCCAGGCTGCGCCGCTGGGCCTCGTTCGCCGACGTGATCCCGGCGGAGGACAACACCAGGTCTGCCGAAACGTCGACGGCCCGCTCGTAGCCGGCCACCAGCTGGCTCACGCGCAGCTGCGCCACTTCGATCGCCTGGGCCTGCTCCTCCATGGCCTGGCGGAAGCCCGGCGTCACCATGCCGGTGCCAGCGGATGCGGCGGTGGCCTCCATGCGGGCGTACTCGTCCGCCAGCGCCTGGACCTCCTTCTTCGCCTCCTCCAAGGTCTGGATCGAGCTGGCCAGATTGGCGAAGCCGGCGTTGGCGGTCTCCTTGTTGAAGTTCTCCAGCGTGTCGATCGCCGGCTGGAAGCCGGCCGTGACCGCCTTGGACAGCTCCTCGGCCTTCTTGCTGCTGTTCGTAACCCACATGACGAACAAGGTCAGCGCCGTCACCGCCAGGCCCACCGGGCCGCCGAACGCGGCCATGGCCACGTTGACCGCGCGCATGGCGGCGGCCTTGGCGGTCAGTGCGATAGAGGCCGCCTGGGTCGCTGCGGCAGTGCGGAGCTGGGCCGCAGCCAGGTTCGCCTCGGCCGCGGCCGGGCTGCCGGCGGCGCCGACACCGGCCCGAGCTGCCTGCAGCTGCGCCGCGGCCGCGGCCTCGGCCGCCCGAGCCGCCTGCAGCTCGGCCGCGGCCAGCTGCCTGGACTGCACGATCGCCTGCACCTTGGCCGCGGTGGCCAGCGCGAGCTGCGCCACCAGCCGCCCACCGAACGCGACCGCCACCACTCCGGCCGCGGTGGCCAGCACGTCCAGATTGTTGGCCAGCAACGCAATGCCCTGGGCCAGCGCGCCGGAGACGCCGAAGTCCTGCGAGGCCTGACCCGCCGCCTGGGTGATGCTGTTGCGCAGCTGCACCATCGCCCGCTCGACGGTGAGCGGCATCGACTCGAACTCGGCCGCGATGACCGCCGACTGGCTTTCCAGCGCCTGTACCAGCCGCTGCACGTCGATCAGGCCCGCGTTGACCTGGGCGCGCAGCTCGCCCATGCCGATGCCCAGGCCGTCGGCCAGCGCCTTGGCCAGGCGCGGGCTGTTCTCCACCACCGAGTTGAACTCCTCGGCGCGCAGCACGCCGCCGGCCAGCGCCTGGGTGAACTGGGTGATGGTGTTGGCCGCAGCCACTGCGCTCGCGCCGGACACCGCGAAGGTCTTGTTGATGGTCTCGGTCAGGGCCAGCTGCCGCTGCTGGCTGATCCCGTATTCGGCGGTGGACTGCGCCAGGCGCGCGTACAGGGTCGCGGTGCTCTCCAGTGCGGTGGAGGTGCGCTGGGAGATCGCGTAGACCTCCGCCTGGGCCACCGCGAACGCCGCCTGGCTTTCCGTGGCCAGGCGCAGGCGACCGGAGATGTTGGCGTACTGGTCGGCCATCCGGGTCAGGCCGGCGATCACCTGCACGGCAGCCACCGCGCCGACGGCCGTCTTGACCTGGTTGAGCACGGCCGCCATCGCCGACGCCTTGCGCGAGGCCTGGTCGCTGGCGACGCCAATCTGCCGGATACCCTGGGCGCCGGCCGCGGCCTGGCGCCCGGCTGCGGTCCCGGCAGCGCCCAGCTGCTGGACCGCCTGCGTGGACTCGCGCGTGGCCGGCAACAGCTTGCTGTTGTCGGCCTGCAGTCGGAGGGTAACGACCGGATCGGTCACGGGGCGATTCCTACGGTTTGGCTTCGCTGTAGGCGCTGCGGGTGGCGGCGACCATCACGTCCACGCATGCCAGGATTTCGGGCTGGTCCTGCGGCGGGATCTGCAGCAGCCGGAACGCCGATTCGATCTCCAGGGCCGGGATGCCGTCGTACATCGGGGCGTGCATGCCGGTGAGCCAGGTGGGGCGGCACCGGCGGAACACCATCACGGCATTCCAGTTCTCGGCGAAGACCTCGACCTCTTCCACTTCCTGGAGCGCCTCGGCGCCCCCGTCGCGCAGAAAGTCCGCCGTGCTGACGGTGTCGAGACCTTCTGTGTCCCGATCACCGCCAGCACGTGGACCCTTCCCAATCAGCGCCCGCGCGACGGCTTCGAGTTTTTTGCGCGGGCGTCGCCGAACTGCTCGAAGTAGTCCTGGATGATCGCGGTGGTCAGGTAGGTCGACCAGCGGCCGTGCTTGACCTCGTGCAGCGCCGCCTCGCCGGTGATGGCGTTGCCGTTGGCATCGCCCAGGCCATCCACGGACACCACCAGGGAGTCGATGTACTCCAGATCGGTCAGGCCCCGATCGGCCAGCTCGGTCAGCTCGTCCTTGGTCTTGATGCGGGCCTGGACGTTGATCGTGCCCTCCTGGAACTTGCCGGCGGTCTGGGTGGGCAGCCGCAGGGTCACCGGGCGGGTGATCGTGTCGATCGCGGTCAGGATGAGTTTGCTCATCGTGCGAATCCTCTTGGGAAGGGGTTTAAAGGCGCCGCCTGGTGGCGGCGACCTGGTCACGATGCCCTCGCGCGCGCGGCGGTTGGGAATGACGCGCGTCATTGCAGAAAGAAGAAGCCCCGCGCGAGGCGGGGCTTCCTGTGAGGGCGGATCAGACCGAGGTGTCGCCGAACTCGATGTAGAACTCGTCGCCGCCGGTGTCGCTGGCCACGCACGGGCCGGACAGCTCCCAGCCGTAGTCGCCGTCGATTTCTACCTCGTTGATCGTCTCGATCTGGCCGCGGATGCCCAGCTCGCTGTACAGGTTGCCGGCCTGGCTCAGGCGCAGGGCCACGGTGATCAGCGTGCCGGCGTCGCGTACCGTCCAGGGGTTGAAGTCCGCCAGGGCGGTCTTGGCCAGGCGCAACGTCCAGGTCGGCGTGCGGTTGGTGATGCCGCTCTCCTGGTGGCTGGTGTACTCCTTGTTGGCGATGGTGTTGCCGAAGTCCACGCCCAGGGACTTGGCCCACACCACCAGCGGCGTGCCGCCGGGCAGCACGGTCACCGTGGTCTCGGTGTTGCTGGCGCGGGCCACCACCGGAACCGTGGTCGGCAGGGTGATGCTCGGCAGCGCGTCCTCGCCGATGGTCTCGTAGCTGCCCTGGACCCGCACGTTGCCCTTGAACCGATCGCCCACCGCCAGCACCAGGCTGGTGATGTTGTGGCGGGCGGCGTCCACGGCCTTGAGCGTGCCGGCGTGCCACCACTTCGCATCGGAGACGGCGATGGCAGCGCTGACCGGGTTGTAGCGGGTGGTCTTTTCGACCTCGTCCTTGACCACGGTCATGCCGGCCGGCAGCAGCAGCACGCCGCAGTCGGCATCGCTGGTGGCGGCCGCGCCGGGCGTGGCCGGCGGGTAGAGCTCGAACTCGCCCTCGATGAAGGCACGCTTGGCGCCCACGGCGAACGGCTCGCCGGTGAAGAACGGGCGGTCCACCGGCCGCTCGATCTTGTCGAACTCGGTACCGGAGGTGCCATTGAACAGCAGGATGCCGTTGGTGGCGGCACTGGGGACGACCGGCACGCCCGGAGTGCCGGAGGCACGCAGGGCCAGCGCCAGGCCGCGCTTCTTGAAGGCTTCGAGTTGGGGCTGCGCCATGGCGCGTTACTCCTTGGACGGGGTCTTGTTGCGGCCGCGGTGGCGCGGCGGATTGGGCGCATCGGCGGGCGGCACGGCCAGGCCAGGGCCGCCCTGGCGCACGTCGGCGGAGGCGATCAGCGGTGCCTCCGGCGTCTGCTCGATCACGGCCGCCAGCACGACGCTCTCATCGACCAGCTGGCCGTTGCGCACGCGCCAGGCGCCGTGGATGGTGGGGGTGGGTTTGCTCATGCGGTCACCTGCTGCTGCATCCGGTAGTTGGTGCCGAACACTTGCTGGTTGCACAGCCAGCCGGCGTGGTAGGACTCGTCGCGACCGGCCTGGAAGGCCAGGGCGTCGAAGGCATCGGCCGGCGTCCAGCCGAACAGCGCGCCGCGCACCTCGGCGATCACCGCGGCCATCTCCTCGGCCGCGGCCGCGCCGGAGCCCTGGCCGCGCAGGTTCTGGACGAACAGGACACAACGCACGGTCACGTCGCAGTTCTGGATCGCCACCGGGCCGGTGTACTTGATGGGCTTGCCGATCTCAGCCGTGGTCACGAACACGGCCGGCGCCACGCGCGGGGCCTGGTCCAACGCTGCGCGCAGCCCGGCCGCACCGTCGATCAGCTTGATCAGGTGCTTGCGCTCCTCCAGCCGCTGCAGCACCTGGGCGACCGGGAACGGTGCCACGCTCACGGCAGATGCTCGCGGCCGAACACCTTGTGCCCGGGGTTGATCTGGATCTCGCCGGCGGCGGCCGGGCCGGTGGTGGGGTCGTCCAGGCCCAGGCTGAACTTGCCGGCGGCGATCAGCTCCAGGAAGCGGATGGCGTCGCGATAGTCGCGTGCCACCGGATCGGTGCGGTCGTCGGAGATGCGATCGGCATGCAGGGTGTAGCGGGTGATCGAGCGCGCCCACTTCACCAGGATGCCGGGCGTGCTGGCCAGGGGCAGCGTGTACCGCCTGGCCAGGTAACCGTCGATCACGGCGCCGGCTTCCACCACCGCCTCGCTGATGCGGGCGGCGGCCTTGTCCGCCTGGTCGATCTCATCGGCTGACCAGGCGCTGCGATCGCTGCCCCGCAGCGTCGCCTCCATCAGCGTGGCGTCGACCACCGCGGCGGCGTGCTGGTTCGTGGCCACCTGGGCCAGTTCCAGGGCGCCCGGGATCTCCGCCAGCTGAGGGAGGGTGACGTAGGCCATGGGTCAGGCCGCCGGCGCCAGCTGCGCCTCGATCAGCGTGACGCGCTCGGCCGCCGGCAACTTGCCCCAGGCCTTCGCATCGAGCTCGCCCTTGACCTGGGCGGCCTTGGTCGCAGTCGCCCAGGCTTCCGGGTTCGCGGCGATCGCGGTCTGCTCGCGCTCCAGCGCGGCAGCATCGGCGGCCTCGGCGGCGGCCTGTGCCTCGGCCTTCTCGCGCGCCTTGCGCTGGGCGTCGGTCTCGACCGGCTCGACCACGACCAGGTTCGGTTCGTTGCGGATCGCCTCCAGCTGCCGCTTGGTCAGCGCGCCGGTGTCCAGCTCGCGGCCCTCGCGGGTGAAGTACAGGCCCGCGCGGTAGAAGCCGCGCTCGGGCTTGGCCTTGACGATGATCTTCTGGGTTGCCATTGGCAGCTCCTGGGAATGGGGTGCCGGTCTTTCCCGGCTGTCACGGCAGCGCATGCCGTCCTGGCACTGAGATAACCGGCTCGTCGATCCGGGCTGAGTGGCTATGGCGGTTCAGCTCCCGCCTCGGTTCCGGCGGCGTTCTGAGGCGCCCGCGACCGAAAAGCGTCCCCCTCCGCAAGGACCGCGCGCGATGCTTGCGGAGGGGTGCCGGTCTCTCCCGGCTGTCACGACTTGGTTTGTGGCTTGCTGAGTGGACCGTCGTTCCGCACCCATCTCCCCGTAGCCTCTGGGGGCGGCCCCTTCCCGGATCGGGAGCCGCGTCGAACGCAGCGCTCACGCGCTGGCCGGGGTCGAAGGCCTTACGCCAGCCAGGGCGAGACCACCACGTCCACCAGACCCTTGAGCACGTTGTCCGCACCGTTGGCCAGGGTCGTGGCGTTGACCAGCTTGCGCGCGGCGAATTCCAGGCCCGGCGGCACCACCAGCTTGGTCGGCTTGATGCCCAGCGGCCGGCCGTGGTCGCCCAGGCGTTCGGTCATGGCGGTGTAGGCGGCCACCAGGTTGGTCTCGTCCAGGGCCTTGCGGCTGCCATAGGCCAGCTGCCAGAAGCCGAAGCCGACGTTGCAGCGGCTGTCCACGCCGTAGACGTATTCGTTGCGGTCGAACACGTTGTCGTCGGTCTCGCCGGTCTTGGCCACGAAGTTGGGCTGCTTCCGGTTCTGGAAGATGATCGGCTTGAGCGCGCGGCTGGTGTCCAGCAGGTACCAGGCCGTGCCGCTGCCGCCGTTGTTGTCCCAGTTGGCCTGGGTGACGATGCTGCCATCGGCTGCGATCACCGGATGGTCGGTGTCGAAGAAGTTCTGGCCGTCGTAGCACAGCGTGGCCGCGCCGTTCTTCAGCAGCTGGAAGCCCAGCTGATCCGGATGCGCTGCGGCGGCGCGGCCCATCTCGCTCATCATCGGCGAGTAGATGCCGTACTGGTCGTCCTCGATCGCCGGGCGCGGCACGCCCACGGTCATCTCGAACGACTTGTTGCGGATGGTGTAGCCGTGGGTGGCCATGCCATTGACGACGCGATCGCCCAGCCACTCGCGCATGTTCGGGAAGGCGCCCAGCCAGCCGTATTCCTCGGCCGAGGTGCTGGACGGAACGGTGGTGGCGATCTGGTCGAGCTGCGGCGCAGCCTGGCCCAGGCCGGCGGCGAACGCGGCCTTGAACGCCACGAACAGCGCGGTGAGGTTGCCCTTGTTGATGATCATCGGGTCTTGTCCTGGTGAGGAAGGTTGAAGGGGATCAGCCGACCTCGACCCAGACGCCGTTGGCGTCCACGTCGATGATCTTGCCGGCGGCCTTGCGGGCCGCGCTGTTGTCGGTCTTGGCCACGGTCTGGTTGTCCACCAGGTAGCAGGTGGCGCCGATATCGCCGTGGCCGATCAGGTCACCGCTGGCACTGTTGGCGAAGTGGAACGTGCCGCGGCGGTAGGTGACGGTCTTGGCGCCGTCGCCGGTCACCGTCTCCTCGGCCACGCCGACCGCCGGGCCGGCGCTGGCGGTGCCGCCGGGGACGATGTTGCCGTTGGCGGTCAGGCGGGTGACCAGGGTGCCGGCGTAGATCACGGCCGCGGCGTTGACCAGGCCGACGATCAGGGTGGAGTCGCGCCGCTTGGTGTTGCGGCCCTCGGTAGCAGCAGTCATGTGGGTTTCCTTGGGTCAGGTCAGGGCGCGGATCAGGCGGCCTTGGCGGCGGCGTAGTCCTTCGGGTCGACGCCGGCGGCGGTGCAGATGGCCAGCTCGGCGCCCGTCAGGCCGTTGCCGTCCTTGCCACCTGCCGGCGGCTCGCCGTTGGTCTGGCTGCCGGCCAGGGCCGCGATCGGCTGGGCCTTGTCCAGGTAGGCCGACAGCGCGGCCAGATCCTTCTTGCCCAGGTCGGTGGCCCAGTCCTTCATCGCGGGCAGGATGCGGCCGTCGGCCAGGCCGGCCTCGACCAGGGCGGTGACCTCGCCCTGGTTGATCTTGGAGCTGAGCGCAGCCAGCTCGTTCTGCACGGCGGTCAACGCCGCCACCGGCACGTACTTCGCCGGGTCCGGCTCGCCGCCGGCCTGCAGCTTGCTGGTGCAGGCGGCCAGCACGGCGGTGCCGTCGCCGACTGCCTCCACGCCGACCGCCTTGGCGATGCCGCCCAGGGAAGCCAGCTGGGTCTTGAGGGCCGAGCAGGCGGCGATGGCCTGGTCCTCGGTAGTGGTCTCGGGCAGGCCCAGGGCGGCCAGCAGCGCGGCGAGCAGGGGATTCATCAGGTCTTCCTCTTCGGTGTCGGGGGCGTAGGAGCCGAACGTGGCGGCGGCGCGCAGGGAGAGCGCGTCCATGCCATCGATGGCGGCGTGGTTGGTCAGGGCGGCCATCTCGATGGCCAGCACTTCCCCGGTCTGCGGGTCGTAGTGGAAGACCGGGGAGGCGAAGGCGTACTCGCCGGAGCGGACCATCTCGGCGGCGCGGGCGGTCAGCTCGACCGTCGCCCACAGGCCGGACTCGCGCCATTGCAGCGCCCGCATCCAGCCAGCCGCCGGCGCCGGCTGCCCGTTGGTCTCCTTGTGGAGGGTCTGGTGCTCGTAGTCGACCACCGGCGGGTTCCGCCGCGCCTGGAAGCGCCCGATCACCCGGGTGGCGATGGCCTGGTCGATCTTCCAGGCGGGCACCGGCATGGGCCGGCCGTCGCTGGGCTTGAACGCCCCGGCCGGGGTCAGCTGCATCTCGATGGTGGTGCCGTCGGCCAGCGGCGGCAGGGCGAAGCTGCACGCCGCCAGGGCGACGGCGGCCGCGAGTGCGGAGGGGTTACGGCGGCGGGCGGTCGGATTCGACATGCCGGCCAGCTTCGGCCGGGTCGCGCGCGGCGTGGGAATGACGCGCGTCATTGCACGCATCGGTCCACTGCCGCCAGCCGCGTTCCCAGGATCGGGCCAGGGGGCCGTCCGGGCTGTGGGGGTTGTCCTGCATCTGGGCGCCATCGCGGGCGGCCTGCCGGCCCTCGACCCACGCCTCCGCCAGCTCCACCTGGCGCACCTGCTCTTCCATGGCCGCGTCCTCGTCCTGAGGTGGCCGGACGATAGCACCAAGGGGCGAAATCGGGGGTCGGGCGTTGACGCCGCCCTCACGCCGGGACGGGACGGCGTTTGAAACCCGTTTAAATCCTTCCTGACGCCCCGACCACCCCCGACCCGGGACCATGGTGGCCCCCGGGGGGCATCCGAGGCCCGTACAGGGCGTTTCAGGCGGGGGCGCCTCCGGGGCCGATCTCGTCCAGCTCCAGCCAGGCCACGGCCAGGCGCTCGATGGCTTCGCCGTCCGCCTGGCTCAGGCCCATGAAGGGGCGCGCCGGCAGGCCCGGGTGGTTGACCTTCTTGACGTACCCCGGCACTTCGGCGCCGGCAGCATTGGTCCGGGTACGCATGCCGGGCCACGACAGGGCCTTGCCCGGCTTGGCGTGGATCTCGTAGGGGTCGGTGCCTTCCTGGTGCCAGCGGGCCTGCTTGGCGTCGGCGCGGATCTCTACCCAGTCCACCCCGGAGAGCGGGTGGATGCCGTCGCGCGTGCGCCGGGTGTCGTTGAGCGGGGTGCGGCCGCTGCCGTCGGCCAGCGGTTCCCAGGCCACGCCGTCCGGGCCGATGCCGGTGTCGAAGCGGGCCTGCGTCGCCTCGGTCTCGTATTCGCCGATGTCGGCCATCAGGCCGGACAGATCGGCGCTGCGCGCCTGCAGGCGGCCGAACCAGCGCAGCGCCTGGTCGGCATCGACGTGGAGGATCAGGGGTTCGTCGGCCATGCTAACCTCGCATCACGGGCCGGGGACCAGCCGCCCCCGGTGTAGCGGCCTCGCCGCAATCATCCCAGGAAGCGGGCCACCACCCGATGCTCCCCAGGGATCGCCGCAGGGCGTGTTGGCGCGCCTGCAGGCAAAGGCTCCTCACTCCGGCCGCCCCCACACCAGCACGCCCTGCCGCGATCGCGCCTGGGGCCGGGCGCCGCGGAAGAAATCGAACGATCCCCACACGCCACCTGGCAGCACCTCGGCGATCATCGTCAGCGCCAGGCGCTTGTCGTCCTCGACCACTTCCACCCGCTTGACGTAGTAGCGGCGCAGCCCGAGCTGGCCGGCCTCGTTGCGGGCGAAGTTGGCCCAGATCTCGAACGGCTTCTCGATCGTCTCGGCCAGCAGCGGCAGGTACCGCTCGCGCCCGTCCAGGCGGCCGGGCTTCTCCAGCCAGTGCTCGATCACCTGGTCGGTGAGCTGCACCTGGGCGCCGGACGGATCGCGCAGGGTCGTGGCCTTGCCGTACAGCCGCTGCCAGGCGGCCCGCAGCTCGGCCGGGTCGCGCACGGCGCGGGCCAGCGGCGCGGCCGCGGCGGCATCGAGCGGCAGCTGCGCCGGCCGGCCGTAGTCGGCCGCGGTCCGCCCCGGGATCTCGGTCCACTTCGTCGCCGTGTCCTTGGCCAGCGCCGCATCGGCGATGTGCTGGCCGCTGGCCGCATGGCCCACGTGGTAGGCCCACTCCGGCGGCGGGTCGCCCTCGATCGCCGGCGGCGCCGCGTCGGGCGTTTTGCCGTCGGCCCGCAGCCTGGCGGCCGAGACACCGACCACGCTGCAGCGGCAACCCCAGCCGTTGGGCGGATAGTGCGTCTCCCACCAGGGATCGTCGCTGGCGATCACCAGCCCGTCCCAGGCCTTGTGCGCTTCGCGCGGGTTGCGGACGGTGTTGTGCTTGTACTTCAGGTACGGGAAGCGCTTGAGCGTTTCCCAGCGCCCGGCCATGTACGAGGTGCGCAGGTTGGTGTGGTAGATGACCGCGGTGCGCCAGGCCTCGCCGCCGGGCGTGCCTTCGCCGGTCCAGCCGGTCCAGTCGTTGCGCGCCACGATCTCGCGGAAGCGCTTGCGGAAATCCTCGAGGGTCTCGCCCTTGCTGATCGCCGCGTCCACCGCCTCGCGCAGGTCGGTCAGCAGGGCATCGCGCGTGGCGCCGGCGACGACGAAGGCGCGAGCGTGCTGGCCCTGCCACAGGTCGTCCCACGCGCGGGTCGGCAGGTTGACCTTGCCGCGGAAGTAGCGCTCGGCCTCCGGCAGCGAACCGAAGTTGCCGCGGATCTCAGGCACGGCTCTCGTCCAGGGCATCGAGCATGCCGGCGGCGCCGGCGATCGCCAGGGCGTGCTGCATCACCTGGGCGAACCGGCCGGCGTCCAGCTCCGGCAGCAGCTGCAGCAGGCCCTCGCGCAGTTCCTCCAAGGAGCCGGCGCCATCGACCAGGGCCTGCACCTGGTCTACCCACTCCAAGACGACCGGATTGGCCGTGTCGGCCAGCAGCGCCACCAGCTGGTCCTCGCGGTCGCGGGGGCGCACCTGGGCGGCGGCGGCCGCGATGCGGGCGGTGGCGGCGGCCACTTCGGTCGGAGCCGGAGGCGGCGCCACCGCCGCCTCGGTCACCTGCAGGACCGGCGCGCCTTCCTCGGCCATCGGGATGCCCAGCTCCTTGTGCGCCCACTCCACGCCGATCCGCATGCCGGCCTTGGCCAGGACCGGCAGCGACTCGGCGAACGACTTCACGTCCTGCGTCTCTGCCGTGTCCAGCACCAGGCGCGGGCAGCGGCCGTAGCCGTTGCGCGCCATGCCGTTGAGGACCGCGATCGGGTAGACCAGGTCGCGGCTCAGCGTGGCGGCCACCTGCTTGGCGTCGGCGTCGCGCAGATCCTTGCGGACCTCGTTGTGGACGTTGCCCAGGGCGTTGGTGTTGCTGCCCCGGTCGGCCTGGCTGGTCAGGGTGGCGCCCAGGATCACCTTGGACACGGTGCGCTCGCACCAGTCGATCATCAGCTGGAACGCAGCCGGATCGCCATCGGCGGCATCGTGGAAGTCCAGGCTCATTCCGTCCGGGATGATGCCGGCCGCGTTGCGTCCCACCTGCATCAGGGCGCGCAGCAGGGTGGTCTTCTCCTTGTCGCTGGCGCCGGGCTGGTATTTGCCGATGCGCAGCGGGATGCCGTAGATCTCCAGGAACTCGGCCAGGTCGCCGACCGAGTAGTTCTTGAACAGGTACGGCCACACCAGGGCGCGGAAGATGTTGGCCCGCTCCACGTAGCCGCTGCGGGCCTTGTGGGTGTGCGTGATCCAGTTGAGCGGGCGCAGCACCGCGCCCTCGGGCGAGTTGTCCCGCAGGCGGATTTCCTGCCGGTAGCCGCGGTGCAGCCGGAACCAGGACTGCGGCCGGTGCTCGATCGACTTGGGCAGCCAGCTGCCGTCCGTGCGCTGCCACTCGATCTCCTGGCAGCTGAAGCCCTTGCCGATCGCGTCGGTGGTGTCGAACAGGATGCCGTCCAGGTCCTCGATCGCATTGAGCAGCTGGCGCAGGCGCGCGGCCTCTTCCTTCTCGGCCGCGGTGGCGTCCTCCGGCGGCACCACGTCCCAGGTCAGGCCCGAGACCACCCGGCGGCGCTTGGTCATCTCCGACAGGATGTGCCCGTCGCGTTCCTCCATGTCCTCGAACAGCTCGTACTGGGCGATCACGTCGCCCTGCTCGGCGCCGATCAGGATGCTGTTGAGCTTGGAGGGCGTCAGCCCGCGCGCCGGGTGGGTCTGGAACTCCTGGTGCAGGAACCCCAGCTGGCTGGTCTGCGGCTCGGCGATGTCCGCCAGGCGGATGGGCTGGCCGTCGGGGCCGAGGATGCGGGAGGTCACCATGCCTGCTGTTCCGGAATGCTGAAGTCGTTGTCGATGTCGGTCTCGTGGTCGAAGCCGCGGCTGGCGCGGGGCAGCGCGGTCCACTCGATCTCCGCGCCGGGGAAGCGGCTGGCGTAGTACATGAGCGCCACAGCGATGGCCGCGTCGCCGTGGCGCTGGCCGCCGTCCTTGCCCACGGTGCGGTCAGGCACCCGGGCCACGCCCTTGATCACCTTCACCGCGCGCAGGTCGGTCAGAACGTCCTTGTCGCGCGGCAGCGCGATGGTCGCGTCCTCGAACGCCTTCTTAAGCGGCGGCATGTGCTCGCGGTACCAGCCCTCGGTTGCCATCACCAGCTCGATGCGCGAATAGCCGAACTCCTGAGCCAGGAACTCAGCCAGCGCGTGGCCGTTGCCGCGAGCATCGAGCGCGCCTTTGACGAACCGCGGCAGGCGCTTGATGACGAACTTCGCCACCTGCTCCTGCTGGCGGTGCGGCATGTTCCGCAGCTCCAGGACGAAGGGCACCTTGCGCCGCAGGTTCTGCTCGATCTGCGCCGGTACCATCACGCTCAGGTCGCCGGTGCGGCCGAAGTCCTGGCCATACACGCTGGTCAGGTCCGGGTCCAGCGCGGCCAGGCGCGGGGCTACTTCGGAGTCCAGCCACTCCTGCACCTGGCGCCAGCGCTCGCCGTCGGGCAGCTGCTCGAACCCCTTGGGGCAGGTGTAGCGCAGCACCGGCGCGTCGTACATGCGCGCCTCGACCAGGGCGGTGGTCAGCCAGGCGCCCGTGCCCTGGGAGGGCACCACGTCCAGCTCTTCCTCCGCGGCCGCACCGTAGAAGGCATACACGTCCGAGATCCACTTAGCCTGGGCGTCGGCATCCCAAGGCACGCCCTTGCGCATGCACACGCGGCCGAACAGCCCCTGCTCGATGGCCTCCTTGAACGTGATGCGGTGGACGCGGCCCTTGCGGTCGCCGCTCCGGATCTCGTTCACCAGCTCGTTGAAGGCGTTCTGATCGCCATCGTGGGTGCTGATCACCCGTACCTTGCCACCCCAGATCAGCAGCGCCAGCGCCGCCTTGAGCAATTCGTCCAGGGCGCCGTGGAACGCGGCCTCATCGATCACCACCACGCCCTGCTTGCCGCGCAGGTTGGCCGGGCGGGAGGACAAGGCCACGATGCGGAAGCCGCTGGCGAAGCGGATGGTGTAGGTCTTGATCGCCTTCTCGTCGTCGCCGTCTTTGAAGACCTCTTCGCCTTCCTCGATCTCCCCGGCGACCTCGTTGAAGATCTTGGCCCACATGGCGCAGGCCTCGATGTACTCGATGGCCATGTCCATGTTGTAGCCGATGTAGTACACGTTCATCCCGCCGGCCTGCTTGGCCTTGGCGGCGATCAGCACGTTGTCCGAGGCCTCGGCCCAGGTCAGGCCGATACGGCGGCTCTTCTCGGCAACCTTCAGGTCGCTGTCGTCGGCGATCCAGGCGGCCTGGTAGGGCAACAACACCGCGTCGGTGGCGGTGTTGATCGTGGCGGCGGTGGCCTTGGGCAGCTCGGCCCGCAGCAGGTCGGCGCTCATCACCCGATCCCCAGGATCTTCTTGCGGATGTCCTCGGCCGCGTCGGCGGACAGGCCGCCGGACTTGACCACACTGTCCAGGGCCATGGCCTGCTCGCGCTGCAGCTGCTCGCGCGCCTCGGCCTCGATCTGCCGGCGCACCGCCAGGCTGACCCGCTTGCCCTCGTTGGCGTTCTTGGCGATCTGGCTGGCCTTGCGCACCTCGTCCAGGTCGGCATTGCCCCGCGCGCTCAGGTTGAGCACGGTGTCGGTGGCCAGCACCACCATGGCGTTGGCCAGCAGGGTGCCGCTGTCGTCGCCGGCGTTCCGGCCGTACTTCTCGGCGATCACCCGGGCGGAGGTCTCCAGCTCGTGCATCCGCTCGGTGAAGTCGCGGATGCCCTGCTCGTAACGGTGGACGCCGCTGCGGCTCACGTCCTCGCCCGGGAACTCGGCGCGGATGATCGCCACCATCTCGTCCAGGGTGTGCCGACCTTCGCGCAGCAGGGCCTCCAGCCGCGCCCGGTAAGGCGCGCGGTGGACCTTGCCCTTGCGCTGGCGCTTGCCCGTGGCCATGGCGGCTTACTTCGGGCCGGGCCGGCGCACGCCGGGTACGATGGCTTGGCCGGTGGCCACGTCATGGCCGCGGATGCTCAGGGTGACCACGTGCACGCCTTCCAGCGCAGTGGTCATCTCCACGTAGCCCTGGTCCTTGAGCCAGGCCAGGTCGGTGTTCACGTCGTCGCGGCTGCCCGGAATGGCCAGGAACGACAGGCCGGCGTGCAGCGTGGAGCTGTTGGCGCGGTACCCCGCCTGCTCGGCGAGCAGGCGCAGCAGCACCAGTCGGCGCTCCTCCCGCAGGTGATCGTTGTAGGTCTTGCTCATCAGTCCTTCTCCAACAGGAACTCGTGCATCGTCTGGACCAGCCGGTTCGTCGCCCGCGCCTCGGTCTCCACCGCGGACATGCGTTCCTGCAGCGCATGCAGCTCTTCGCGGGTCAGGGCGGACTCGCTGCGCGTCTCCAGGCGGGTCACCCGGCCGACCAGGCCCACGTGACGCCACCACAGGATCAGCAGGCCGCCGATGGCCACGCCCACGAGCACCAGGGCGATGGCCAGCAGCGCGATCAGGGCCACCTGGTAGAACGGATCGACCAGCAGGCTGTTCATCGGCGTTCCACCTCGGCCGCGCAGCGCGTACAGCGCCGGGTACGGGGCACGGCCAGCTGCCGCTCCACCGACACGTCGTCGCCGCAGTCCAGGCACTGGATGACCTGGATCGATCCGGCGTCGATCGGCCTACGACGGGCCCTCAATCCCTCCTCGAACAGCTGCATCGCGCGCTCCTCGTCCTCTGCCGCCTTGTCAGCTGCGTCGTGCACTGGGGTGGTCCCTTCCCTCGATCAGGTCGTTCAGGTCGGACGCGATGGCGCTGCGCTCGCGCGCCTGCGCTCGCAGCCCTGGCCGGCGCGCCGCGTCCGCGGTTCGCGCGGCCTCGCTCGCCTGGCGGGCCATCCGCTCGTAGTCGTCACGGAGACGCACCAGGTCGCGGGTCGGCACGGACGGTCCGCCGCGGGCAGCCATCAGCCTTCACCCCGGCCGCGGTCACCGCCTGGCAGTACCAGGCCCACGCCGTCTCCGACCACTCCCGCGCCGCCGCGATCAGCGCCGTCTTGCCGCTCCTGCAGTCGTGGTACAGCCCGGCCACCTGGTCGTGGTTCTCCAGCAGGGTTCCCCAGCGATCGTCCGGTGCCGCCGGCAGCGTCGGGCACGGCTGCAGCAGGCTCGGCGCTATCGGCGGCGGCGGCGCCGGCGGTGGGTTGCCCTGCGTTGCTGCGGTTCCAGTGCTGCAGGACGTCATCGCCAGCACGGCCATCGCGCAGATCAGGGCGCGCGGCCAGCAGGCGCGCCAGGTCCGCCCGCATCGCCTCGCGATGCGCTCGATTCGATTCACGGTCCTTCTCCAGCTGTTCGGTGATCAGGTCCAGGCGCTGGGCGGCCTGGTCGTAGGCCAGCGTCGCGTCGGTGGCCAGCTCGCGCAGTTCGGTGATCCGGGTGGCCTGCTGTTGGGCGGTCGCGCGCAGCTCGCGGCTTTCCTCGATCGCGTGCTGGCCGGCGGCCCAGCGGTTGCCGGCCCACAGCCCGGCACCGGCCGCGGCGAGGATCGCCAGCACGATCCCGCCCAGTACCCAGGGCAGCAGCTGCGCCTTGGCCGGCGCGAGTGCGGTATCGGTCAGCACGTGCGCGCCCCCGACCAGCCCGCGGCCAGGTAGGCCGGTTCCAGCACCAGCAGGATGCGGCGCGGATAGGCGGTGTTCTCCTTGTGCGCCCAGCCTGCCCGCACGCGGTAGCGCGCCACCTCGTTCCAGTCGTTGGGATCGGCGCCGGCCGCCTGGGCGGCGCGACGCTCCCGCGTGAGCCAGCCCTCGCCGCCGTTGTAGCCGCGCAGGGCAAAGGCCCAGCGGCTGCAATTGCTCATCGGGCGGCCGCGCCAGGGAGTGACCCGGTCGTACAGCCAGCGGTCGTACAGGGCGGCGGCCATGATGGCCTGCTGGGCGTTCCAGGGATCGAAGCCGGCCAGTTCCTCCGGAAACACCGTGGCGATCCAGCGCGCCGTCGACGGCATGAACTGGGCCATGCCCTGGGCGCCGGCCGCGCTCTTGGCGTTGGGGCGAAACGCCGATTCCTGGTGCAGTTGCGCGGCCAGGCGGGCGCTGGAAGCCTCCACGCCCCAGGCCCGCGAGGCTGCCTGCTCCACGCGGTGGCGGTACAGCGCCGACGCCGGTGCGATCCGGACGGCGGTGGACTCGGCCGCGGCGGCCGGCGCCGCGGCGCAGCTGTAGAGCGCTGCGACCAGGATGGTCAGCAGAAAGGCCAGGCCGAACCAGTGCACGGAAGGGCTGCGCCGGCTCATCCGATCAGCCCCGCGGCGATCATGGCGGCGGCGATCAGGATGCCGCGGCGGCTCTGGGCCATCGACTGCTCGATGCCCTGCAGGTAGCGCGGGTCACCGCCGCGAAAAGCGGCCCAGTCCACGCCGTAGCCGACGGCGCCGGCCATGAGCATCTTGCTGGCGGCCCAGGTATAGCTGGCCAGCAGCACGGGGTTGATCGGCGCCACCAGCATGAGCAGCAGCAGGCTGACCAGCAGCCAGAGCCACATGTAGCCGATGCGGTCGAGCAGCGACGTCACCGACGTCGCCAGGCGGAGGAAGCGGTCGCGCATAGCGGTTCCCTGTAGGCGGGCCGGCAGTGCCGGCGGAAGGCGGGGCTTGGCCCCGTTGCCTGGTCAGGTTGCGCGTGCGCGTGAAGCGGGTGGGAATGACGCGCGTCATTGCCCGGAAAGAAGAAGCCCCGCCGGAGCGGGGCTTGAGGTGCGGGTCACTGGTCCCGGCGAATGCCTCTGCAGTTCAGAAACCCACCCAGCCAGGACGCCTTGTCGAAGGGATGCGCGTCCTCGTCCGGCGCGAACCGCAAATGCTGGCCTTGGGATACCAGGAAGGGCTTGAATCCAACATATGCCCCGAATCGATTCTTCCCGTTCACCTCACCGCAGACCACCCCATCACCGACCAGCATGTTGCGGAACTGTGCGGATGAAGGGTCGATGAGCTGCTCAGTTGCGATCTTCTTTGCTTGACGGATTTCCCACCAGTCACCGCCTTTCCATGCCCCCAGTAGCGCCACGCCACCAACAATGGCTGTAACGGCGACGATCACCCAGGTCTTCATTCCCCCTCCATGTCCTCGAACAGGCGCCCTTGGATCTTGTCCAGGTGCAGCTTCCGTTGCTGGCGGCAGATCCGCCAGATGTGCCGCTCGGTCAGCCCGTACTCGCTGGCGAGCGTGAGGATGTTACCGCGGTGCGCCCGGCGGTAGATCTCGGCATCGCGCAGGGCCGCCTGGAGGGCATCGCCCTGCGGCATGTACCACTGCCGCCCGCCGAAGTAGCTGGACATGGCCAGCACGGCGGCACGTGCCAGGCGGAACGCCTCGGGCTTGTCGTGGCCCAGGCGCACGAAGACGGCCTCCTGGACTTCGACCAGGCGCACCAGGAACTCGGGCCAGCGGCCGGCCGGCACCGCATCCAGGTCGGCCTGCAGCAGGCCGGTCGGGTCGATCGGGGCATCGGGCAGCAGGTCGGGCTGTTCGCTCATTCGGTCACCCCGTAGCGCTCGCGGGTCTTGCGGCGCTCTTCCTCGGCCTCGGCCGCGGTGAAACCGCCCGCGTCCTCGGTCTGCTTGATCCACCGCATGTGGTTCTCGTAGGGGCTGTTGCCGGGCGCCGGCGTGGTTGCGACCGGGCTGGTCAGGTGCCGGCCCGCCCTGGCGCTCTCCTCGCGCTGGCGCTCGGCCGCAGCGTCGGCCTTGTCGGCCAGGCCGTACACCACCGCCCGCAGGTAGCCGTGCGACTCCAGCGGCAGCGACAGCGCGGCACGCTGTGCCAGCATGGTCTCGATGCCGATCGCCCAGGTGGTCGGCGTGGCCGGTCGGCGCACACCGGTGCGCTCGTCCTTGCAAACGTCGCCGGTGGCTACCAGGGCCGCCAGCTCCTGCACCAGCTTCACCGCGCGGGACAGTCGAAGGGCGTTCTTCGGCGGCTTGAACAGCCCCAGATAGGCGATCACCGCCCGGCCCAGCTCCGGCTGCATCTCGGCCAGCAGCGCGGCCAGGCGCTTGCCGTCGTCCTCCACGAAGAAGGCCGACAGGTGGGCCTGGGCGCCGCAGTCGGGGCAGGTGGCGCGCATCAGGAGCCCCCCAGTACGATTGATCTACACACGGGGGGATTTCGATGAATCGATTCCATCAGAAGGTGTTCGGTTGGCTTTCCGAACGCGTTGCGCTGGCGTTCTCCTTCTTGCTCGGGGTAGTAGCAGGAATCACGGTCTGCGCTCCGTTGGTGGGCTTCTCTCTCCGGCCTGAAGCCTCCGACATCATTGGCGCTGCACTGGGTGCGCTCTTGGCTATCGCCGGCGCGGTTCTGATCAGCCAACGTGAGGAGAGAAATCGTCGCAACACCATCCGCGTGCTTGCCGGACATGCTGTTGACATGGTGATTCCTCGCATCAACACCGCCTATCGAGCATTGCTCTCGCTGCAGCGCGCTTCGCTGGAAGGTAGAGCAGCCTCTATCGACATCTGTGTGGAAGACTTCTTGGCCGAGCTCCACGTTCTTAGAAGCATGGCTGCGGTGTGCCTGGACCAATTTGAAAAGCTTCGTGACGCCTATTTCTCGGCGGGCGTGGAGGCCGCGAGCGTTCACTATCACGTTGTCGATAGCCTCAGAACAATCGTTCAGAGCTCGGAATTCCTTTCCAAACTTCCCACGCTCCGACTTCACGCCCTTGAAAGACAGCCATCCGAGATCATGCGAGATATCCATGATGCTCAAGTCTCCATTGAGGACGAACTTCGGCGCCTCTGACGCTGCGAGTCGATCTGCAGCGCAGCGACCAGCTTGTGCAGCTGGTCGCTGTCCAGCCACTCGACCCGCGCCACCTTGAACATCTGCCGGGCGGTGTTGTGGGCGTAGGCCCAGGGCCGCTTGGCGTCGGCCAGAAGCGCCTCGACCTTGCCCAGCATGGGCACCTGATCCACGTTCTTCGGCTTGCCCTTCCACGTGCGCGCCGGCCTGGCCTGGGCCTCCTTGAAGCCCAGCCGCACCAGCTCGGCGATCACCGCGTTGCGCTGGGCGGTGGTCATGTCCGCCGAGGACGCCTTGCCGGTGACCCTCGTCAGCAGGGCGCGGTAGGTGTCCTCATCCAGCGCCAGCTGCTTCTTGGCCTGGTGGATGCGCGCGAGCTGCTGGCGTCGCGGGTCGCGGATGGCGGCCATCAGCCCGGCTCCCTGTCCTCGAACCGCACCAGGTACGGGGCGTCGATGTAGCGCTTCATCCGCCAGGGGAACACGTCGCCCCGGGCGTCGATGTAGGCCATGGCCCACTGCACCCGCAGCAGGTCTTCTTCCTCAGGGCCGTCCTCGGCCAGGCGGCGGGTGTCGTAGATCGGATGGCCGTCCTCTTCAGTGCCGGCACACGCGGCGTACAGCTCGATATCCGAGCGCACGGTGCGGTCAGCCAGCACCAGGGACAGGGACAGCAGGTTGAGGGCCTTGAGCAGGTCGTGTTGGCCGGTGGTCAGGGCGCCCATCACACCACCGCCAGGTCGAGGCTGATCGGCTGGTAGAGGCCGTTCGCGTCGCGCTCGTAGATGCGGACGTAGGTCTTGCTGCCGACCACGGTCAGGGCGTCGCTGATCGCGGCCATGGCCCGCTGCCAGCGGTCGTCCTCGATGCTGAGGTTGCGCAGGGTCAGCACCTGGGCGGTTTTGATGTTGCCGTCCTGGTCCACCCGGAAGGCGCTGTTGATCAGTGCCACCAGCTCGCTGCGGCTGCCCTCGGTCCACTCGTCCAGGCACTCATCGATGAGCGCCTTGGCGGCCTGCAGGCGCTCATCGAACGCCAGGCTCTCCTGGATGGCCCGGATGACCTTGTACTGGCCGTCGAAGGAGAACAGGGTCACGTTGCCCTTGTTGCCGCCCACGCGCGCCTTGTACTGCTCGGCGCTCAGCTGGACCAGGGCGGTGATGTTGTCGAAGACCTCGCGCTTGAAGGCCGCCAGCTGCTCGCGCAGACCCTTGGCCTTGCCGACTACGTCCACGACCAGGGCGTCGCGCTCCAGGTCTACGGCCCGGATCTGCTGCTCGGGGATGAGACGGCCGTTGCGGTCCTTGCGGTAGCCGGGCGGGATGGTGTCGGGTTCGGTAGTACTCATAGGTCGGATTTCTCTGGTCGGGTGTCGGTGGTGCCTGACCGGTTGCCGCCGGCTCGGCGTGAACGTCTCGCGGGTCTGAGGCCCTTGGGCCAGGCAGGCGTGAAGTCCCTTCGGGGTGCGGGGCGCTCGATGCCCTTGGCGTCGCAGTAGGCGTTTCGCCAGCGGTAGGAGTGCGAGTAGGAGGTGCCGAAGTGCGCGGCGATCTCCTCCGGCGTCGGCACGTGGCCGAGTCCTTCGGCCCATAGCGCGAACCGCACGTGCAGCTCCAGGTGCGATTCCGCGTGGTTGACCTCGGGAAGGCGACGCCGGGGCATCGCTCAGCGCCCGATCGCCAGCAGCGCCCGGTGCGCGGCGCTGTTGGCCGCCACCAGGTGCAGCAGCAGCGCGTGGGGCAGTTCGGCCCTGCAGGCGTCCTCCAGGGCGTCCTGGGTGTCGCCGGCGATCGCGGTCAGCCGGTCGCGCAGGGCGAAGCGGTCAGCCACCGGGGGCGAGGGGGCCACCTGGACCGGTGCCGGGGCCACGCGCGGGTCCGTGTCGGGCGCCGGCTCCCAAGCGCCCAGCTCATCCCCCGCACCCGCCGCCGGCGACGACGCGGCCTGCTCGGCTGCGGGGGGAGGCGCAGCAGCATCGTCCGTGGGAGCGGCGCTGTCGGCCGCCGGCGGCGCGGTGAAGGGCTTGGTGCCCGCGAGTGACCAGTGGCTTTCCTTGCCAACTCGCACGCGCACGAGCTGGTCCTGCCCTCTCTTGAGCCGGTAGTTCAGGCCATTCGCAAGCGCCTGCTGATCGACTTCAGAGACGCTCCCCATTTTCAGGATCGCCTCCTTCAGGGCTGCGGTGGAGAGCGGGTGCTGGGCACTGGCCAGCACTTCCAAGGCGCCTCTGACCACGGCCTCCATAGGCGTACAGCCACGATTGGGCGTCCAGCCCGGGCTGACCGTGTAGACGACCTGGCCGTCGATCTCCCCCCGGATGTACTCGCCGGCAGTCGCCCGTTCGACCAGGTATGCGCGAACGACGGCCTCCGTGATCTTGATTCCCTGCGCGCGCAGCGCCTCGCAGACCTGCCGGACCTGCAGAGAATCATCGGCTGCGGCCAGAATGTCGCGGATGGCATCGTTGATGTTGGCCTTAGCCACGGGCCACCCCCGCCGGTCGGGCCGGCTGGTGGTGCTCAGTGATCTCCCACTCCACCTGACAGTCGTGGAATGCCGTGGCCATCACCATCCGCGTCACGCCGTTGAAGGTCTCCCGGCGGCGCATCGCACCGCGCAGGAAGCCCCCAGCCGGCGGCGGGTCGATCTCGAACACCGGACGCGAGCCGCTCAGGCGGATGTCGCGCACGCACAAGCCGCGCTCGTCCAGCAGGTGCAAGGCGCCCATGGCGGCCTTCAACAGGCCGTTGAAGCGGGCGGAAGCGGGGTTATTCAGGCCGGGCATGGGGCGCCTCCTGGGCAGTGGCGGTGCGAAGGGCGTCCAGCAGGCGGGCGGCGGCGGAGTAGCCGATGCCACGCAGCAGGCGCGTGAGGGGCGTGCCGTACTCGGCACGGATGCCGGCCCGTTGCAGGGCCGGGGTGTGCAGTTCGGTGATGTGCGCCAGCGGCAGCCGGGCCACGCGCATGGCGTGGCGGATGCGGCGGCGCTGCATCTCGGTGGAACTCGCCTGGGTGCTGGCGGTGGCCATCAACGCACCTCCGGCGGCGTGACCGCCTGGGCGGCGGCCGAGGCGCCGGGGTAGTGCTGCTCGATCAGCTGGTCGACGTGGCGCCGCACCTGCAGCAGGAAGCGCAGGCGCTTCGCCGTGGGGTACGCAGGGTCTTCCACGACGGAGGTCACCACGGTGGCCACCGCGTTGGTGACCTGGGCGATGCTTGGCGCAGCGAGGATGCTCATGCCGCCACCCCGCTCGTCTCCGGCTCGCGCCGGGCCTGCCGGGCCAGCTGGATCAGTTCGCCCACAGTGAGGTAGTCCACGACGGCCGAGCCCTCGGCGATCAGTTGCACCAGGCGGCAGCGCGCCCGGATCGGCATGCGGTCGATCTGCGCCAGCTCGGCCGCGGCGGTGATCAGGTCCGCGGTCACCCGCGGCACCAGGGAATGGGCGTGGGAGCGCATCAGCGGACCTCCGTCTGCCGGGCCTGGTGCCGGTTGTGCTTGCACTCGGGGCAGCTGCGCGAGAGCTGCACGCGCAGGTGGTTGGTCGCAGCGAAGGCCTGGCGCTGGTATTCCAGGCACCGGTTGCGCGGCAGCTCGCCTACGACCGGGCAGTTGACGGTCACGCCCATGAAGGCGCCCTCCACCTTGGCCTGTACGGCCTTGAGGTCGCCGGCGTACTTGCCGCCCAGCACCTGGCTGATCACCGAGGTGCTGTAGCCCAGGCGCTCGGCCACCTTGCGCTGGGAGCTGTTGGGCGCCGCGCACGCGGCGCGTAGCACCTCCAGCCAATCGGATTCGGGGATGGTCATTTGATCGGGTATTCCTGGTTGGTGTTGTGATCCCAGACCACGCCGCGCGCGAGCAGCACGCCGGGACACTTGGGGCCGGTGTTCCGCACCAGGCGGAAGGTGGTTTCCTGTTGCAGGCGGCGAGGCGCGGGTATCGCGGCCAGAAACCCGGCGCGGGCCAGGCGCTGGCAGTAGTTGCGGGTGTTCCTGCGGCTCTCCACCTCGGCCACGGCCATCAGCTCGCTAGGGGTGAAGCTGCGCAGCACGCGCATCGCGTACCACAGCCGTGCCTGCACGCCCTGGTCGCCCTCCCGCTTGAGCAGGGATTGGGACAACCGCCGGCTGCGGCTCAGGGCGGGCGTCATCAGGCGACCGCCAACTTGCGGGCCGGCACCTGCGGCGCGGTGCCCATGAAGAAGTCCAGGCTCTTGGGCCAGTCGGCCGCGGAGACCTTGGACAGGCCGCGCGATCGGGCGACGTGCTCGATGCGGCCAAGCCCGACCACGATCAGCCGCACAGCGCCATGGGCGGCAGTGTGCAGCCGCTGCACCAGCTCGTCGGCAACATCCACTTCGCACAGCTCGCGTGCCAATACGCGGGCGTCGTCCAGGCTGGACTCCTGGAACTCCACCCACTGGGCGATGCGACCGGCCAGCTGCTCGCGCGTGCTGACCGCGCGGCGCAGGTGCTGCATGCCGATCAGGATCACCGGCACGCTGGCCAGGTCGTGGATGTCGCGCAGGGTCTCGACCAGGCGCGTGCTGCCGGTGATGTAGTCGGACTCGTCCACGAACAACGGCCGGTTGGTCTCGGCCAGCCGCTCGACGATCACCTCGATGGTCGCCACGATCGACTGCCGCCGGGCGATGCCCAGCTCCTTGCAGATGCTCTCCACCAGGGAGCTGGGCGTGGTAGTGGCCAGGGCGCGCACGAACACGCCGTGCTGGCGAGTGGCCAGCCAGGCCACCGCAGTGGTCTTGCCATAGCCGCTCGGGCCGTAGACCAGGCCCATACCGGGCATGCCCGGTGCGCGGTTGAGCAGCGCGTCACCCGCTTCGGACAGGCGGGCGACGTTGGAGATCGGGACGATCCTGGAACGCATGGTTATTCCCCTTGTTGAGCCCGGTGGAGACGGTCGAACGCCGCGCCATCGGGCAGCAGGGCGGCGTATGCGTCTGGAAGCTGGAAGGCGGACACGCCGAAGTCCTCGAACAGAGCCCATCGGCCCCGGAACTCGGGCGAGTTGCAGTGGTTGCGCAGGTACTGCCGGTCGAAGTCGTTGCGCTCGGCCTCCGGCTTCATCAGCAGATCCAGGGCGCGGCGGAAGCGCTGCTCGGCGGTCTCGTCCTGGGCTTGCTCGGCGCGGCGCACGTCGCGCAGCTCGGCCAGGTGGTCCAGGGTGGTCGGGGTCTGCCACGGCTCCAGGGGGCGCGCCTGCGCCGCATCCAGGGCCTCGGCAGCCTCGCTTGCCGCCTCCAGGGCCGGGGTCAGGTGGACCACGTTCGGCGCCGGCAGCGCGGCCAGGGCCCCGTGCTGGCGCGACTTGTGGTCCAGGATCTCGCGGGCGATGTCGCCCACCTGGGCCTTGCGCTTGGCCGCGCGCATCTGCGCCTTGGCTTCCTGGACGGCGGCGGCCTGCTTGGCCTTGGCCTCGATGGCGATCTCGCGGCGGGATACGCCGGCCACCTCGGGGCACTCGGCCACGCACAGGAATAGCCCGTCGGCGTAGACCACGGCCCGACCGATGTCGGCCTCGTCCATCCGCACCAGCACCTGCTGGCCGATCACCGTGGCCAGCTCCGGGGCGATGTAGTTCAGCCGCTCGATCCGCAGGCCCTTCTTGGTGACCGTGCGGGTATGCCCCTCGCCCAAGAGCAGATCCAGGGCGCGCACGTCGCCGATCCGGCGGACCACGTCGCGCAGCTGGGCGAAGCGTTCGAACGGGGTTTGCCCCTGCAGGCCGTCGTGACGCTCATGGGCGTAGTAGTCCTGGCACCAGCGGTCGCAAAACTCCTGCAGCTCGGCCGCGGTCAGCTTGATCTCCACCACCGCGTTCTTCTGGAACAGGCGGTCCGCGAACGAATCCCGGGCGCGGATGGCCTGGGCCTCGGCCACGTTGTGGCCGGTGTAGCCCGGCAGCAGCTCCAGCAGCGAGTGGCTGAAGGTGCGGAAGGCACGCTCGATGTGGGGCTTTTCCCAGGGCGAGAACGGGGCGCTGAAGCGCGGCTCGATGTTCAGGCCGGTCAGCAACCGCGCGAAGCGCTGGCTGGCGTAGTCCGAGCCGTTGTCCATCTTGATGGCCTCGGGCACGCCCCATTCCAGGATCGCGCGGCGGGTGAGCTGGCTCACGCCCTCGGCGTTGCTGGTCTTGACCACGTGCAGGCGCAGGCCGCGCCAGGCCACATCGATCACGCCGATCAGGGTGTAGCGCCCATCGACCAGCTGCAGGTCGGCCGGGGTGCTGTCCATCATCCACAGCTGGCAGGCGCGGGTGATGCCCTCCGATGCGCTGCCAAAGGCCGCCATATGGCGGTTCTTCCAGGCGTCGGGGTTGGTCGTGGCCAGGTACGCCTCGGCGTGGTCCTGCTTCCAGCGGGCCAGCCAGCGGGCGACGCTGCGCTCTGCCGGCAGCGCCCGATCGGCGAACCGCGCCTGCAGTGCCTCGCACACCAGCTTGGCGCTGATATGCGGCTTGGCCGCGATCAGGCCGATGACGAAGTCGCGCAGCGCCTCATCGGTGTCCAGCTGGCCGCTGCCGCGACGGTTGCCATAGTCGCCGGCCAGCGCGGCCGGGCCTTGGGTCTTGAGCTGCTTCTTCCACCGGCGCAGCGTGGTCGGGTGCAGGGTTACGCCGGCGAACTGGCGCACGTCCGGGTCCACTTCGATCCGGCCGGCGTTGTAGGCCGCACAGAACTCCTCCAGGGCGGCGCACTGGCCGATGCTGCGGATGGCGGCGTAGGCGGCCAGCCTGGCCAGCACGTCCAGCTTGGCGGCCATGCGCGCCTTGGCGGCACCCGCCAGGCCGGCCGCGGTGGCGGCGCCGGACTCGCGGGCACGCTGGATCACGCGGCCATCGACCGCCTCGCCGATGGTCAGGCGGCGCGCCAGGGCGGCGCCGGCCTGGTAGTGGCTGCTGGTGGAGGCGGCGTTGGCCACGCGCAGAGATTCGGCGCGGCGCAGGGCGGCCTGGGTCGTCACGGGTAGACTGGTGAGGGAGTACTCACGCCCGCCACCACGCGCTTGCCGGGGACGATGTGCCCACTGCTCGCGCGCAGCCATATCGCGCACAGCGCGCTCGGTACCCGGCAGCCCGGGCATGCCGGCTAGCTCCGCAGGGCTGTACCAGGATTCCTGGTGCGGGAGATTGCCGTCAGCCATCAGGGCACCCTCCGGCGCAGCTCTTTCAGTTGGCGGATCGCATCGGCGGCGTTGTGCCGCTCGCGCTCCAGGCGGCCGATCTCGGCATCGATCGTCGCCGCACCCAGCAGCAGCTGCCCGCCCACCACCTCGCCATGCCACTCGGCCAGCGTGGTGCTGCTGCAGACGATCTCCAGGACCGGCGCCAGCCAGAGCGGGCAGTTGAAGGCGTCGCGCGCCTCGGAGGTGTAGCCGTCCAGCATGTTCTTGGACACGTCGTGCCCGGACAGGCGGCTGGCCTGCGCGGCCACCTCCCAGCGGTCCAGGCCGGCGGCGCGTGCGTCGTCCAGCATGTCGCTGATCCGGCCGCTGACCACGGCGCGGAAGTTCATGCTGCCCGGCACCTTCGCCGCCGGACGCGGCACCGCGAACATGTCGCCGGTGAGGGCGTCGGAACGTCGCCTGCGCGTCATGCTCCGACACCCTCACCTGCGGCCGCGGACGAGGTCGCACGGGCGGAGGTCCCCAGGTGCGCAGCGCCGCGCACCTGGTCCGCAACGCGGTTGACCCGCTCCCTCGATGCCGGGGTTTTCAGGGCATGTCCGACCCCGGGGCACGCGCGGGCAAGCCCGCTCCCGGCTAATCCCCACCCGTTGGCCCGGGCCAGGCTGTAGTTGTCGCGCGCCACGGCCACGTAGGCCGCCCGGCGCCGCGCGGCGTCGACCGCCAGCCGGGCGTTGCGGGCGCACAGGTGATAGACCAGGTCGCGGTTGGCCTCGCGTGCCATCGCCACCGCCGCCGTGCAGCGCAGGATCGGGTCGGCGCCCGGCACCAGGGCGCGAGCGGTACCGGCGTTCAAGCGCCCACCACCGCCGGCGACTCCGGC
This sequence comes from Pseudoxanthomonas jiangsuensis, assembly GCF_010093185.1. Lineage (GTDB taxonomy): Bacteria > Pseudomonadota > Gammaproteobacteria > Xanthomonadales > Xanthomonadaceae > Pseudoxanthomonas > Pseudoxanthomonas jiangsuensis. The sequence continues at coordinate 10,854 of NZ_PDWL01000025.1, read as the reverse complement.
AGCTCGTGCGGCAGCGGGTAAACCAGGATCGGCGCAGCGCAGTCCCGCGGCGGCGGCGGCATCCACTGGCAGCTCTCGGCCAGCAGCTGGGCGTTGTCAGCCTGGTAGAGGGAGGCGGTATTCATGCCGCGGCCCTCGCCTGCAGATTGCGCGTAGCGGCCCCGGTGGTAGCCTTCCCGGACGGGCGGCTTGCCAGCTCCTCCTCGCTGCCGGGCTTCAGGCCCAGCAGCACGGCGATCTCGTGCGCCTTCCCGTAGTGGGCCTTGGCCTGCCCGTTGAGCACCCGGTACACCTCGTTCCGGGTGAAGCCGTGTTCGGCCGCCCACTGGGTGGTCGTCTTGCCCTGCAGTCGCAGGCGCTCCTTGACCTGTTCCGGCGTGAGGACCTTGGCGGTTCGGGACATCTAGGGCGGCTCCGTGATGCAAACAAGGTGGCGGTATCTACGGAGCAGATATTACCGCCAATAGGCGGCATGTCAACGCCTTTGGGCGACCTAATTCGCCCATCAGCGGCTTCCGAGTTCACCTTGCACCGCCATTCAGCGGTGAATCTCCGCAAAATACTGATTAAAAAAGGGTTTTTTCTGATGTCGGAAGTTCCAGAAGCCGCAGGAAGCCAACTTCCTAGTTCTGAATCGGAACTCGGAAGCCGCCTTTTGGCGGTAATAGATGCTCTGGGGTCGCGCCAAAAGGCGTCAGAAATAGCTGGTCGCTCCACCGACCAGTTGCTCAAGTACGTCAAGGGAACCGCGGAGCCGCCTTTCATGGCGTTGGCCCGGCTGTGCATGGCTTCGGGCCGCAGCCTGGAATGGCTCGCCACGGGCGTTGAGCCAGCGAAGCCCTTGCAGGACAAGCCCTCAACGCCGTCTCACGCCCTGCAACTGGAGAACGTGAAGATCGCCGCGCAGCTGCTCCAGGAGGAGCTGGACGCGGCGGATGTGGCCTTGGCCCCCGCCGCTTTCGGCGAGGCGACAGCCATCCTGGTCCAGCTGCTGGAGAAGGGCCTGGCGGAGGCGGAAGTCATCCCCCTGGCCCAAGGCATGCTCAGGACGGCCACAGGGGGCGGACGTGGAGGAAAGGCGGCAGCTGGTAGGTGATTTGCGGGCGGTACTGCGCGCGGCGCTCGCGCGGGGGCCGGTCCCTGAACTCAGTTTCGAGGCCCGCACGCGCCTGGCGGCGGCCTATCCGTTCCGGCGCCGGCAGGCGATCCGAGAGATCACCCACCTGGCCGACAGGTGGGGCTGGCGCCGCGTCGTGGACCAGACGCTGGCCGAGACCGGCGCCCACGGCCTGAAAAGCCTGGACGCCGACCAGCTGGAAGCCCTGCTGGCACGCCTACGGACGTTCGAGGACGCCCTGCAGACCGCCGCCGACCCGGCCGACGCGCCCCCGGCGCGCTGATCAAACCATGTGGCAGGCGCACGCCGGCACGCTCGGCGTCGCGCAAACCATGTGTCATCCCGCCCACGGCGGGACACGCCCCTCAAATGCGCCTGAATCGCCTGTTTTTCAGGCCTTTTTGTCCCGTTTTCATTCCGCTTTTCCCGCTTTGTCCCGTCTAACAAACCATGTGGCGGGGAACACTCTTCAGGCCTTGGCTCCACTTTCCCATACCCGTCGTCCCGGCGAATGCCGGGACCCAGTGTCTTTGCTCCCCTTGCAGGAGCAATGCGAACCGGGGAGGCAAGGCACTGGGTCCCGGCATTCGCCGGGACGACGGTTCGATAGAGGTCCTGAACTTCCAGCGCGCAGAAGACGCGGCGAACCGGTTGTGTTGGGGCAGCGGACATGGATGTCCGCGGTAGCGAGTGCGCACACGGATGTGCGCCCGAGCGGCCACAACACGGCCGGTTCGCCGCGGCTCAGTCCGAACCCGGCCAGACCTGACGCCTTTGTCTGCCTCTGCTTGACCCTGTGCCCCCTGCCGACAGCCCTTCTTGACGACTGATATCAATTTGATATCTTTTCACCGTCAACCGGAGAACGACGCCATGAAAGAACGTGCCCTCGCATCCCTGCCCGGCATCCCCGTCCTGCTCGGCGTCATCGCCGCGGCCGCGGTCGCCGCCTGGCTGTTCTTCGCCGGCGTGCGGGCCGCGCCCATGGGCGGAGGCGCCCTGCCGCTGATCTCCGCGGCGGTGCTGGTCGCGCTGGCGGTGTTCACCGTCACCGGCCTGTACTCGATCCAGCCCAACCAGGCCGCGGTGCTGAGCCTGTTCGGCAAGTACGTCGGCACGGTCAGGGAGGCCGGCCTGCGCTGGAACAACCCCTTCTACTCCAAGCGCAAGATCAGCCAGCGCGTGCGCAACTTCGAGAGCGGCAAGCTCAAGGTCAACGACCTGGACGGCAGCCCGATCGAGATCGCCGCGGTGATCGTCTGGCAGGTGGTGGATGCGTCGGAGGCCGTGTTCAACGTCGACGACTACGAGAGCTTCGTCCACATCCAGTCCGAAGCGGCGCTGCGGGCGATGGCCTCCAGCTACCCCTACGACCAGCACGACGACGGCCAGACCGCCCTGCGCGGCCATCCGCAGGAGATCTCCGAGCACCTGCAGGCGCAGATCGCCGAACGCCTGGGCACCGCCGGCGTGGAAGTGATCGAGGCCCGCATCAGCCACCTGGCCTACGCCCCCGAGATCGCCCAGGCGATGCTGCAGAGGCAGCAGGCCAATGCGGTGATCGCCGCGCGCACCCGGATCGTCGCCGGCGCCGTGGGCATGGTCGAGATGGCCCTGGCCGAGCTGCAGAAGAACGACGTCGTCCAGCTGGACGAGGAGCGCAAGGCGCAGATGGTCAGCAACCTGCTGGTGGTGCTGTGCGGCGACCGCGGCACCCAGCCGATCGTCAACGCCGGCTCGCTGTACTGAGGCGGGGGCGCGCGATGGAAGCCCTGGTCCCGCTGATGGTCGCCCTGTCCGGACTGCCCGCCCTGGGCATCGCCGGCTGGTACGCCCGCGGCCAGCCGGGCCCGCAGGCACGCGGCCTGGCCCTGCGCTGGGCTGCGCTGGCCCTGGCCCTGTTCCTCGGCGCGGCCGGCCTGTACTGGGCCGGGGGCGAACAGGCGCGCACGGTCGCGGTGGTGGTGGCGATGCTGGTCGCGGTCAACGCCCTGATCGTGTCGATGGTCCTGCAGCTGCGCCGCGGCGGCGGCGGCGGCGGCGGCGGGGAGTCGTAGCGCGATGGCGGAGAAGAAGGCCTACCCGCTGCGCATCAATGCCGAGGTCCTGGCCGCGGCGCAGCGCTGGGCCGACGACGAGCTGCGCAGCCTCAACGCCCAGATCGAATACGTGCTGCGCGACGCCCTGCGCAAGGCCGGCCGGCTGCCCAAGCCCGGCGAGGACACGGAGGCGACCGGATGAACACGCGCTGGAAGTACCAGGTGGTGGAGGTCAAGCCGACCCTGATGGGCGGCTTCAAGCAGGAGCAGGTGCAGGCCGAGCTCGACCGCCAGGGCGGCCTGGGCTGGGAACTGGTGCAGATCGTCGCGCCGGTGCCGATGGCGCCGATGCTGTTGGTGTTCAAGCGGCCCAGCTGAGGAGAAGCGCCATGCTGCACGTCGTCCATCTGATCGAACGCCGGTGGGGTGCGCGTGCGCTGCGCACCATCGCGGCCCTGGCGACACTGTCGGCACTGGCGCTCGCCGCCGGGCTGGCCGTGGCGCTGCGCTGAGGCGGGCCGCGGCATGTCCGCCCTGCCTCCTTCCGCGTCCCCTGGAACCCTGCCGTGACGTCCACCGCCGATCCGCGCCTGCAGCTCGCGCCGCCCGGCCCACGGGCCGACACATGGCTGTTCCTGCTCGCCTTCGTGCTGCCGCTCGCCATCGGCGCGGTCGCGGTCGCCGTGCCCCTGGCGCGCGGCAGGACGCTGCCGCTGATCGACGGCAGCCCGGTGCTGACCGCCGCCGCAGCCGTCGCCGGCGCGCTGCTGGCGTGCGCCGTGCTGTGGCGGGTGATGGCGCGGTTCATGCGCCGGCAGTCGCTGCGGCTGTCGCCGGACCTGCTCGAGGTGCGTTCCAGCTTCTACCGCTGCAGCACGCCGCTCTCGGCGCTGAAGCTCGAGCAGGCGCGGGTGGTCGACCTGGACGATCGCACCGAGCTCAGGCCGACGCTGAAGACCAACGGCTTCTCGATCCCCGGCTTCCACAGCGGCTGGTTCCTGCTGCGCAACCGCCGCCGCACCTTCGTCGCCGTGGTCGACGGGCGGCGCAAGCTGTGGCTGCCCGGCGCGGGCCGGCACGACCTGCTGCTGGAACCTGCAGACCCGGCCGCCCTGCTGGCGCGGCTGCGCGAACTGGCCGCGCCCGGCGGCCGTGGCTAAGCTGCACCGATGCGCCCGCCACCGGCTCCCCTGCACGCTCGCCTGCTGAACACCGCCGAGATCGAACTGTGGCCCGCGACCCTGCTGCGTGCGCGCGGCAATGCCGATGCCCGCGCCCTGGCGCGTTCCCAGACGGTGCTGCGCCGCAAGCGCGACGGCCGCTACCTCGCCGCCGTCCTGGCCGACGGCCTGCTGCCGCTGGTGCCGCGACTGGCGCGCGAACCGGGGCTGGACGCGGCGCTGGACGCGCTCGATACCGGCATCGCGGCGCGCGTCCGCGGCAATCCGGCGGTCGCCGCCGCGCTGCCGCTGCACCGCCTGCACGAACGCCTGCTGGCTTTGGGCGTGGACGCGGACGATTACGCCGCACGCACCGGCCTGGCCCTGGTGGCCGAACCGGAATGGCTGGCCTACGCCGGCCGCGACCGCTTCGCCCGCCCCCTATGGCTGACCGCCGGCGCTGCCCGCGCCTGGCGCGCCATGCGCCACGCCGCCGCCGCCGATGGCGTCGCCCTGGACGCGATCTCCGGCTACCGCAGCCACGACTACCAGCTCGGCATCTTCGAACGGAAGCGGGCGCGCGGACAGGCGCTGGAACAGATCCTCACCGTCAACGCCGCGCCCGGCTACAGCGAGCACCATGGCGGCGACGCCCTCGACATCGGCACCCCGGGCGAGCCGCCGGCGGAGGAGTCGTTCGAGGCCACCCCGGCCTTCGCCTGGCTGCAGGCGCACGCCGGCGACCACGGCTTCGCCCTAAGCTACCCGCGCGGCAACCGCCACGGCATCGTCTACGAACCTTGGCACTGGCGCTTCGGCAGCAGCTTCTGACCCCTCAGACTCAGCTAAAGGCAACAGCGACCAAACAAGGCGCTGGGTCCCCGCCTGCGCGGGGACGACGGTGGAAGGAGGCACGGACCCCGAAGTGCACGCATCCGCCCCCTTCGCGGGATCACTCCTGCGAGCGCGGCGTGGCCGCTTTGGCCTCGCTGGCCAGGTCGGCGATCTTCCACAGGTAGAGGCTGGCGTAGGTCCGGTACGGGCCCCACTTCTCGCCGCGCGCGGCCAGTTCCTTCGGGCTGGGCATGGCCTCCAGCCGGTCCACCTTCTGCGCGCCCTTGCGGATGCCCAGGTCGTCCACCGGCAGCACGTCGGGCCGGCCGAGGCGGAACATCAGCATCATCTCCACCGTCCAGCGGCCGATCCCGCGCACCGGCACCAGCGCGGCGACGATCTCGTCCTGGTGCATCAGCGCCATCCGCCGCAGGTCCGGGATCTGCCCGCCGGCCTCGCGCGCGGCCAGGTCGCGCAGGGCCAGGGCCTTGTTGCCGGACACCCCGCAGGCGCGCAGGGCCGTATCGTCGATCCGACCCAGGGTGTCGTGGTGCAGGCGGGTGCTGCCGATCGCCGCCTCGACCCGGCCGACGATGGTCGCCGCGGCCTTGCCCGACAGCTGCTGGAACAGGATCGCCCGGGCCAGCGCATCGACCGGATCGAACGGCTTGCGCCAGCGCGGCTCGGCCGGCAGCGGGCCGAGCCGCTTCATCCAGGCGCCGAGGCGGCGGTCGCGCCGGGTCAGGTGGTCCCAGGCCGCCTCGACGTCGAAACCGCGGGCATGGCGCGGCATCAGCGCCTCCCGCCGCGGCCACGCCAGGCGGCAGCCGCCCACAGCAGCCAGCCCAGCATCATCAGGCTGCCGCCGGTCGGGGCCAGCCGGGTCGGCCAGCCGGCCAGCGCACCGCCGGCCAGACTGCCGCAGAACAGGAGCACGCCCAGCAGCAGGACCGCCAGCGCCACGCGCGCCAGCCGGCCGGCGGCCCAGGGTCCGAGTGTGGCCAGGGCCACGCCGTGGCCGAAGGCGTAGAGGCAGGCGGTCTGCAAATTAGAACGCGCGTGGGCGTCGTCGATGCCGTGGGCGGCATACGCCGACAGGCCGATCGCCAGTGCGGCCAGCACGCCGCCGGCCACGCCCGGCCAGGCCGGCGTCCCGCCCTGCCCCGCGTCCACGCCCTGCAGGTCCCGCGCCATCGCCTCTCTCCCCGCTTCCCGGCCGTGCGCCGGGGTGGCCGGCAGCCTAAACGAAAAGCGCCGCTTGCGCGGCGCTCTCGCTGGATCTTCACCGGCCGTCAGCAGCCGGGCCGGGACTGGCAGGCTTACTTGATCTGCCAGTAGACGTCGTACTCGCCTTCGGCGGTGAACGCCTTGTCCACGCCGCCCTTCCAGATCTCGAACGGACGGTCGGTGACCTCGTAGCCGTTGGTCAGCGCCCAGGCGCGGACCGAGCTGCGGACCGCGTCCAGCTCGGCCATGTAGCCGGTGTACTGGCCGAAGGCGGCGCGGTGCGGCGCGGTGCGCACGTACTGGACCGGGGCGCCGGCCGGGATGGTGACCTTCAGCTCCTCGCCGCTGGCGGCGGCCAGGACGGCCGGGGCCTTCGCGGCCTCGGCGGCAGCGGCCGCGGCGGCATCGGCGTTCTCGCCTTCCGCGGCCGGGGCCGGGGCGGCGGCGGCCGGGGCCGAGCCCTTGCGGCGGACCGGCACGGCCACGTCGAACGCGTACTTCTCCTGGCCGAAGTCGGTGGTGATGATGCGCACCGGGCCGGCGGCCTCCAGGTTGCTGGCCTCGAGCGTGCGCTTGATCCACTCCTGGTTGTTCTTGATCGACTGCTTGATCGCCTCGTTGTTGCGCTCGATGTTGCCGGCGTTGACCACCAGCAGGTCCTCGGCCGGCAGCTCGGCGATCTTCAGCCCACGCAGCGGCACGCCGTCGGCGCGGTAGTCGAAGTTCGGCACGGTCGCCAGCATGTTGGTCAGGCGGCTCAGGCCCAGCTTGACGTCGTCGCCGACGTGGCGGCTGACGTACAGGCCGGCGTAGCGGCCCAGGAGGTTCCAGCCGTAGTCGACGTCGTAGGTCTGGGTGATCTTGACGTTGCGGTTGTTCTTGCCGGTCGGCTCGAGCAGGAACTGCACGATCTTGTCGTCGCCGCGGCGCTCGTCCTCGACCTGGATCACGACCTTCTCGTTGGGAACGCTCTCGGTGATCTGCCAGCTGCCCTTGCCGATGTGCGACTCCTGGGAGACGTAATCGAGGCGGGCGCCCACGCCGGACTCGGCGCCGGACACGTTCAGCTGGATCTTGGGATCGCGCAGCACCAGCGGGTTCCAGTCCTTGAACCGGCGCAGATTGTTCACCGTGTCGTACACGATGGTCATCTTGCGGTTGGTCTCGACGCTCTCGGAGATGTGGCGGTGGGAAGGCAGGACAACGCCGATCACCAGGGCCAGCACGGCCACGATCCCCAGGGCGATCAGGAACTCGATAAGACGGGTCATTCAGCAGTCTCCGGCGCCGATTCCACGGCTGGTTGGCAAGGCGAGCCGGGAATCCTATCAGGCTTCTGCGCCCACGCGCAGCCGTCGGTACCGCCTCGACCCGGAACAAACGGAATTCTTACATGCCATGCGGGGGCGTCCGGGACCGATGTCCCGAGGACAAGGGGGGCGCCCGCCTCAGACCAGCTGCAGCTCGAAGGCCTTGAGTACCGCCCGGGTGCGGTCGCGCACGCCCAGCTTGCTGAGGATGTTGGACACGTGGTTCTTGATCGTGCCCTCGGCCACGCCCAGCGAGTTGGCGATCTCCTTGTTGGAAAAGCCCGACGCCATCAGCCGCAGGATCTCGGTCTCGCGGTCGGTCAGCGGGTCCGGGCGGTCCAGGCTGACGAAGTCGTTGCGCATGTGCTCCAGGCCCGAGAGCAGGCGCTGGGTCACCGCCGGCTGGACCAGCGAGCCGCCCTCGGCCACGGTCCGGATCGCCCCGACCAGCTGCTCCAGCGACACGTCCTTGAGCAGGTAGCCCTTGGCCCCGGCCTTGAGCCCGGCCAGCACCAGCTGGTCGTCGTCGAAGGTGGTCAGGATGATGGTCGGCGGCAGCTGTTCCTGGCGCGAGAGGGTCTGCAGGGCCTCCAGCCCGGACATCACCGGCATGCGCATGTCCATCAGGACCACGTCCGGGCGGACCTGGGGGATGGTGTCCACGGCCTGGCGGCCGTCGCCGGCCTCGGCCACCACCTCGATCCCGCCGTCCAGCGCCAGCAGGGACTTGATGCCCTGGCGCACCAGGGTCTGGTCGTCGACCAGGCAGACTCGGATCATGGCAACGCTCCTTCGATGGCCGTCCTGGCCGGTGCGGAAAGGGGAACGGACAGGCGCAGCTGGAAACCGGCGCCGCGCCGGGTCTGGATGTCGAGGGTACCGCCGCAGTGCTGCAGGCGTTCGCGCATGCCGCGCAGGCCGTTGCCGGGCACCAGGCCGTCGGCGCCCTGGCCGTCGTCGCGGGCCTCCAGCCTGATCGCGCCGTCTTCGCGCCAGACCCGGATCGCCAGGCGGCGGGCGCCGGCGTGGCGCACGGCGTTGGTGATGATCTCCTGGGTGCAGCGCAGGACCACGTGGGCGCGCTCGGGATCGTCCACCGCCAGCGGCGATTCGATCTGCAGGTCGATGTCCAGCGCCGGCACGTGGTCGGCGAGCGGGCGCAGGGCCGTGGCCAGGTCGATCCCGCCGCTGGCGTCGCGCAGCTGGCTGACCGCCTCGCGCACGTCGGTCAACAGCAGCTTGGCCAGGGTGTGGGCCTGGCGCACGTGTTCCTGGGCGCGGCCCTCGGTCATGTGGCTGGCCACTTCCAGGTTCAGGCTCAGCGCGGTCAGGTGGTGGCCGAGCAGGTCGTGCAGCTCGCGCGAGATCCGGGTGCGCTCGTTGACCCGGGCGCTCTCGGCCAGGAGGGCGCGGGTGGCGCGCAGTTCGGCGTTGAGCCGGCGCTGCTCGTCGCGGGCCTGGGCCTGCTGGCGGGCGACGTAGGCGGTGGTCAGGACGAAGGCCGAGAAGCCCACGTAGAACAGCGACTGCAGCAGCGACTCCCAGAAGTTGAAGTCGTCGCGGGCCATGAACGAGGGCACCAGGGCGATGTGCGCCACCACCAGCCACAGCACCGCGATCCGGATCCCGGCCAGCCACGGCAGGACTCCGGCCATGATCATCAGCAGCACCGCGCCCAGGCCGGTCTGGGTGTAGAAGCCCACCCCGATCGCGGCGGCGTTCATCGCCAGCAGCAGGAGCACGTTCCAGGCCGCGGCCCGGCGCCCGCCGCGGCCGAGCGAAGCGGTCGCCAGCCAGTAGCAGGCGCCGAAGCTGAAGTACGCCAGCGCCGTCATCGGCACGCTGATGCCGTCGCCGTCCAGCCCGCGCGAAGGCGGCAGGAACCAGATGTTCAGGATGATCGGCAGCCCCACCAGGGCCCAGGTGTAGATGCCCGCGTAGCGCAGCAGATTGGTGTGGCTCAGCCTTCCCAGCATGGGGCTACGGTCTCGTGTCGGCGCGGCCGGCACATGTGCAGGAAGCCATGCGTTCGCGGCCGGCCGATCTTAACCTCCCGGCAACGAATGGCCCGCAGGCCCGCGCCGTGGGCGCCCGGATCGCTCGCCGGCCCCAGCCCCCCATGCAATAATCCGGGCCGGCCGCGCGACCGCGGTCGCTCCACCTCCCCTGAACCGGTTTTCCCCCAATGTCCATCGTCATCCGCGACGTGCGCGAACACGAGCTGGATTCGGTCCTGGCGCTCAACAACAACGCCGGATCGGCGATCCTGCCGCTGGACACGGCCAAGCTGCACGGCTTCTACGAGAACGCCGAGTACTTCCGCGTGGCCGAGCGCGACGGCAACCTGGCCGGCTTCCTGGTCGGCTTCGGCAGCGGCAGCGGCCACGACAGCAGCAACTTCGCCTGGTTCAAGGCGCGCTACCCCGATTTCTTCTACATCGACCGGATCGTGGTCGCCAGCCGCCGCCGCGGCGGCGGCGTGGGCCGGGCGTTCTACGCCGACGTGCAGAGCTACGCCGAGCTGCGCTACCCGCAGCTGTGCTGCGAGGTGTTCCTCGACCACGGCGCCGACCCGGCCCTGCTGTTCCACGGCAGCTTCGGCTTCCACGAGGTCGGGCAGAACCTGATGACCGACGTGGACGTGCGCGCCAGCATGATGGCCAAGGAGCTGTGCAGCTACCCGTGGGTGCGCGAGACCTACGGCGACGCCCTGCCCGACCTGCCCTGGGTCGGCCGCCCCCGCCAGCAGCAGGCCGGCGCCGCCCGCGCCACGGGTACCTGACGTGGCCGTGGCGGCAACCGATTACGAACAGGCGGGCGAACTGAAGATCGGCCAGGTCGGCATCGCCAACCTGCGCATCCGCAGCCTCGACGTGGACCAGCTGGTGCGGGAGATGCGCGAGCGAGTCGAGCGCGCGCCCAAGCTGTTCGGCCGCGCGGCGGTGATCGTCGATTTCGGCGGGCTGTCGCAGACCCCGGACGCGGCCACCGCCGGCGCCCTGATCGACGGCCTGCGCGAGGCCGGCGTGCTGCCGGTGGCGCTGGCCTACGGCACCCGCGACAACGACGCCCTGGCCGAGGCCCTGGGCCTGCCGGTGCTAGCCAAGTTCCGCGCCTGTCTCTTATTCTATACCCCTCTGACGCCGCCGACCTAGGGGGGTGTGGAG
>NZ_PDWL01000024.1 GCF_010093185.1 Pseudoxanthomonas jiangsuensis | reverse complement strand
CCCCCGCCCGCTGCGACGCCCGATCCTGCTGCTGCTCGCCGCCTGCCTTCCAGGCCTGGCCACGGCCCAGTTGCCGCCGGCCGCTGCCATCGCCGCACCTGCCGAAGAAACCGCGGCGCCTGCGCGCATGGCGCTGGAGCCGTTCGTGGCCACCTACGACGCCTGGTACCGCGGCCGCCAGGCCGGCGACGCGACCATGCAGGTGGTCCGCGCCGAAGGTGAGCGCTGGCGGGTCGACCTGGCCATCCGCGGCGAGCGCGGACTGGCCGGCCTGGCCCGGCTCAACATCCAGCAGAGCACCGTGTTCGAGAATGGCGAAGGCGGCTACCGTCCGCTCAGCCAGAGCACCGTGCGCAAGGCCGTGCTGATGGACAAGCGGGTCACCGGCAGCTACGACTGGAACGCGATGCAGGCCCACTGGGACGGAGACCTGAAGAAGGAACGCCGGCAGCCGGTGGCCCTGCAGCCGGGCGACATGAGCGCCCTGCTGATCAACCTGGCGGTGATCCGCGACGCCCGCCCCGGCGCCACCCTGCACTACCGCTTCGTCGACGGCGGCCGCGTCCGCGACCACGTCTACCAGGTGGCGGCCGAGCCCGAACCCCTGGCGGTGGGCGACATGAGCTACGACGCCCTGCGCGTGGCCCGCACCGACCACGACGGCGACGAGACCGTGCTGTGGGTCGCCAGTGGCGTCCCGACCCCGATCCGGATCCTGCAGCGCAAGGACGGCGAGGAAGAAATCGACCTGAGACTGGTGGAATACCGAGGAGCATGAGCATGGACATCCGCCCCCATCCCTTCCGTGACATCCCGCGCCTGCGCATCGCCGCGGCGGCCCTCCTGCTGCTGGCCGCCGCCGGCGCCGCCCAGGCCGCCGCCCTGGCTCCGTTCAACGCCAGCTACCGCGCCAGCTACCTGGGCATGCAGGCCAACGGCAACATGACCCTGGCCCGCGACGGCAACCGCTGGAAGTACAGCCTCAACATCCGCAACCAGGTCGCCGACCTGAGCCAGAACACCGTGTTCGACGAGCACCAGGGCCGCCTGCGCCCGCTCAGCAGCACCGACCGTTCGGTCGCGCTGATCAAGCGCAAGTCGGTCCAGGCCAGCTACGACTGGAACGCCGGCCAGGCCACCTGGAGCGGCGACGTCAAGCCCGAACGCCGCGGCCCGGTGGCGCTGCAGCCCGGCGACATGGACGCCCTGCTGATCAACCTGGCCGTGGTCCGCGACGTCGCCGACGGCAAGCCGCTGAACTACCGCATGGTCGACGAAGGCCGGGTCAAGGCGATGAGCTACGAGGTCGCCGGCCGCGAGCAGATCACCGTGGCCGGGCGCGCCCGCCAGGCGACCAAGGTGGTGCGCCGCGACGACGACCGCGAGACCGTGGCCTGGATCGTCCCCGGCATGCCGGTGCCCGCACGCATCCTCCAGCGCGAAGGCGGCAAGGACACCATCGACCTGACCCTGCAGTCGGTGAACTGAGCGCCGGTTGCGCCCGGCGTTTCCTTGCGGCACCAGCAGCGGCTACTCCGCCGGCGCGTCCTGCTCGCCGAACACCGTCCGACAGTCCACCCGGATCGCCTCGCCGCTGCGATACCAGCGGAAGGTCGTGCACTCGCGGCTGCCGTCGCGCTTGTTCTCGGCGACCACCGCGTAGAAGGACTGCAGGATCTCGCCGCGGCCGACTTGGCCGTCGCCGTTCCAGTCCATGTCCTCGGTCCTGATGCCGCGGGTACCCGCCATCCCCAGCCAGGCGGCCACGCCGACCGCCAGCAGAAGCAACGCCAGGATCCCCAGCAGGATCCCCCGCCGCCTCGTCATCCGCCCGCGCAGCAGCATCGCCCCGCCCTCAGCCGTTCACCCGACGGATCCGCGCACCGAGCGCACCGAGCTTCTCCTCGATGTTCTCGTAGCCGCGGTCCAGGTGGTAGATGCGGTCGATGGTGGTGTCGCCCTGCGCCACCAGCCCGGCCAGGATCAGCGAAGCCGAGGCGCGCAGGTCGGTGGCCATCACCGGCGCCCCGCTCAGCCGCTCCACCCCGCGCACGATCGCCGTGTGCCCGTCGATGCGGATGTCCGCGCCCAGGCGCAGCAGCTCGTTGACGTGCATGAAGCGGTTTTCGAAGATCGTCTCGCTGATCACCCCCACCCCGTCGGCCACGCAGTTGAGCGCCATGAACTGCGCCTGCATGTCGGTCGGGAACGCCGGGTACGGCGCGGTGGTCAGGTCGACCGCCTTCGGCCGCCGCCCGCCCATGTCCAGGGTGATGCTGTCGGCGGTGGTGGAAATCTCCGCGCCGGCCTCGGTGAGCTTGTCCAGCACCGCATCCAGGGTGCCCGGGCGCGCATTGCGGGCAACGACGCGGCCGCCGGTCATCGCCGCGGCGACCAGGAAGGTGCCGGTCTCGATCCGGTCCGGCAGCACCGCGTGGCGGCCTCCGTTCAGGCGCTCCACCCCGTGGATGGTGATCCGCGACGTGCCGGCACCCTCGATCCGCGCCCCGAGCGCGTTGAGGCAGTCGGCCAGGTCGGTGACCTCCGGCTCCATCGCCGCGTTCTCCAGCACCGTGGTGCCTTCGGCCAGGGTCGCGGCGGCCATCACGTTCTCGGTGCCGGTTACGGTGACCATGTCGAACACGTAGCGCGCGCCCTTCAGGCGGTCGGCGCGGGCCTTGATGAAGCCGTTCTCGACGCTGATCTCCGCGCCCAGCGCCTGCAGGCCCTTGATGTGCTGGTCCACCGGCCGCGAGCCGATCGCGCAGCCGCCGGGCAGCGAGACCTCGGCCGCGCCGTGCCGCGCCAGCAACGGGCCCAGCACCAGGATCGAGGCGCGCATGGTCTTGACCAGCTCGTACGGCGCCACGTGCTGGTTCACCGTGCGCGGGTCGACCACCAGGCTGCTGCCGCGCGCAAGCGTGCCCTGGTCGAACTCGACCGTCGCCCCCAGCTCGCCCAGCAGCTTGATGGTGGTGACCACATCGTGCAGGTGCGGGACGTTGAGGATCTCCACCGGCGCGTCGGCCAGCAGGGTCGCGCACAGGATGGGCAGCACGGCGTTCTTGGCGCCGGAGATGGCGACTTCGCCGTGGAGCGGCACGCCGCCGCTGACTACGATCTTCTGCATCGGGCCTTTAGGGGTTGGAGGCGGAGGCGCGGCCGCATGGCCACGCCGGGAAAGGTGCGCGATCAGGCCGCTTCGTCGGGGGTGACGGTCTTCAGCGCCAGGGCGTGGATCGCCCCGCCCATCAGCTCGCCGAGGGTCGCATAGACCATGCGGTGGCGCGCCAGCGGCAGCTTGCCGGCGAACGCGGCGCAGACCACGGTGGCCTCGAAGTGCACGCCGTCGTCGCCCTGCACCCGGGCCTGGGCCCCGGGCAGGCCGGCTTCGATCATGCGGGCGATGGTATCGGCGTCCATGGAGCGCTTTGGCCTAGAATGAAGCGCCATAGTCTAGCGAATCCGGGGCATCCCGGGCCTGATGCGCATGACCGCTCCCGCCAGCTCCCGTCCCGCCGCTCCCCTGTCCGACGCCGACGGCCTGGCCGCCAGCGGCCGGCAGGTGTTCGCGGTCGAGGCACAGGCCCTGGAGGCGGTCGGCGCCCGCGTCGGCGAGGCCTTCGCCCAGGCCTGCCGGCGGATCCTGGCCTGCAAGGGGCGTGTGGTATGCACCGGCATGGGCAAGTCCGGGCACGTGGCGCGCAAGATCGCCGCGACCCTGGCCTCCACCGGCACCCCGGCGTTCTTCGTCCATCCCGGCGAGGCCGGCCACGGCGACCTGGGCATGATCACCGATGCCGACGTGGTCCTGGCCCTGTCCTACTCGGGCGAATCGGACGAGGTGCTGATGCTGCTGCCGGCGCTGCGCCGCCAGGGCAACCCGGTGATCGCGATGACCGGCCGGCCGCAATCCAGCCTCGGCCGCGAGGCCGACGTGCACCTGGACGTCAGCGTGCCGGCCGAGGCCTGCCCCCTGCACCTGGCCCCGACCTCCTCGACCACCGCCTCGCTGGCGATGGGCGATGCGCTGGCGGTGGCCCTGCTGGAGGCGCGCGGCTTCACCGCCGACGACTTCGCCCGCTCGCACCCGGCCGGCAGCCTCGGCCGGCGCCTGTTGCTGCACATCACCGACGTCATGCACGGCGGCGAGGAACTGCCGCAGGTCGGCGCGGACGCCAGCGTCGCCGAGGCGCTGGTGGAGATGAGCCGCAAGCGCCTGGGCATGACCGCGGTGGCCGCCGCCGACGGCCGCCTGGCCGGGATCTTCACCGACGGCGACCTGCGCCGCGCCCTGGACCGCGGGATCGACGTGCGCCAGGCGCGGATCGCCGAGGTGATGACCCGCAATCCGCGCACCATCGACGCCAGCCAGATGGCCGCCGAGGCCGCACACCTGATGGAACGGCACCAGATCAACGGCCTGGTGGTGGTCGACGCCGACGGCCGCGCGGTCGGCGCGCTCAACATTCACGACCTGTTGCGCGCGCGCGTGGTTTAACCGCACTCCATGCCCACCGGATCCTTCGTGCCCTACGACCCGCTCGCCAGCGTCGCCCCCGACATCCACGAACGCGCCCGCCGGATCGGCCTGGTCTGCCTGGACGTGGACGGCACCCTGACCGACGGTCGCCTGTACTTCGACAGCGCCGGCAACGAGATGAAGTCCTTCAGCGTGCTCGACGGCCAGGGCCTGACCCAGCTGCGCCGCTTCGGCTTCCACGTCGCCCTGATCACCGCCCGGCCCAGCCTGGTGGCGCAGAAGCGCGGCGCCGACCTCGGCCTGGAGACCCACATCGGCGTGCTCGACAAGCTGGCCTGCATGGATGCGCTGATCGAACGCCACGGCCTGTCGCGCGAGCGCACCTGCTTCGTCGGCGACGACCTGCCGGACCTGGACTGCCTGCGCGCGGTCGGCCTGTCCGTGGCCCCGGCCAACGCCCATCCCTGGATCGCCGAGGTCGTGCACTGGCGCACCCACGGCCGTGCCGGCGAAGGCGCGGTGCGCGAGGTCTGCGACGTTCTGCTGGCCGCCCAGGGCCACGTCGCCGAGATCCTCGCCGGCGGCCACGGCGCGCGCGACGGGCGCCGGGCATGAGCTGGCGCACCGGCCTGGGCCTGCTGCTGGTCGCCGCCCTGGTGTCGGGCTGGTCGGCCTGGCGCATGCGCGGGCGCGATGCGCCGACCGCGGCCCAGGCCCAGCGCTCGGACTACGTGCTGCGCGACTTCGAGCTGGTGGTGCTCGGCAAGGACGGCGCCGAGTCTGTGCGGCTGCAGGCGCCGCAGCTGCAGCGCAGCCGCGAGGACCGGAGCCTGGACATCGCCACCCCGCTGTTCCTGGTGCCCGCCGAGCAGGGCCCCTGGCGGCTGCGCGCCGATCGCGGCTGGGTCAGTCCCGAGGCCGACCGGGTCCGCCTGGACGGCAATGTCGCCGGCGACAGCGACCCGGCCGCCGGCATGCCCACAAGCTTCCGCACCACCCGCCTGGAACTGCTGCCGGACCAGGACCTGGCCCGCACCGACCAGCCGGTCGAACTGCGCCAGCCCGGTATCATCCAGACCGGCACCGGCCTGCAGGCCAACCTCAAGTCCCGCCAGTACCGCCTCCTCTCCAAGGTCAGGACCCGCTATGAACCTTCCGCGCGCCGCTAGCCTGCTTCCCGGAGCGGCCCTGGCCGCGCTCGCGCTGGCGTCGGTGCTCGCCCCGGCGCCGGCCGCGGCCAAGTCCACCGACCGCAACGAGCCGATGACCCTGGACGCGGACGACTCCGACTGCAACCAGGCCCAGGCCAACTCCCGCTGCATCTTCAACGGCAGCGTGGTCATCACCCAGGGCACCCTGGACATCCGCGCCGCGCGCGCCGAGATCGTGCAGCGCAACGGCGAGATCGACCAGGTGATCCTGACTGGCAAGCAGGCCACGATGAAGCAGCAGATGGACGACGGCACCGCGATGAACGCGCGCGCCGACCGCATCGTCTACGAGCCGAAGAAGGAGATCCTGACCCTCACCGGCAACTACCAGGTCGAGTCGCCGCGCGGCAGCAACAGCGGCCAGCGCATGGTCTACAACATGGCCAGCGGGCAGATGCAGAGCGGCGGCGACGGCAGCCGGGTGCGCACCGTGATCCAGCCGCGCGCCCAGTCCCAGGCCCCGGCGAAGAAGGAAGCCGACTGATGCTGGTCGCCGAAGGCCTGCGCAAGAAGTACAAGCAGCGCGAGGTGGTGCGCGAGTTCGGGCTGACGCTGGATGCCGGCGAGGTGGTCGGCCTGCTCGGCCCCAACGGCGCCGGCAAGACCACCTGCTTCTACATGATCGTCGGCCTGGTGGCCGCCGACGCCGGCCGGATCGTGCTCGACGGCCGCGACATCACCGGCGAGGCGATGTACACCCGCGCCCGCCTGGGCGTGGGTTACCTGCCGCAGGAACCGTCGGTGTTCCGCAAGCTCAGCGTGGCCGACAACCTGCGCCTGGTGCTGGAGCTGCGCGAGGACCTCAAGGGCGAGGCCGCCCTGGAGCGCGAGCTTTCGGCCCTGCTGGACGAGCTGCAGATCGGCCACGTCGCCGACCAGCTCGGCGCCAGCCTGTCCGGCGGCGAGCGCCGCCGCTGCGAGATCGCCCGGGCCCTGGCCGCGCGGCCGCGGCTGATGCTGCTGGACGAGCCGTTCGCCGGCGTGGACCCGATCTCGGTCGGCGAGATCCAGCGCATCGTCACCCACCTCAAGAACCGCGGCATCGGCGTGCTGATCACCGACCACAACGTGCGCGAGACCTTGGGAATCTGCGACCGGGCGTATATCCTCGCCGAGGGAAGCGTGCTGGCGCAGGGGGCGCCGGACGCGCTGCTGGCCGATCCGGACGTGCGTCGGGTCTACCTCGGGGATACCTTCCGCCTGTAGTTTCCGAACAGGAGCCGTCCCCCCGGCCTGCAGCCCCGTCGCTCCACACCTGGCAGGGACATGAAGGCACGGCTGCAGACATCGCTGGGACAGCAACTGGTCATGACGCCGCAGCTGCGCCAGGCCATCCGCCTGTTGCAGATGTCCACCCTGGAACTGCAGGCCGAGGTCGCCGAGGCGATCGAGACCAATCCCCTGCTGGAATGGGCCGACGAGGCCGCGCAGGAGACGCCCGCCGGCGAAGGCAGCGCCGACCCGGCCGAGGGCGGCGGTGAGGATGCGCCGCCGGCCGAGGCGGCCGACGACGGCGACTGGTCCAGCGAAGAGCCGGCGTGGGAAGGCAATGGCGGCGGCAGCTACGACGACGACGAGCGCGACAGCGCCGCCGAGCGCGTGGCCGAGCCGGAGACCCTGGCTGACCACCTGCTCTGGCAGCTGCACCTGTCGCACCTGTCCGAGCGCGACCGCCACATCGGCGCGGCCCTGATCGACGCCCTGGACGAGGACGGCTACCTGCGCGAGCCGCTGGCCGCCATCGCCGAGACCCTTTTGCCGGAGATCCACGCCGGCGAGGACGAAATCCTGACCGTGCTGCACCAGCTGCAGCGCTTCGACCCGGTCGGCATCGCCGCGCGCAGCCTGGGCGAATGCCTGCGCCTGCAGCTGGACGTGCTGGCCGAGTGCGCCCCCGGCCGCGCCCTGGCCCTGCGGATCGTCGACGGCCCGCTGGAACGGCTGCCGCGCAGCGGCATCGACGGCATCGCCCACGAGCTGCGCTGCCCCCCGGCCGAGGTGGAACAGGCGGTGCAGCTGCTGCGCTCGCTGGACCCGCGCCCGGGCAAGCAGCTGGCCGAACTGGAGCACGACAGCTACGTGGTCCCCGACTGCGTGGTCTGGCGCCAGCGCGGGGTGTGGAAGGTGGCCTTGTCGCAGCAGGCCCTGCCGCGGGTGTCGATCCACCGTGGCTACGAGCAGATGATCCGCCGCTGCGGCGAGAGCGACGCCGGCTACCTGCGCACCCAGCTGCAGGAGGCGCGCTGGCTGCTCAAGAGCCTGGAGGCGCGCGGCGAGACCCTGCTCAAGGTGATGCGCTGCCTTTTGCGCCAGCAGGCCGCGTTCCTGGAGTTCGGCGAACAGGCCCTGCGCCCGCTGACCCTGCGCGAGATCGCCGGCGAGGTCGGGCTGCACGAATCCACCGTCTCCCGCGCGATCGCCCGCAAGTACGTGCGCACCCCGCGCGGCACCCTGCCGCTGAAGTCCTTCTTCGCCTCCGGGATCGACACCGACGGTGGCGGCGAGGCCTCCAGCACCGCGATCCAGTCGATGATCCGCGGTCTCATCGACGGCGAGAACCCGCGCAAGCCCTTGTCTGACGCCAAGCTGGCCGAGCTGCTCAAGCAGGGTGGAATTCCGGTGGCGCGACGCACGGTGGCGAAGTATCGTGAAGCCATGAACATTCCGGCTTCGCACGAGCGGGTCCGCATCGGCTGACGCAGCGGCATCCGCATCGACGGGGCCGCCCACGCGGCAACCACCAAGGAGGTTCACGATGCGCATCGAAACGTACGGCCAGCAGATCGAGGTCACCCCGGCCCTGCGCGAGTACGTCGAGGAAAAGCTCCAGCGCCTCGGACGCCATTTCGAGCAATCCCTCGAGGTCCGGGTCCAGCTGGGCCTGCGCAAGCCCTCGCACCACGCGACCGCCGACCTGGTCGTGCCCGGCAAGACCCTGCACGCCGACGCCGACGGCGAGAACATGTACGCGGCCATCGACCTGCTGGCCGACAAGCTCGACCGCCTGATCCTCAAGCACAAGGAGAAGCAGCAGGACCACCACGCCCCGCGGGTGGTGTCCGACGCGCTCTGAGCCCTGACCCGGGACAGGCGCGCCTTCCCGCCGGCGGTGCCCACGCGCCGCCGGTTTGGGCGACAATCCGGCGACCCCAGCCGACGAGACGGGCCGCATGAGGAACGCCAGCATCACCGCGCGCGAGCTGTTCGAGCAGCAGCAGGAGAAGCTGGCCCTGCGCTGGCTGGCCGGGCGCAAGGGCGAGGTCCGCGAGATCGAATCCGGCGAGACCAACGCCCGCCGGCCCTCGCTGGCCGGCTACCTCAACGCCGTCTACCCCAACAAGGTCCAGATCCTGGGCAGCGAGGAGCTGGCCTGGCTGGATTCGCTGGACTCGCGCCAGCGCTGGGAGACGATCGAGAAGATCATCCAGTTCCGGCCGCTGGCGCTGGTGGTCAGCAAGAACCAGTCCTGCCCGGAGGACCTGCGCGCGGCCGCCGAGGAAACCGACACGCCTTTGTGGGTCTCGCCCAAGCGTGGCCACGAACTGCTCAACCACCTCTCCTACCACCTCGCCCGCACGCTCGCACCGCGAGTCACCCTGCACGGGGTGTTCATGGAGATCTATTCGATCGGGGTGCTGATCACCGGCGAGGCCGGCTCGGGCAAGAGCGAGCTGGCGCTTGAACTGCTCAGCCGCGGCCACCGCCTGGTCGCCGACGATGCGCCGGAATTCACCCAGATCGCCCCGGACGTGCTCGACGGCACCTGCCCGGAGCTGCTGCAGGACCTGCTGGAGGTGCGCGGCCTGGGCGTGCTCAACGTGCGCGAGATGTTCGGCGACACCGCGGTCAAGAAGAACAAGTACCTGCGCCTGATCGTGCACCTGACCCGGCCCATGACCGAGCCCAACCCGCACGGCTACGAGCGCCTGACCGGCGACTCCGGGACCCGCCACGTGCTCGACCTGGACGTGCCGCTGATCACCCTGCCGGTGATGCCCGGCCGCAACCTGGCGGTGCTGACCGAGGCCGCCACCCGGCTGCACATCCTGCGGACCAAAGGCATCGACCCGGCGGCCATGTTCATCGCCCGCCACAGCAACCTGCTGGAGCGGCGCGGGACATGAGCGCGCGCTCGACCGTGGTCATCGTCAGCGGCCTGTCCGGCTCGGGCAAGTCGGTGGCGCTGAAGACCTTCGAGGACCTGGACTACTACTGCGTCGATAACCTGCCGATCGAGCTTTTGCCGGCGTTCGTGCGCACCCTGGTCCGCGACGACGGCCTGCCCGAGCGGATGGCGGTGGGCATCGACGTGCGCAGCCGCCACAGCGACCTGAGCCGGCTGTCGGAATGGCGCGCGGCGGCGGCCTCGCTGGGGGTGGACGCGCAGCTTTTGTTCTTCGAGGCCGACGACGAGATCCTGCTGCGCCGCTACGCCGACACCCGCCGCCGGCACCCGCTCAGCCGCCTGGGGCTGTCCTTGCCGCAGGCCATCGCCAGCGAGCGCGCCCTGGTCCAGCCTTTGCGCCAGGAAGCGGACGCGGTGATCGACACCAGCGGGCTCAACGTCCACCAGCTGCGCCGCCAGGTGATCACCGGCTTCGCCCTGGAGCACAGCCCGGGGCTGTCCCTGCTGTTCGAATCGTTCGCCTACAAGCGTGGGGTGCCGGAGGAGGCGGACTTCGTGTTCGACGCCCGGGTCCTGCCCAATCCGCACTGGGATCCCGAGCTGCGGCCGCTGACCGGTCGCGATCCGCGCGTACGCGACTACCTGGACTCCCAGCCGGAGGTGGAGGCCTACGCGGGCCAGGTCGCCGCGTTCCTCGACACCTGGCTGCCCAAGCTGCGCAGCGACACCCGCGCCTACGTCACCGTGGCCTTCGGCTGCACCGGCGGCAAGCACCGCTCGGTCTACCTGGCCGAGCGCCTGGCCGCCCACGCCCGCGCCCAGGGCTGGAACGAGGTGGCCACCTACCACCGCGAACAGGACTGACCGCTCCCACGCACCCGGCCCACGGCAACCGACCGCATCTCCCGCCCCGTCCCGGGGACAACGCAGGACAACCCGGGACATCGGCGATTTCCGGCAAAAAAGCCGGCGCGACCCACTGACGGCGGTCATAGCGCTCTGTTAACTTTCCGCCATGGCCTGTGGCATCCTCCTGATCACCCACCCCGGCGTCGGCTCCGCACTGCTTGCGGTGGCGACCGCCCTGCTGCGCAACCTGCCGCTGCGGGCGGAAGCCTTCGAAGTGCCGTTCGACGCCGACCTCGAACAGCTGCTGCCGGCGGCCTCGGCCGCCCTGCGCCGGGTCGACGGCGGCGACGGCGTGCTGGTCCTGACCGACCTGTACGGCGCCAGCCCCAGCAACCTGGCCGTCAAGGTCGCCCGGCTCGGCACCCCCGTCCGGCGGGTGGCGGCGCTGAGCCTGCCGATGCTGCTGCGGGTGATGAACTACCCGGAACAGGGACTGGACCAACTGCCCGCCACCGCCGCGGCGGGCTCGCGCAATGGAGCGATCATCGACGATGCTTGAACGTGAACTCACCGTCTCCAACCGCCTGGGCCTGCATGCTCGGGCCACCGCCAAGCTGGTGCAGGTGCTGGCGCCGTTCCGCTGCACGGTCACCCTGCAGGCGAAGGGACGCGAGGTCAACGCCAAGAGCATCATGGGGGTGATGCTGCTGGCGGCCGGCCAGGGCACCCCGATCACCGTCCGCACCGACGGCGAGGACGAGGCCGCGGCCATGGACGCGCTGGCGGCCCTGTTCGAGCGCCGCTTCGACGAGGACGCATGAGCCGCGGCCCGGCCCGCGTCACGCCCGCACCCCGCCGGGAACCCCGGGGGTGACCCAGTCCTTCGCCGGCCATGGCGCGTCGCGCGGGCTGGCGCTGGGACGTGCGCGCGTGCGCCTGCCGCATGCGCTGGAGATCGGCGAGCAGCACGTGCCCGCGGCCCAGGTCGAGGCCGAGGCCGCGCGCCTGCAGGCCGCGCTGGAGGCCGCCCGCGCCGAGATGCGCACCCTGCGCGAGAAGCTGCAGGGCGCCCTGTCCCGGGACGCGATCGAGTTCATCGACCTGCACGCCCTTTTGCTGGACGACCCCGAGCTGGTCCAGGCCCTGGACGGGCTGATCCGTCAGGAACGCTATTCGGCCGGCTACGCCCTGCGGGTGCAGCGCGATCGCCTGGCGGCGGTGTTCGAGTCGATGGACGACCCGTACCTGAAGGCGCGGCTGGACGACCTCGACCATATCATCGGCCGGGTCAACGCCCACCTGCACCGGCGCGAACCGCTGCCGCGCGGCACCGCCGGCGAGATCCTGGTCTGCGAAAACGTCGCCCCGTCCGAGATCGCCCAGCTGCAGGCGCAGGGCGTGGTGGCGATCGTCTCGGCCGCCGGCAGCCCGCTCTCGCACAGCGCGATCCTGGCCCGCAGCCTGCACCTGCCGCTGGTGGTGGGCGCGGCCGAGGCGCTGGCCCGGATCAACGACGGCGACGTGGTCATGGTCGACGGCGACAGCGGCCGGGTGGTGGTCGACCCCGACGCCGCCGAACTGCACGACTACCGCGCCCGCGAGCAGCAGGAGGCACGCGAGCGCCGCGACCTGGAGCGCCTGCGCAGCAAGCCCACCCGCACCCGCGACGGGATCGACATCGCCGTGTACGCCAACGCCGAGTCGCGCGAGGACGTGGCCCGCGCCCACGCCCTGGGCGCGGCCGGCGTGGGCCTGTACCGGACCGAGTTCCTGTTCCTGCAGAGCGAGCAGCTGCCGGACGAGGAGGAGCAGTTCCTCGCCTACCGCGACGCGGTCCTGGCCATGCCTGGCCGCCCGGTCACCTTCCGCACCCTGGACCTGGGCGCGGACAAGGCCGACCGCGCCGGCCTGGCCCTGGCCAACGAGGACAACCCCGCGCTGGGCGTGCGCGGCGTGCGCCTGTCCCTGCTGTACGACCGCGTGTTCGACACCCAGCTGCGCGCGATCGTTCGCGCCTCGGCCTACGGCCCGGTGCGGGTGCTGGTGCCGATGGTCGCCTGCCGCGAGGAACTGGTGATCGTACGCCGGCGCCTGGCCCGCGCAGTGGCGAGCGTGCGTCGGCACGGCGTCGCGGTGGAGCCGCCGCCGCTGGGCGCGATGATCGAAGTGCCGGCCGCGGCCATCGGCGTGCACGGCCTGGCCGACGCCGTGGACTTCCTCTCGGTCGGCACCAACGACCTGGTCCAGTACCTGCTGGCGGTGGACCGCAACAACGACGCCCTCGGCGACCTCTACTCGCCACTGCATCCGGGCGTTTTGCGGCTGCTGGCGCACGTGATCGGCGCCGGCGTCCAGCACGGCGTGCCGGTGGCGGTGTGCGGCGAGATGGCCGGCGACGTGCGCCTGGCGCCGCTGCTGCTGGCCCTGGGCCTGCGCGAGTTCAGCCTGCACCCGGCCAACCTGCTGGAGCTGCGCCGCGCCATCCGCGACTGCGACCTGGCCGCGTTGCAGGCCGGCGCGCCGAAGCTGCTGCAGGCGCGCGACCGCAGGGCGATCGAACGCTGGCTGGCTGCGGCCACGCAGACGTAGGTCGTCGCGCGCATGGGCAGCCGCGCGCTCTATACCAATGCAACACGCGCGGGCGATAATCGCGGCATGGACACCTGACCTGCCGCGCGTCCTCCGGGTTCGCGGCCCCAACCACCGGAGACGCGCATGGCCGAAGCCGTCCGCCACGACAAGACCGCGCGCCAGCTGCGCATGCTGTCCGACGCCCTGGACAGCGGCCGGCTCGGCCCGGTGCGGCGGCTGGTCAACACCCTGTCCCCGGCCGAGATCGGCAACCTGCTCGAATCGCTGCCGCCCGGCAAGCGCGAAGTGGTCTGGGGCCTGGTCGATCCCGAGGACGACGGCGAAGTGCTGGTCCACGTCGGCGAGGAGGTCCGCGAGAGCCTGATCGCCGACATGGACCCGGACGAACTGGTCGCCGCGGTCGAGGACCTGGACATCGACGACCTGGCCGACCTGGTCGAGGACCTGCCGGACACGGTCATCGACGAAGTCCTCAAGTCGATGGACCGCGAGAACCGCGAGCGCCTGGAGCAGGTCCTGTCCTATCCCGAGGACAGCGCCGGCCGCCTGATGAACCCGGACGTGGTCACCGTGCGCGCCGACGTCAACGTCGACGTGGTCCTGCGCTACCTGCGCCTGCGCGGCGAACTGCCCGACCACACCGACCATCTGTACGTGGTCAGCCGCCGCCACCAGTACCTGGGCCGGGTGCCGCTGGCCGCCCTGGTCACCCACGAGGACTCCACCCCGATCAACCGCCTGATCGACGACGAGCAGCCGGCGATCGACGTGGGCGAAGGCGCCCAGGAAGTGGCGCGCCAGTTCTCCGACCACGACTGGGTCTCCGCACCGGTGGTGGACGACAACAACATCCTGCTCGGCCGGATCACCATCGACGACGTGGTCGACATCATCCGCGAGCAGGCCGAGCACCAGGCCATGGGCGCGGCCGGCCTGGACGAGGACGAGGACCTGTTCTCGCCGGTCCGGCGCGCCGTGCGCGGCCGCGTGGTCTGGCTGGGGATCAACCTGTTCACGGCCTTCCTGGCGGCCACGGTGATCAACCAGTTCGACGTGACCCTGCAGAAGATCGTGGCCCTGGCGGTGCTGATGCCGATCGTGGCCGGCATCGGCGGCAACGCCGCGGTCCAGGTGCTGACCCTGATGGTCCGCGGCCTGGCCCTGGGCCAGGTCGGTTCCAGCAACGCCGGGATCCTGTTGTGGAAGGAGATCCGGGTGGCGCTGATCAACGGCCTGCTGATCGGCGGCATCGTCGGCGTGATCGCCTTCCTCTGGTTCCACAGCCTCCTGCTGTCGCTGGTGATCGCGCTGGCGCTGATGCTGAACTTCTGCGCCGCCGCCAGCGCCGGGGTGCTGCTGCCGTTGCTGCTCAGGCGCCTGAACATCGACCCGGCGGTGGCCGGCACGGTGGGGGTCACCGCGGTCACCGACGTGATGGGCTTCTTCTGCTTCCTCGGCCTGGCGACCCTGATCCTGCTGCATTGAGCGCGGTCCGCCGGATGCCGGCGCCTCCACGGGCACGGCCCATGCTGCCGTCTTCGCCCCACCGGCCTATGCTGGGCATCCCGCCGCGGAGGAGTGTAATGCGATGCGCCTGCGATCCTGCCTGTTCCTTGCCGCCCTGCTGTCGCTGTCGATCCTGATGGGCGCCTGCCAGTCCCGCCCGGACCGCCCCGCCGGCGGCCATTTCCTCGAGCGCACGCTCGAATTCGAAGGCCGGTCCTTCCGCTACGCGGTGTTCGTGCCGGCGACCGCGGCGGCCAGGCCTTTGCCGGTGGTGCTGTTCCTGCACGGCTCCGGCGAGCGCGGCCGCGACGGCCATGCCCAGACCACCGCCGGCCTCGGGCCCTGGCTGCGCCGCAACACTGACAGCTTCCCGGCGCTGGTGGTGATGCCGCAGGTGCCGGAGAACGAGGAGTGGATGGGCTTCAACGCGCGCATGGCGCTGGCCGCCCTGGACGCGGCAAGCGCCGAGTTCGGCGGCGACCCGGCGCGCACCTACGCTACCGGCATGTCGATGGGCGGCTACGGCACCTGGGAAGCGGCGCTGCTGGCGCCGCGGCGCTTCGCCGCGCTGGTGCCGGTGTGCGGCGGCGTGCGCGCGCCGCGTGCAGTGCGCCCCACCCTGTTCGTCACCGCCGTGGCCGGCGAGGCCGATCCCTATACCGCGCTGGCCACCCGCCTGAAGCACGTGCCGGTCTGGATGTTCCATGGCGCCCTCGACGACCTGGTGCTTCCGGACGACGACCGCCGCCTGCACCGGGCCGCCGCCGTGGTCGGCGCCGACTTCCGCTACACCGAATACCCGGACGGCAACCACAACGCCTGGGACGCCACCTACGCCGACCCGGCGATGTGGGACTGGCTGTTCGCCCAGCGCCTGCCCTGAGGACCCGAAGACGATGGCCGAACTGGTCGACGAGTATTTCCAGCCCGGCTGGCGCAGCCGCCGGATCGAGTGCGCCGCCTGCGAATGGCGCGGCGACAGCCGCGGCATGAGCCTGCAGCCGCACGAGGACCTGAGCGAATACCTGTGCCCGCAGTGCGAGGACATCCTGCTGGTGGTCCGGCATCCGGACATCGCGCAGGTCCGCGCCGCCGCCGCGGCCGGGCACCCGGAAGCGCTGGAGCAGCTGGCGCTGGTGGAGGAATACCTGCGGCAGCGAGGATCGGAAGGCTGACCGGGACGCCCTCAGCGCCCCAGCCGCGCGATCAGCTCCGCCGTGACCGGATCGGCCGCCTTCGTCTCCCCGCGCAGGGCCGGCAGCAGGGTGCTGGCAACCTGCTTGCCCAGCTCCACCCCGAACTGGTCGAAGGCGTTGATGCCCCACACCACCGACTGCACGTAGACGCTGTGCTCGTACATCGCCAGCAGAGCGCCCAGCGACTGCGGGGTCAGCGCGTCGAGCAGGATCGTGGTGCTCGGCCGGTTGCCCGGGTAGACCTTGTGCGGATCCTCGCTGGACTGGCCGTTGGCCAGCGCCTCGGTCTGCGCCAGCAGGTTGGACAGCAGGGCATCGTGGTTTTCGGCGTAGGGATCGTCGTTGTGCACGGTGCCGATGAAGTCGGCCGGTACGATCCCGGTGCCCTGGTGCAAAGCCTGGAAGAAGCTGTGCTGCACGTCGGTGCCCGCTCCGCCCCACCACACCGGCACGGTGTCGGCGGCGACCGGGCTGCCGTCCAGCTTCACCCGCTTGCCCAGCGACTCCATCACCAGCTGCTGCAGGTAGGCCGGCAGCAGCGCCAGGCGCTGGTCGTAGGTCATCACCGCGTGCGAGGCCAGGCCCAGGGCATTGCGGTTCCAGACCGCGGTCAGGCCGTGGCGCACCGCCAGGTTGGATTCCAGCGGCGCCTCCAGCACGTGCGCATCCATCAGCGCCGCGCCTTCCAGCAGCTGCTCGAAGCGCTCGAAGCCGATCGCCAGCGCGATCGGGAAGCCCACCGCCGACCACAGCGAATAGCGGCCGCCGACCCAGTCCCACATCGGCAGGACGCGTTCGGCGGCGATCTCGAACGCCGCCGCGGCGCGTTCGGGATTTGCGCTGACCGCGTAGATGCGCTCGCTGCCGCCGAGCCAGTCGCGGACGATGGCGCCGTTGAGCAGGGTCTCCTGGGTGCCGAAGGTCTTGGAGATGAGGATCGCCGCGGTACGCTTCGGGTCCAGCGGCGCCAGCACGCGCTGGGCCGCGGCGCCGTCGACGTTGGAGATGAAATGCACCCGGAAGCGTCCCGGCACCGGCCCGCGCAGGGCATCGGCCACCAGCCGCGGCCCCAGGTCCGAGCCGCCGATGCCGACGCTGACGATGTCGGTGACATCGCTGGCCTCCAGCGACTCGATCAGCCCGCGCATGCGCACACGCACCGCCGCGGCGGTCTCGTAGGCCGCATGCGCCGCCGGCGCCGGCGACAGGTCGCCGCGCAGGGCGGTGTGCAGCACGGCCCGTCCCTCGGTGACGTTGATCTTCTCGCCGTCGAACATGCGCCGGAACGCGCCGGCCAGGTCGTGCCCGCGCCCCAGCGCCAGCAAGGCGTCCCAGGCGGTGGCGTCATAGCGCTGGCGGGCGAAGCTGGCGTACAGCGGACCGACCTGCAAGGCCTGCGCGGCCACCCGTCCCGGTTCGTCTTTCAGCAGCCCGGCGATGCTGGCGCCGGACAGGCGCGCGGCGTGGGACTGGAGGGATTCGGTACCGGGGACGGATGCGGTCATCAGGCGGCCTGCTTGGGGATGGTGTGGTTGGTGTGGGTGATGCGGTTGGCCGCGTCGACGTAGACCAGGTTGGGCTGGAACGCGTCGGCCTGCGCGGCGTCCATCGAGGCGAACGCGGCGATGATCACCAGGTCGCCCACCTGCACGTGGCGCGCGGCGCCGCCGTTGAGCGAGACGATCCCGCTGCCCTCGTCGGCGCGGATGGCGTAGGTGGTGAAGCGGCTGCCGTTGGTGACGTCCCACACGTGCACCTGCTCGAACTCGCGGATGCCGGTGGCATCGAGCAGCAGGCCGTCGATCGCCACCGAGCCTTCGTAGTTGAGCTCGGAGTGGGTGACGGTGGCGCGGTGGATCTTGGCTTTCAGCAGGGACAGGAGCATCGGGCGTTCAACTCTTCGACGTGGATGGTAGCAACGCGCGCGGCGTCGCTGGGACTTCAGAACTCGAGGTTGTCGATCAGCCGGGTCGCGCCCAGGCGCGCGGCGACCAGCGCGACCCTGGGCCCGGCCTCGCCGTCGACCGGTTCGGACAGGTCCGGACGACGCAGCGCGGTGTAGTCGACCGCGAAGCCCTCGGCCTGCAACTGGGCGGTGGCCTGCGCCTCCAGCGTCGTGCGCGGCGTGCCGGCCAGGCAGGCATCGCGCATCTGCCGCAGGACCCGGTGGATCGCCGCCGCGCGCGGGCGCTCGGCCGCGCCCAGATACTGGTTGCGCGAACTCATCGCCAGGCCGTCGGCCTCGCGGACGATGCCGCCGCCGAGGATCTCGATCGGGAACTGCAGGTCGGCCACCAGCTGACGGATCACCGCCAGCTGCTGGTAGTCCTTCTTGCCGAACGCGGCCACGTCCGGCAGCACCTGGTGGAACAGGCGGCTGACCACCGTGCACACGCCGTCGAAATGGCCGGGACGGCACTCGCCCTCCAGCACGGCGCTGACGCCGGGCACGTGCACCTTCGAGGCCAGCTCGACCCCGAACGGGTACATCGATTCGACCGTGGGCAGCCACAGCACGTCGCAGCCGGCGCCTTCCAGCCCGGCGGTGTCGGCGTCGGGGGTGCGCGGGTAGCGGGTGAAGTCTTCGTTCGGCCCGAACTGGGTCGGGTTGACGAACACGCTGGAGACGACCCGGTCGGCGTACTGGCGGGCCAGCATCACCAGCGAGTAGTGGCCGGCGTGCAGGTTGCCCATGGTCGGCACGAAGCCCACCCGCAGGCCCTGCCGCCTCCAGCCGCGCACGCGCTCGCGCAGGGCGTCCAGTTCGGTGATGGTCTCGATCATGGGGTTCCGGTCTCGGCGTGCGGGTACGGCTGGCGGGCGCGGCGTGGTCAGGCGTAGGCGTGTTCGGCGTCGGGGAAGCTGCCGTCGCGCACCGCCTGGGCATAGGCCGCGAACGCACCAGCGACCGAGCCGCCCTGGGCCAGGAAGTCCTTGACGAAGCGCGGCCGGCGGTGGCCGCTATCCAGGCCGAGCATGTCGTGCAGCACCAGCACCTGGCCGTCGCAATGCGGGCCGGCGCCAATGCCGATGGTGGGCACCTCCACCGCGGCGGTGATCTTCTGCGCCAGCGGGGTCGGCACGCATTCGAGCACCAGCAGGGAGGCGCCGGCCTCGACCGCGGCGCGGGCGTCGGCCAGCAGCCGCGCGGCGGCCTGCTCGTCGCGGCCCTG
The DNA here is from genome assembly GCF_010093185.1 of Pseudoxanthomonas jiangsuensis. Classification (GTDB taxonomy): domain Bacteria; phylum Pseudomonadota; class Gammaproteobacteria; order Xanthomonadales; family Xanthomonadaceae; genus Pseudoxanthomonas; species Pseudoxanthomonas jiangsuensis. Next base: position 42,937 of record NZ_PDWL01000024.1, on the reverse strand, counting down.
CAGCTTGAAGCCGCCCAGCCGCAGCACCGACTGCGGGGTCAGGCCCAGATGGGTGCAGACCGGGATCTCGCGCTCGACCAGGAAGCGCACCACTTCGAGCTTGTGCCCGGCGCCCTCGATCTTGACCATCTGCGCTCCGGCCTGGAGCAGGGCCACAGAGGCGTCCAAAGCGCGCTCCGGGGTCGCGTCGGCCTGGAACGGCAGGTCGGCCACCAGCAGCGCCCGCTGCAGCACCCGGGCCACCGCGGCGGTGTGGTAGGCCATGTCGGCCACGGTCACCGGCAGGGTCGAGTCGTGGCCCTGGACAACCATGCCCAGCGAGTCGCCGATCAGGACCAGGTCGATCCCGGCCTGGTCCATGATCCGGGCGAAGCCGGCGTCGTAGGCGGTCAGCATCGCCAGCCGGCGGCCCTCCCGCTTGGCCTCGGCCAGGGCCGGGACGGTCCAGGGCTTCTGCCCGGCATGTACGCTCATCGGGAGGAGTTCCGCGTGGTAAAGCGCGGCATTATCGCCCAGAACGCCGGCAGGTCCGCGGCGGCGGCCGGAACACTCCGGCCCGGCCGCCCACCCTCAGGCGCCATCCAGCAGTTCCACCCCGGCCGGATCGATCGCGCGCAGGGCTTCGCCGACGCTGCCGTGGCCCGGGAACGGCTCGGCCGCGGCGATCTCAGCCAGCGGCACCAGGGCGAAGGCGCGTTCGTGCAGGTGCGGGTGCGGGACCCGGAGGCCGGGCTCGTCGATCATCCGGCCGCCGTACAGCAGCAGGTCCAGGTCCAGCAGCCGCGGGCCCCAGCGCGAATCCGGGCCGCGCTCGCGCCCGGCCCGGCGCTCGATCTCCAGCAGCGCCGCCAGCAGGGTCTGCGGCGCCAGCCGGGTCTGCAGCAGGGCCGCGGCGTTGACGAAGTCCGGCTGGTCGGTGCGGCCCCAGGCGACGGTGCGGTAGCAGCGCGACACGGCCAGCAGGCGGGTGTCGGGCAGCGCGGCCAGGGCCTGGGCAGCCGCGTGCAGGGTCGCCTGCGGATGCCCCAGGTTGGCGCCCAGGCCTATGCAGGCGTGGACCGGGGCGTTCATTCGCCGGCCGTGGCAACCCGCCGGCGCCGGCGGCGACGGCGCCGCGGCGCGCCCGGCTCGTCCGCCTCGCCCTCGGCCGCGGCGGCCTCCAGGCTGGCCGACAGTTCGTCGCCGGAGCTGGCCTGGGCCTCCCGCCAGAACTCGACGTCGGCGGCGTGGCCGTCGGAGGCGGCCAGGCGCAGGACCAGGAAATCGAACGCCGCGCGGAAGCGCGGGTGGGCCAGCAACCGGAACACGCGCTTGCGCTGGCGGCTGGAGAAGCGCGACTGCAGCAGCCAGATCTCCTGCATCGGCAGCGAGAAGCGCTTTGGCAAGGCGATGGTCTGGGCCTGGTGCAGGGTCACCCGGTCGGCGGCGCGGCGCTGCGCCTCCTCCGGCTGCATGCCCTGGGCCTGCAGCCCGGCCAGGGCGCGGCAGTAGGCCGGCCACAGCAGCAGGGCGAACAGGAAGGCCGGCGAGACCGGCTCGTCAGCCGCGACCCGGGCGTCGGTGTTGCCCAGGCCCTGGACCAGCATCCGCCGCAGGGCGCCGCTGCGGTTGGAGCGCAGGGCGGCGGCGGTCTCGGGCATCAGCGCGCCGAGCAGGCCGTGGCGCTCCAGGCCCTCGAAGCTGGCCACCGCGTGCCCGGACAGGAACAGCTTGAGCATCTCCTCGAACAGCCGCGCCGGCGCCGCCTCGCCCAGCAGCCCGGCCAGGCGCGGGATCGGCTCGGCGGTGGCCGGCTCGATCGAGAAGCCCAGCTTGGCCGCCAGCCGCACCGCGCGCAGCATCCGCACCGGGTCCTCGCGGTAGCGGGTCTCCGGGTCGCCGATCAGGCGCATGGTCCGCGCCTGCACGTCCTCGAAGCCGCCGGTGTAGTCGCGCACCGAGAAGTCCTCGATCGCGTAGTACAGGGCGTTGCAGGTGAAATCACGGCGGACCGCGTCGTCCTCGATCGTGCCGTAGACGTTGTCGCGGACCAGCCGCCCGTCCTCCATCTCGCGGTCGCCGCTGCCGTCGTCGATGTTGGCGCGGAAGGTGGCGACCTCGATGATCTCGCGCCCGAACACCACGTGGGCCAGGCGGAAGCGGCGGCCGATCAGCCGGCAGTTGCGGAACAGTTGCTTGACCTGCTCGGGCGTGGCGTCGGTGGCCACGTCGAAGTCCTTGGGGTGCATGCCCAGCAAAAGGTCGCGGACCGCGCCGCCGACCAGGTAGGCGCCGAAGCCGGCCTCGCGCAGGCGGTAGAGCACGCGCAGGGCGTTGGGGCTGATGTCCCGGCGGGAGATCGTGTGCTGGTCGCGCGGGATGCTGCGCAGGACGGGCGTCGGGAGGGCTTGCGGATTGATGGGCGTGCTTCCGTGAACAGGGTCGTGCCGGACCATTGCCGTCCGGCGGGCGCGTGAATATACTAGCGCGCCTTCGCCGGTTACACCCGTACAACGCTCCCTTCGTCTAGTGGTTAGGACGTGGCCCTCTCAAGGCTAAAACAGGGGTTCGAGTCCCCTAGGGAGCGCCATCCCGGTGCAGCGAAGCGACAAAAAGCCCCGTTTCCGGGGCTTTTTTGTTGTACGGCGCCCGGCCCTGCCCTTTGCAGGCGCCGGTCCTGCCGGCGGCCGCCAGGGCGGCCGGCCGGCCATCGGCAAGGACCGCGGGGCAGGACGCCTGCCCCGCCGCGAGTCTCAGCCCTCCATCTGCTCGAGCTTGATGCCCTTGGTCTCGTGCACGTACTTGAGCACGAAGGCCACCGAGACGAAGGCCGCGACCATGTAGATCGCATAGGTCGAGGCCAGACCGATCCCCGCCAGCAGGATCGGGAAGCTCATCGTCACCGCGAAGTTGGACGTCCACTGCGCCGCACCGGCCACCGCCAGCCCCGAGCCTCGGATCTGGTTGGGGAACATCTCCCCCAGCATCACCCACATCACCGGGCCCCAGGACACGTTGAAGAACACCACGTAGACGTTGGCCGCCACCAGCGCCAGCGTGCCCATGTGCCCCGGCAGCTGCAGGTGACCGTCCACCAAGGAACCGCTGGCGAACGCCCACACCACCAGCGCCAGGCTCACCGCCATCCCCGCCGAGCCCACCCACAGCAGCGGCTTGCGCCCGACCTTGTCGATCAGCACCACCGTCACCAGGCAGGCACCAATGCTCAGCGCCCCGGACAGCACGTTGATCAGCAGCGCGTCGGCCTCCGAGAACCCCACCGCCTGCCACAGCACCGCCCCGTAGTAGAACACCACGTTGATGCCCACCAGCTGCTGGAAGGTGGCCAGGCCAATGCCCACCCACACGATCGGCCGGATCTTGCCGGTGGCCTTGTTCACCAGGTCGCCCAGGGTCGGGCGGTGGTGGTCGGCCGACAGCGAGGCCTCGATCTCGGCCAGGGTGGCCTGGGCGGCCTGCGGCCCGTACAGCCTGGACAGCACCGCCAGGGCCTGGTCCTTGCGGCGCTTGACCACCAGGAACCGCGGGCTCTCCGGGATCACCAGCAGCAGCACCAGGAACAGGGCCGAGGGCAAGGCCATCATCCAGAACATCCAGCGCCAGGCCGGCTGTCCGGCCCACAGCGCCTCGGTCGAGGTCCCGGCCGCCTGGGCCAGCAGGTAGTTGCTCAGGAAGGCGGCGAACAGGCCGGAGATGATCGCGATCTGCTGGACCGTGGCCAGCCGGCCGCGGTAGCGGGCCGGGGCCACCTCGGCGATGTAGGCCGGCGACATCACGCTGGCCGCGCCCACCGCGAACCCGCCCAGGACCCGGGCGGCGATGAACACCAGCGAGCTGGGGGCCGCGCCCGAGCCCAGGGCCGAGAGCAGGAACAGCACCGCCGCGGCGATCAGCACGCTGCGCCGGCCCCAGCGGTCGGCCAGGCGGCCGGCGAAGAACGCGCCGATCGCGCAGCCCAGCAGCATCGAGGCCACCTCGAAGCCCAGCGCCGCCTTGGACGAGCCGAACGCCTGCTGCAGCCCGTCGACCGTGCCGTTGATCACGCCGCTGTCGAAGCCGAACAGGAAGCCACCGATGGTGGCCACACAGCTGATCAGGATGATGAATCCGGTGTTCTCCGCGCCCGCCGCGGTAATCCCGCCGGCGGTCTCGCTCGCGCCCATGCCTGCCATTGCCATCCCCTCTAGGGTTGTCGTTGTTCATGTGTGGAGGCCGGAATGTACCGGCTTCGCATCGCTCGCCGCACGCAGCAGTGCGCGACGCGCCTACGCGTGCCTCAACCGCCGTCCTTTCCAATCGAGCGTCGCCACGGCACCTGCGTCCAGCGCCACCTCCAGCGCCTGCCCTCGATACTCGATCCGGTAGCGGCCGCCACGGCGGCTGCGCAGCCTCGCCCGCAGCAGCTGGCCGCCGTTCCATTCCAGGTCGACCTCGCCCGCGCCGCGCACCTGCAGCCCGGCCACCCGGCCCCGCGGCCAGGCCGCCGGCAGGGCCGGCAGCAGGAACACGCTCCCACCCCAGCTCTGCAGCAGCATCTCGGTGATCCCCGCGGTGCCGCCGAAGTTGCCGTCGATCTGGAACGGTGGGTGCGCGTCGAACAGGTTGGGATAGGTGCGCGAGGGGCTGAGCAGCATCGCCAGCACCTGGTGCGCGTGTTCGCCGTCATGCAGCCGCGCCCACAGGTTCAGGCGCCATCCGATGCCCCAGCCGGTGGCCTCGTCGCCGCGGAGCTCCAGCGAGCGCCTGGCCGCCGCGGCCAGATCGGGGGTGTCGCGCACGTTGATCTGGCTGGACGGATGCAGCGCGTACAGGTGCGAGACGTGGCGGTGATGGATCTCCGGCGCGTCCATGTCCCAGTCCTGCTGCCACTCCTGCAGCTGCCCGGCCTTGCCGATCCGGTGCGGCGGCAGCCGCCGGCGCAGCGCTTCCAGCCTGGCCGCCAGTTCCGTGTCCACGCCGAGCAGGCCGGCGATCTCGATGCACTGGCCGAACAGGTCGCGCAGGATCTGCGCATCCATCGACGGCCCGGCGCACAAGGCGGCGCCGTGCGGATGCTCGTTCTCCGGCGAGATCGACGGCGCGGTGACCATCGCCCCGGTGCCCGGGTCCTCGACCAGGGTGGCGGCGAAGAATTCGGCCGCGCCCTTGAACAACGGCCAGACCCTGCGCAGGTACTCCGGGTCGCGGCCGTAGTCCCAGCGGTCCCACAGGTGCTGCAGCAGCCAGGCGCCGCCGGTCGGCCACAGGCCCCACTGCGCGCCGTCGATCGGCGCGCTGCGCCGCCACAGGTCGGTGTTGTGGTGCACGACCCAGCCGGGCGCACCGTACATCCGCCGCGCGGTCTCCGCGCCGGCCTCGGCCAGCTCGGCCACCATCCGCTCCAGCGGCTCCACGCACTCGGCCAGGGCGTTGGCCTCGGCCGGCCAGTAGTTCATCTGGGTGTTGATGTTGATCGTGTACTTGCTCTCCCACGGCGGGGACAGCAGGTCGTTCCAGATGCCCTGCAGGTTGGCCGGCTGGGAGCCGGGCCGCGAGCTGCAGATCAGCAGGTAGCGCCCGAACTGGTGGTACAGCGCGGCCAGCGCCGGGTCGCCACCCTGGGCGAAACGGGCCACGCGCGCATCCGTCGGCAGGCCGGCGACCTCGGCCGGGCTGTCGCCGAGGTCGATCGCGACGCGATGGAACAGCCGGCGGTGCGCGGCCATGTGCGCGGCCAGCAGCTCGTCCCAGGACTTGGCCGCGGCCGCGTCCAGCTGCGCCCGGGTGATCGCCTCCGGGTCGCCGCCGATGTCGTCGTAGCGGCGGAAGCTGGTCGCCGCGGTCAGCAGCAGCACGACCTCATCGGCTTTGAGCACCTCGATCCGCTCGCCGCGCCGGCGCAGGCTGCCGCCGCGCGCCAGCACCCGCAGCCGGGCGACGAAGCGCAGTCCGCCCTCGATCCCGAAGGCATCGCCGTTGCGTCCTCGCAGCAGAAGTCCGTGCTCGCCATCGGCCTCCACCGCAGCCTGGGCGTGATCGCTGCCCAGGCCGATGCGCAGGCCGATCCGCCGCGGCTTGTCGCCGCTCAACCGCACCGCCACGCATTGGTCCACCGCCGAGACGAAGGCCTCGCGGGTGTGCTGCATGCCGCGCGCCTCGAAGGTGCTGGTCGCCAGCGCCCGGTCCAGGTCCAGCTCGCGGCGGTAGCCGTTGAGTTCGGAGATCTCGAGGAAATCCAGCAGCAGGTCCCCCAGCGGCTGGTAGGGCATCTGCTTCTTCGGCTGCCCCATCATCTTCGCGTTGGCCAGTGCCTCGGCCTCGGCGTAGCGGCCGGCGAACAGCAGCCGCCGCACCTCCGGCAAGGCGGCCAGCGCTTCCGGCGGAGTCGGGTCGTAGGGCTGGCCGGCGTAGAGGGTGTCCTCGTTGAGCTGCAGGCGCTCGGACCGGCCGCCTCCCCAGACCATCGCCCCGAGCCGGCCATTGCCCAGCGGCAAGGCCTCGACCCATTGCGTGGCCGGGCGCGGGTACCACAGCTTCAGCGCCGCATTCCCCTGCCCCGCGGGAGCCGCAGCGTCCGCGGCTGCGGCGCCGATGGCACCGGCCATTGCGGCCAACGCGCTGCCGCCGGCGACAGCGGCCGGCGTGGCGGCCCTCGCACCGCCGGCGACGGCCAACGCCGCCGCGGTTCCCTTCAGCAGCTCGCGTCGGGTCAGGCTCATCCTGCTTCCTTCATGCGCGTCGCGGCACGCACCGGCATGGCGCCGGCACGTGCCGCGACCGGTGGCTCAGCCGCGCGGACGGCGCACGGTGACGGCCTTGCCGTCGTAGCGGATCGTGGTGTCGGCCGCGGGCTCCAGTTCGCCGACGCCGTCGCGCGGGCCGTCGACCCAGCGCACCCGGATCTCACGCTGCGCCTGCATGCCCGGGTACTGGCCCTGGCGCGCGCCGATGACCAGCTCGCCGCGCTTCTCGTTCCAGGCCAGCGGGATGCGGCTGGATTCACCGCGCTCGTAGCCGTAGTTGCGGCCCTGGTCCTCGTACAGCGAGAAGCTGCCGTCGGCACCGGTGTAGACCTCCAGGGTGACCGGCGCGTCCGGCTTTTCGTCCACGTACTGCTGGACCACGGTGCGCGGCACGATCGAGCCGGCGCGCACGAACAGCGGGCTGCGCTCCAGCGGCGCGGCCGCCTCGATGGTCTGCCCGCCGGCGTGGCGCTGGCCGGTGTGGAAGTCGATCCAGCTGGTGCCCGCCGGCAGGTACACCGGACGGTGGGTCGCCTTGAACGCGGTCACCGGCGCGACCAGGAAGGCCGGGCCGAACAGGTACTGGTCGGCGATGTCGCGGACCTTGGGATCGGCCGGGAAATCCATCGCCAGCGTGCGCAGGATGGTGCCGTCCTTCTGATTGGTGTCGCCGGCCAGGGTGTAGATGTAGGGCAGCAGCGCGTAGCGCAGCTTCAGGTAGTGGACGAAGCTGGCGTAGTGCGGCGTGCCTTCCGGGGCGATGTTCCAGATCTCGCGATAGGGGAACTGGCCGTGCAGGCGGAAGATCGGCACGAACGCGCCGTACTGGAACCAGCGCAGGCTCAGCTCGCGCCATTCGGCCAGGTGCGCCGGGTCCTGGCTCTCGTAGCGCTTCTCCGGCGAGAAGCCGCCGATGTCGAAGCTGACGTTGGGCGCGCCGGCCATCGAGGCGTTGACCAGGCCGGAGATCTGCTCGCGTAGGTCGTCCCAGCGCGGGACGATGTCGCCGCTCCAGAACGCCGCGCCGGCGCGCTGCTGCCCGGCGAAGAACGCGCGCGAGAGGATGAACACGCGCTTGTCCGGCTCGACCTCGCGCGAACCGCGGTAGACGCCTTCCGAATGGACCAGCGGATAGGAGTTGAAATACTCGACCGAAGGACCGAGCGCGGTCGGCGTGGTCCGCGCCTTGCGCTCGCCGATGTCGATGTTGCTGTGCAGGTCCGGCTCGGAGGCGTCAAGCCACCAGGCATCGAAGCCCTTGCTGTTGAGCTTCTCGTTGACCTGCCGCCAGAAGATGTCCTGGGCCTGCTTCGAGTACGGGTCGTAGAAGGAGTTCAGGTAGCCCTTGCCGATCCAGTCCAGCTCGCCGACCTCGACGTTGCGTTGGTACATGTGCCCGGCCGCGTCCAGTTCCTTGTAGTTGGCCGTGGTCGGATAGAACTTGGGCCACACCGAGATCATGATCTGGGCGTGCTGGTCGTGGACGTGCTTGACCATCCCGTCCGGGTCCGGGAAGTTCTTCGAGTCGAAGTCGTGCGAGCCCCAGGCGTTCTCCGGCCAGTACGACCAGTCCAGGACGATCGCGTCGATCGGCAGGCCGCGGCGGCGGTACTCGTCCAGCGCGCCGGTCAGCTCGGCCTGGGTCTTGTAGCGCTCGCGGCTCTGCCAGAAGCCGTAGGACCACTTCGGCAGCAAAACCGCCTTGCCGGTCAGCTCGCGGTAGCCGGCAACCACCTCGTCGCCGCTGCGGCCGGCGACCACGTAGTAGTCGATCATCTGCCCGGCCTCGGACCAGATCGACAGGTCCCTGGCCTGCTCCGCCGGCAGCGGGTCGCGGTGCAGCAGGGCGATGTAGGCCGGGTCGATCGCGTCCCACTCCACCCGCACGGCGTGCTTCACGCCCGGCTCCAGCTCCAGCGCGAACTCGTGGTGCCACGGGTTCCAGTTCTGGCGCCAGCGGTCGATCACCAGCTTGCCGTCCACGTACACCTTGGCGTATTCGCTGTTGTACATGGAGAAGGTGTGGCGGCCGCCGTTCCTGGCCTCGATCGCGCCTTCCCACACCACCTGGGTGCGACCGCCCTGGGCGGTGTTCCAGCCCTTCTTCGGCAGGGCCTTGAGGTCCTTGATGTACTGGTAGTTGACCTCGGCCTCGCGGCGCACGACCCGGGCCTTGCCGTCGATCGAGTAGGTCGCGGTCAGCGCGCCCGGCTTGCCCCCAGCGTCGTACACCACCAGGCTCTCCTGCAAAGGACGCAGGCCGCGCGGGTCGCCGTAGCGGGTGATCGAATTGTTGTCCCAGAGGATGCCGAAGTTGCGGCTGGACACCAGGTAGGGAATGGCGTTGTCGATGTTGTGCTGGAGCAGCTCGACGTCGCGGCCCTTGAGGTTCATCCAGCCCTGCTGGTGCAGGCCGGTGCCGTAGAAGGCCTCGTCGTCCGGCGACTGGAAGCGCTGGCGCAGGCTGTAGTACGGCTTGCCTTCGAACTCCACCGCCTCGAACGTGCGCGCCCCTTCGGTCTCGGCCAGCAAGGGCTTGCCGGCGGCGTCGAAGAAGCTGACCCGGCCGTCGTCCAGCGCCACTTCGGCGGCGATCCCGGCGGCCTTCAGCCGTACCTTGCCCTCGCCTTCCTCGAGCTGAAACGCGCCGGCCGGAACGGCCGCCGGCGCGCGCATCAGGCTCGGGCTGCGCTGGAAATCGCCGTCGGGATCGGCGCTGACGCGGACGATGCGGTCGCCGACCAGCTGCAGGCGCACGTCGGCGGCGGCGGCATCGGCCGGGCGCACGATCACCCCGTCGAGCTGGCGCTCCACCGTCTGCGCCGCCGCGGCCCAGGGCAGCGTGGCGGCGGCCACGGCAATCGCCAGCAGGCTGGCGCGGGCATGGACGTGCTTGTTCTCGCGGTTCATCGGTATTCCCCTCGTTGCGGCGCCCTTGCGGCGGCGCCCTTTGCCATATGCCGGCGCCTCACGGCGGCGCCTTGCTGTGTTCTGTGGTGCGACGTCGGATCAGTAGCTGGCCATCTTCACCCGCAGCAGCTGGGTGGCGCTGGAGAAGTTGAGGCCGTAGTCGGTCTGGTCGCCGTTCCAGCGGCGGCGGAACGTCCATTCGCCGTCGACGTAGGTGCCCTCGTCCACGTACTCGTAGATCTGGCGGTCGGCCAGGGCCGGGTCGGCGGCGGTGATGTTGATCCGCGCGTGGGCGCCGGTGACCAGGAACTCGTCCGGCCCCAGCTGCACCACCAGCGCGCGGCCGATCGGCTCAGGATTGCCCGGCGGCTCGCCCTGGAACCAGAACTGCGGCACACCGTAGGTGACCACCATGTTCCAGCGCTCGTCGATCTTCAGCGTCTGCACCGCCTGGCCGGGCTGCTCGGCGGTGCCGCGGACCTTGCCCTCGAAGCTGGCCTGGGCGATCACCGGCGCCGCCGGCGCGACCAGGCGGTAGTTCAGGGCGAAGGTCTCCAGCGTCTCAGGGTTCATCGCCTTGGCGCCCAGCGGGTAGTTGGAGTACTTCGAGTAGTCGATCCCGAACGGCGACCAGCCAATCGCCTGCTGCCCAAGGGCCGAGAAGAAATAGCGCGCGTACTCCTCGCGGTTGCCGGTCTCGGCCACGAACAGCGGGTTGTCCGGACGCGAGTAGCGCTCCAGCACCGTGGTGTAGTGGCTGTACTCGGGCATGTAGATGTCCGGCGCCAGCAGGTCGATGTGCGGGGCGGCGGCCTTGTAGATGTCGAGCACGTTGTCGGTCGGACCGCCGCTGGCGTACTGGCCCGGCTGGCCGGGGTTGAACGGCCCGCGCAAGGCGGCGTTGACGAACATCGGCAGCGGGTACTCGGCCTTGCCCGCCTGCGCGACCTGGTCGATGTAGTGGGCGATGTGCCAGGCGTGGAAGAACTCGTCGGCATCGGCGCCGAACACCTCGCGCCAGCTGCCGGGCTGGCGGCCCAGCTTCTGCAGCAGGGCCTGCGGCACGGGGCCGTCGAACGCCTTCTGCGCCAGCGGCGAGAAGTCGCGCACCGCGCCGTAGGTGCCCGGTTCGTTCTGCGGCTGGACCATGATCACGGTGCGCTGCGGATCGGCCTGCTTCAGGTGCCGCATCAACTGCACGAAGGCCTTGCGGTCGGCCTCCAGGGTCGCCTGCCCATGCGGCGAGAGCGAGTTGATCGTGCGCCCGTCGGCAGTGACCACGCGCGGGAATCGCGCGTTGTCCAGCTTCACCCACTTCGGCGCGTAGTGCGGGGCGTTGTTCTTCCAGGTCGCGAACCACAGCAGGATCAGGCGCACGTCCTTCTCGCGCGCCTGCGCCAGCAGGGTGTCGACGAAGGAGAAGTCGAACTTGCCCTCCTCGGCCTCGACCTGCTCCCAGGCCACCGGCACCATCACCGTGTTCGGCTTGACCACCTCGATCGCCGGCCAGACATCGTCCAGCGCCTGCGGCCAGTTGCTGGAGTTGTTGACCTGGGCGCCGAGGATCAGGAACGGCTTGCCGTCCACCAGCAGGGCGTGGCGGCCGTGCTCGGTGACCACCTTCGGCAGGGGCGCCTCGGCCGTGGCGGCAGCAGAGGGGGAAGCCGCATCGGCACCGGCGTCACCCTGCCCGGCCTCGCCGCCCCCACCACCACAGGCGGCCAGCAGCAAGGCCAGCGACACCAGCCATCCGGTCCATACGCCGCGCGCCATCGTCCCGTCCTTCATTCCCCTCATTCCCGTCGCTCCCTTCATTCCCTGCTTCTTCACCACTCGGCCGTGCGGAACGGCGAAGCCGGCAGGCCGTCGCGGCCGACCAGGTTGGCCGCGTGCGGATCGTCGCTCCAGCCGTAGCGGGCGATCGCCGGGCGCTTCACCGCGTCGCTGCGCAGGACCACGCTGTCGCCCTCGATCCGCGCCTGCGCCGGATGGAAGCGACCGTCGCGGCCGGCCAGTTCGAAGCCCCGCAAGGCGCCGCCGCCGCGCGCGGCCAGGGCGCCGTCGGCGTGCTCGAAGCGCAGCACCAGGCTGTCGCCCTTTACCTCGGCAGCGCGGAACACCGGTCCGGTCCAGGCGATGGCGGCATCGCCGTAGGCCAGGTGCCGGGCGATCCGCGCCAGGCGGTCGCCCGGGGTGCGCTTGTCGCGCGGATGGATGTCGTGGGTGTCGCCGACGTCGGTGATCACCGCCTGGCCGGTGGCGGGCAAGGCCAGCGCCGCGGACTGCGACTCGCGCAGGGTCGCCCAGGAACTGTCGAGCACGCTGCCGTCGGCGGCCAGCCGGTCGCCGGCGCCGAACGGCGCCAGCTGCACCCACAGGAACGGCAGCCGCGGCGCCTGGAAGCCGGCGCGCCAGCCTTCGATCATGTCCTTGAACTGCCCGCGATAGACATAGGCCCCGGTGTCGCTGGCGTTGGCCTCGCCCTGGTACCAGATCGCCCCGGCCAGCGCGTACGGCTGCAGCGGGTGGATCATGGCGTTGTACAGCAGGGTGTCGATCTGGTTCCTGTCGTCCTGCAAGGACACCCGCACCTGCGCGGTGCGGAAACGCCACTCGCCCGCCAGCGGACGCCGGGGGCCGCCCTGCGGCTGCAGGTAGAGCTGGTCCAGCGAACCGGTGATGCCGCCGCCGCCGCCATCGTCCTGCACCCGCACGGCCAGGGTGTTCAGGCCGGCGCGCAGGACGCCGGGCTGCACCGTGTACACGCGTGGCACGTTCCAGCCGTTGTTCACCCCGCCCACCCGCACGCCGTTGACCCAGGTGGTGTCCGAATCGTCGATCTGGCCCAGGCCCAGGGTCACCCCGGCCGCGGCCTCGCGCGCGCTCAACTCGAACGTGGTCCGGTACCAGGCGGTGCCGTCCATGCCGGCATAGCCCTGCGGTTCCCAGTGCGAGGGCACCTTGACCGTGGCCCAGGCGCCGTCGTCCAGCACCGCGGCGGCGAAGGCGTCCGAGGCCGGATCCACCGCCGGCCATGCCGCCACGCGCTGGCGCACCTGCGCTTCGACCTTGGCGTCCTCGGCCCGGCGCGCCGACATCTTCGCCTCCAGCGCGGCCGCATCCAGGCCGAGCATCGAGGCGCTCATCCAGGCCTCGATCGAACTGCCGCCCCAGGTGCTGTCGATGATGCCCACCGGCACCTGCAGGGTCTGCCTCAACTGCCGGGCGAAGTGGTAGCCGATCGCGGAGAACTCGCCCGCGGTGCCCGGCGCGGCGGCCTGCCACTGCCCGCCTTCCAGCTGGCTGCGCGGCGCCTCGGCCCAGGACTTGGGGACCTTGAAATGGCGCAGCTGCGCGTCGCCGGCGGCGGCCACGTCCTCGGCCCCGTGCAGGGTCTGCGCCAGCGGCCACTCCATGTTCGACTGGCCCGAGGCCAGCCAGACCTCGCCGACCAGCACGTCGCCGATCCGCTTGCGCTCGCCGCCGGCGCGCACCACCAGTTCGTACGGCCCGCCGGCGGCATGCGCCGGCAGCTGCAGGGACCAGCGCCCGTCGTCGCCGGCCCGCGCCCGCGCCTGGCGGCCGTCGAACTCGACCTCGACCTCGGTCCCCGGCGCCGCCCGGCCCCAGACCGGCAAGGGCCGGTCGCGCTGCAGCACCGCGCCGTCGGAGAACACCAGCGGCAGCTCGAGACCGGCCGCGGCCAGCGCCGACAGCGGGAAGGCCAGCCAGGCGAAGGCGGTGGCCAGGGCGATCGGGAAGCGGTTCTTCACTCTTGCGGTTCTCCGTAGATCACGCCGCGCCCGCCCGTCGCCAGGTACACGCGGCCATGGACGCGCGCATCGCCGGTGAGCATGCGCACGCTGCCGAAACGATGCCGCGGATCGTCGATCCGGACCCAGCGCCTGCCATCGTCGTCGGAACGATACAGGCCCGTTTCGCCACCGACATCCCCGAACACGAACAGGCTCGGCGAACTGTGCCCTGGCTTCGGCGCGCCGAGCCCGGCGGCATAGGCATTGGCCACGCCGGGCAGCCGCTCCAGGCCTTTGGAGCTCCAGCGCATCAGGCCGCGCCAGGAGGCGGCGAAATAGACCACGCTGGCCTCGTCCGGCGCCGGCAGGAGTTCGCCGCGGAACCAGTCGCCGATCCCGCCGACACCACCGGCGGTGGCCTCGAACGAGACCCCGCCGTTGCCGCTGACGTACAGGCTGCCGCTGACCGGATCGAAGCCGTACCACAGCCCGGCCTCGACCCGGTCGGCGGCGACCACCGCGCTGGCCGGCAACCCGCGCACCTGCTGCCAGCGGCCGCCGAAGTTGTCGGTGATCCAGTGCGCGCCTTCGCGGGTATGCCAGATCACGCGCGAGCCGTCGGCCGAGATCGCGATCCGCCCGGCGCCCTTGCCGGCGCCCTCGCCCTGCGGCTCGCGCGCGAACGCGGTCCAGGTGTTGCCGCCGTCGCGCGAATAGGCGGCGCGCACCAGGTCGCCGCGCTCGCCGTGCAGGTGGCCGCTGCGCACCAGCAAGGACGGCTGCCGGCCGGCGTAGTCCAGGCTCTCGGTGTTGCTGTAGCGCGGCGGCGCGGCGAACTGCACAGTGGTGTTCCGCAGGTCGTCGTGGCGGAAGCCGTCGATGTCGCCCAGCCCGCTGACCAGCGGCGCGCCCTGCGGCGGGCTGATCAGGTCCAGCGGCACGGTCTCGTCCAGGCCGGCGTCGTCGAACGCCCAGTGCACCGTGCCGCCGCGGTCCAGCGCGCGCATGTCGCGCGAGGCCCAGACCCCATAGCCGGTGACGAACAGCACCCGGTCCGGATCGTGCGGATCGATCTCGATGTCGGCCAGCCAGTGCGGCCTGGACTGCGCGGTCCAGGGCGAAGCCGAATGGTCGAACTCCGAGCGCGCGAACACAGGCGTCCAGCTGCGGCCGCCGTCGGTGCTGCGGTAGACCTCGTCGCCGGGCGCCCAGCGGTTGAACGTGGTGGCCACGATCGTGTCAGGGTTCGACGCGTCCACCGCCACCGCGCCCCAGCCGAAACCGTCGCCCTGCAGGTCGCTGGACTGCGGCGCCGGAGTGATCTCGGTCCAGCGGCCGCGGGCCGGCGAGTACCGCCACACCGCGCCGTTGCCCATCGCGTCCGGGCCCGGCTCGTCGCCGTAGCTGAGCAGGAAATCACCGCGGCCGTCGCGGACCATGTGGTTCGGGCGCAGCCCGGTGGGCTGGCCGGGCACGGCCTGCCAGCTGCGGCCGGCGTCGGCGGAGCGGAACAGGCCGCCTTCGCGGCTGGACACGCCGGCATAGACCACTGGGGTCGGCGCACCGGCCTGGCCGCTGGCCGGGTCGAAGGCCACGAATACGATCCCGATCGCCTGCCGGCGCCAGTTGCTGGCGCTGGCCGATTCGGAGGTAGCCAGCGCGGGGAAGGCATCCACACGCTTCCAGCGCGCGCCATGGTCGTCGCTGCGCCACAGGCCGTGCGCACGCGAGCCCAGGAACAGCACCCGGCCGTCGTTCGGATCCACCGCCAGGCGCTCGCCGTTGCCGCGCGCCAGTTCGTTGCCGCCGAGCTTGAACGGCAGGTCGGTACGCTCGAAGCTCGCGCCGCGGTCGGCCGAGCGCAGGATCGCGCCGTTGCCGGCGCGCTCGTGGGTATAGGTGCCCGCGGCCAGGTACAGCCTTTGCGGGTCCGAAGGATCCAGGGCCAGGCTCTCGATGCCCATCAGGTTGGCGTCGTCGTGGCCCAGCCAGTCGGTCAGCGGGATCCAGCGCCGCGCCACCGCGTCCCAGCGGTAGGCGCCGCCGACATCGGTACGCGCGTAGGCCAGGCCGCGCTCGGCCGGATGGAACTCGATGCCGGTGACGAAGCCGCCGCCACCGATGGCGACATTGGCCCATGTGTAGGGTTCGGCGCGCGTGGCTGCGGTGGCGTCGCCGGCGGCCGCCACCAGTGCGGCCAGCAAAATCATGACTCGATGCATGCACTGCCCCTCTCCGGATGGCTTCCACGCGGACCCGGCGCGGGCCACGGCGCGCGCGCCGTCACAGGAACCGCCCGCCGACAGCCGGAGGGAGAGGGGGAGTACCCCCTCTCCCGGCCCATCGCCATCAGAACGTGAAGCGCAGGGTGGCCGCGTAACGACGGTCGTTCACGTACCAGGAAGTGACCCGGCGCCCGGCTCCGTTCTGGTCCATGATCGTGCGCTGCTCGGCATTGTTGAGGTTGTTCATCTCCAGGCCGAACTGCACGTTGTCCGAGAAGCGGTAGAAGATCGAACCATCCAGCTGGCCGAACTCGTCGCTGTATACCGGAAGCTTCCAGGCGATGTCGTTGTGGGTGCCGTTGTAGCCGTTGGGACCGACCGAAAGCAGGTACTCGCTGCGCCAGTTGTAGGCCAGGCGCACCTGCCACGGGCCTTTCTCGTAGAAGGCGGCCACGTTGTAGGCGTTCTTGGACAGGCCATCGGCCGGCAGGTCGCCGAAGGTCGAGCCGTCCGTATCCACCGGCGAAACATCGATGTTGCCCGGCACCTTGGTGCTGCTGTCGATGAAGGTGTAGTTGGCCGACATGCCCAGGCCGTCGAACGGCGCCGGCAGGAAGTCGAAGAACTGGTTCCAGCCGATCTCGGCACCCTGGATGCGGGCGGTGCCCACGTTCACCGGGCGGGTGATCAGGTAGTCATAGCTGTTGCCGTCGGCACCCGGGTAGGAAACCAGCTCGGTCTGCCGGCGGAAGTAGTCCTTGACGTCCTTGTGGAAGACGTTGATCCAGGCCATGCCGCCGCGGTCCGGGGCGAAGTACCACTCCAGCGACAGGTCGAACTGGTTGGCCTTCATCGGCTCCAGGTACGGGTTGTCGTAGGAGCTGCCGGTCAGGTCAAGGTTGTCCACCGACAGGCTGCTGCCGTCGTCCGGCGGGTCGATGCCCGGCTTGGTCCCGGCATTGAGCTGCTGGTAGGCCTGCATGTCGCTGAAGTTGGGCCGGGCGATGGCCTTGGACGCGGCGAAGCGCATCACCAGGTTGTCGGCCAGCTCCCACTTCAGGTTGGCGCTGGGCAGCACGTCGGTGTACGAGTTCTCGGCCGTGACCGGGGTGGACTCGCCCGCACCCAGGTAGGGAGCGTAGGCCACGTTCGGGAAGATCAGGTAGCCATCGGCGCTGTTCTCGGTGCGCACCACGCGCACGCCCACGTTGCCGTCCATCCGCATGCTGTCGACGGCGAAGTTGAGCATCGCGTAGGCAGCGTAGGTCTTCTCCTTCTGGATGTTCGACCACTGCTCGTCGCTGGTGTCGCGCGGCGCGTAGACCCCTGCGTAGCAGCACAGGTAGTACGGATCGGCGGCGCTGTGGATGTCCTGGTAGCTGACCGGGAAGCCCAGCGCGGTGGACAGGATCGGCGCGTAGATCGCACCCGGGGTCTTGGCATCGCCCCGGTAGAAGTTCTCGAAGGTGGTCAGGTTGGTCAGGCTGGAGTTGACCTGGCCGTTGAGGTTGACGCCTGGCAGCGGCTGGTCGCCCGGGAGGGCCCACCACTGCATCCACGGCTGGATGACCGGCTGCCAGTCGTAGCCGGTGTCGATGCTGTGCGCATCGCGGTCGGTCATCCGCACGCCGAACTTCAGCGACTCGACGAAGCCACTGTCGAAGCTGTGCTTGAGGTCGGCACGCCAGGCGATCTCCTCGGCCTCGTTGTCGTCCTGGTGGTCCATGGTGAACGCCCAGTAGTAGTTGTCGATGTTCGCGGTGAACGACTCATCGACACCGATCACCGGACGCCCACCGCTGAGGTCGACGTCGATGTAGGGCACGTTCAGGCCAAGGGTGACGGTGGAATCCAGCGCCTTGGTGGTGGCCTTGATGTACTGCACCTCGGTGGACAGCTCGGTGTTGTCACCGACCAGCCACTTCAGACCCGCGGAGAAGTCCTGGGTCTTGGAGTCACGGTGCGAGGCGCGGATGTCGGCACCCATGGGGATGTTGCCGCCCGAGGCCAGGCGGCCGGAGACGAACACGTCGCCATCCAGCTGGTACGGCTGGCTGGCATCCAGGCGCACCTGCAGCGGATCGTTGTCGAGGAAGATCGCATCCTCGTACCACAGCTCGTCATAGGTGCTCTGGAAGCCGGTCGCGAACACCTCGACGCGGTCGTTCGGGCGCCATTGCATCGCCACGTAGGCGCCCTGGCGTTCGCGCTCGTAGTCCAGCGTGCGCCAGTCGGCGCCGCGCGGCAGCCACAACGCTTCGTTGGTGCCGTCGCCGTTGAGGTCGCTGTTGGCGTTGTTGAAGAACGGCCGCACGAACATGCCGTCGGTACGCGTAGCCAGTTCGGAGTGGGCCAGGTCGACGAGGATGCCGAAGTCGCCGGCGTCGGTATCCCACCGGTTGCTGAAGAGCAGCGACGCGGAAGGCTTGACCTGCTCGGCGAAGTCGCCGCGGTTGACGCTGAAGGAGGCGCCGATCTTCCTGCCCTCGAAATCGAATGGCATGAAGGTGCGCAGATCGACCGTGCCGCCAAGGCCGCCTTCGATCATGTCGGCCTTCTGGTTCTTGTACACGTCCACGCCCGCCATCAGCTCGGACGGCACGTCGCCGAAGCTGAGGCTGCGGCCGCCGGAGGCGGAGAAGCTGTCGCGGCCGTTGAGCTCCGAGCGCACCTGGGTGAGGCCGCGCACGGCCACGCCGTTGCCTTCGGCCGAGAAGTGCTCCGGGTCGCCCACCGACAGGAAGCGGTCAATGGTCACGCCGGGGATGCGCGACAGCGTTTCGGTGACGCTGCGGTCGGGCAATGCGCCGATGTCGAGCGCTGTCACCGAGTCGACGAATGTGTCGGCATCGCGCTTGATGTCCTGCGCCCTGTAGACCGAGCCGCGGATGCCGGTGACCTGGACCTGGTCCAGCTCGGTCACTTCGCCTTCGGTATCGGCCTGTTGTGCAAGGGCGCTGGGTGCGGCCAGCAGCATCGCCACGCTCAGGGCGAGCAGGCTGCGGCGATGACGGGCATTGGCGGCGGGCGCGGAGATTCGGTTCGCCGGGCTGCGATAGTGGTGCTTGGACATTGCGTTCCCTCCCAGGACACATGCGGTGCAAGCGAGGACGGGTTGCCCGTCCGATCTGGTTGTAGTCGGCCGGAAGATGCGACCGGATCCGGCCCGCGCGCCAAGACAGCGCTGTCGGACCATGGGGCGGATCATAGATAGCGGTCACATACCCGACCAATGAATTATTCCGCACCACGTATTTCGCCCTGGAATGCTGCGCCGCAAAAAGGAAAAGCCCGCATGGTTTCCCGTGCGGGCCTTATTTGGCCGGCTTCCGCCGCTTACCAGCTGGCGCGCAGCACCGCCGAGTAGCGCCGGTCGTTCATGAACCAGGCGCGGTCGTAGGTGGTCGTGTCCAGGTAGCCGTCCGTCGGATACAGCCGCGGGCCGGTGGTCAGGTGGGTCACCGAGTTGGTGATGTTGTTCACCTGCAGGCCGATCTGGATGTTGCTGTTGAGGTTGTAGAAGAACGAGCCGTCCAGCTGGCCGAAGTCCTCGTTCCAGGTCGGCAGCTGGGTGATCACGTCGCTGGACGTCAGCAGGTAGCGCGATCGCCAGTTGTAGGCCAGGCGGAACGACAGCTTGTTCTTCTCGTAGATCCCGACCACGTTGTAGGAACGCTTGGACAGGCCCTCCAGCGGCAGGTCCACCGACACCGCGCGGTGCTCCAGGTCGTACGGGTCGACCACCGCGTTGGCGCCGCCCGAGCTGTCCACGTAGGTGAAGTTGGCCTGCACGCCGAAACCGCTCAGCCAGCCCGGCAGGAAGTCGAAGAACTGCGAGTAGCCCAGCTCGTAGCCGCGGATCTTGCCTTCGTCCAGGTTGTTGGTGCGGGTGATCGCGTACTGGTCGCCGTTCCAGGTCTCGTAGCCGACCGTGGTGGCGAAGTAGTCCTTCACATCCTTGTAGAACAGGGTCGCGTAGACCATGTTGGTCGGGCCGAAGTACCACTCCAGCGCCGTGTCGTACTGGTTGGCGCGCATCGGCTTGAGCGCCGGGTTGCCGGCGGAGCCCTCGAAGGAGGTCAGGTCCTCGAATCCGCACGGCTCGGTGCGGGCGCCGGTTTCGATGGCGTTGCTGCACGCGGTGGAGACCGAAACGCTCAGCGGCAGCCAGGCCTGCATCAGGCGGAACTCGGGGCGGGAGATCGCCTTGGACGCGGCCAGGCGCCACTGCAGGCCCTCGCCGAAGCGGAAGCGCACGTTCAGGCTCGGCAACACGTCGGTATAGGAGCTGCTGGTGTCGGTGCTGAAGAACTGGCCAGCAAACTTCTCCTTGACCGCGTCGGTGACCTGGTCGCCCCAGCCGGACAGGTCGGGCATCTGGCCGCCGCCGGTGGTCTTGACCGAGGTCTTGACCACGCGCACGCCGAGATTGCCGTCCACCGGCACGCCCAGCGCGTCCTGGTTCTCGAAGTACAACACGCCGTAGGCGGCCTGGGTGCGCTCGTCCTGGATGTTGATGTTCTCCGGGGCGTAGGTCAGCGGCGACCAGCCGCTGCCCGGCGAGACCTCGTTGGACAGCGGGCCGATGGTGCTGTTGGCGTAGGCGATGTTGACCATGCTCGCCGCCGGGAACCACAGGTTGGTCGGCACGCTGACCTTGCCGCCGAAGAAGTTGCCCATGTCGTACAGCTCGGTGTCGCCGGCGTAGTACTGGTCCAGCCAGGCGACGTTGCCGCGGTCCGGGTTGTCCACCGCATGCCACGACTCGCTGATCGCCTTCCAGTTCCACTTGGTGGAGTAGCTGGTGTAGCTGCGGTCGGCCAGGCGCACGCCGAAGCGGAAGAAACGCAGCCAGTCGCTGTCGTCGAAGGTGTACTCGAGGTCGATCCGGCCGGCGCGCTCGTTGCCGCGGTTGTCGGCGATGTGGTCCATCGCCGCGCGCCAGAAATAGGTGCTCGGGTCCAGCAGCGCCTCGTCGTTGTTGGTGGTCACCGTCGGGTACTTGCCGCTGAGGTCCAGGTTCACGCCTTCCAGCAGGGTCGAGGCGTAGACGGTGAAGTCCATGGCCTGGTTGTCCGACTTGACGTACTGGAAGTCGCCGCGCATCACCAGGTTGTCGGTGAGGTAGTGGCGGAAGCCGGCCGAGAGGTCGGTGGTCTGGTTGTCCTGGGTGTTGTAACGGTGGCCGGTGCTGAACTGGATGCCGAAGCCGTTGTACATCTGGTGCCACGGGTACTCGCCCGAGCGCAGGGTGCCGCTCACGAAGCGGCCGTTCTCGTCGTAGACGAAATCGGTGCCGGGCATCGGCAGCACGTCGGTGGTCTTGCCGTCGGCGTTCTCGGCATCGCTGGCGCCGCCGAACACCATCGAGTGCTCGCGCCAGGCCATCCGGTACTTGGAGGTCAGGAACTGCGCGTACAGCTCGGTGTCGTCGTTCGGCCGCCACTGCGCGGCCAGGGCGATGCCCTGGCGCTTGCGGTCGAATGCGGTCTGGCGCCAGTTGGCGCCGCCCGGCACGAACACCGCGTCGTGGCCGCTGTCGCCGACCAACTGGTCGCGCAGGTCCTCCGGGGAGACCCAGCTGCCGTCGGGCATCATCGCCCAGTCGCCGCCGTTCTCTGGCAGCACGCCACGGCGGTGGAACGGCTCGATCTGGATGCCGTCCGACAAAGTCGACATCTCCGAGTAGGAGACGTTGGCGAGGAAGCCGACCTCGCCGATCCCGGTCTGCCAGCGGTCGGAGAACAGGAACGAGGCCGACGGCTTGCCCTTCTTGGCGTGGTCGCCGTAGTTGTAGTCGACGCTGCCGGCGATCTTGCGTCCCGGCTGGTCGAACGGCATGCGCGTGCGCAGGTTGACCGTGCCGCCCAGGCCGCCCTCGATGATCTCGGCCGAAGGATTCTTGTACACGTCCACGCCGGCCATGAGCTCGGAAGGCACCTCCTCGAAGCTCAGGCCGCGGCCGCCGTTGGCGCTGAACACGTCGCGGCCGTTGAGCTCGCCGCGCACGAAGGTCAGGCCGCGGATCATCACCCCGCTGCCCTCGGCCGAGAAGTGGTCGGTATCGTCGCGCGCCAGGAAGCCGGTGACGGTCACGCCGGAGACGCGCTTAAGGGTCTCGGTGACCGAGCGGTCCGGCAAGGCGCCGATGTCCTCGGCGGTGACCGAATCGACGATCTGCGCAGCCTCCTGCTTGATCTCCTGGGCGCGCATCACGCTGCCGCGCACGCCCTTGACGGTCACGGTCTCCAGTTCGACGGCGCCGGCATCGGCGGCACCGGTGCCGGCCTCCTGCGCCTGCAGGCCGCCGGCGGACAGCGCCAGCGCCACCCCGAGCGCCAGGGTAGAGCGGTGGATGCGGTTGGACGGATACGGCTTGACGCCGCGCCCAGCGGCGCGGACCTGGCTCTTGGACATCGCAGTTCCCCTCCCAGAGACACTGAAGTCTTGATCTGTTGTCGTTCTTGCTGGCCGGACCGGGGCTGTCCCGGCGGCCGAGTTAACGTTATCCCGAATTCGCGCGACCGCACAACAAATGCCGTTATCTAGACCCCTTGTATTCCGGAAAGGAATATTTCCACCCAAAAGAAAACCCGCGCGGTTGCCCGCGCGGGTTGCCATGGTGCCGGTCGCCTTACCAGCTGGCGCGCAGCACCAGCGAGTAGCGGCGGTCGTTCTCGAACCAGGCGCGGTTGTACAGCGTGTCGTCGATGAAGCCGTCGCGGCGGTAGCCACGCGGGCCCATCAGCAGCTTGGTCACGCTGTTGGTCAGGTTGTTGGCCTGCAGACCCACCTGGATGTTCGAGTTGATGTTGTAGAAGATCGACCCGTCCAGCTGGCCGTAGTCGTCGTTCCACACCGGCTGGCGCATCGCCGGCATGACGTCGCTGGAGGTCAGCAGGTACTGCGAACGCCAGTTGTAGGCCAGGCGCAGCGAGATCGGGCCACGCTCGAAGATGCCCATCACGTTGTAGCTGCGACGGGACAGGCCTTCCAGCGGCAGGTCGACCGGGACTTCGGCCGGGGTGCCGTCCGGCGGGCTGACGTCGGCGTTGCTGCCGCCCTTGCTGTCGACGAAGGTGTAGTTGGCCTGGATGCCGAAGCCCGGCAGGAAGTCGAAGAACTGCGAGTAGCCGACTTCGAAGCCGCGGATCTTGCCCTCGTCGAGGTTGCGGGTGCGGCTCATGACGTAGTTGCGCCCGTCGATCACCTCGCTGCCGATCGAGGTCGCGAAGTAGTCCTTCACGTCCTTGGTGAACAGGGTGATGTAGGCGCTGTTGGCCGGACCGAAGTACCACTCCAGCGCGGTGTCGAACTGGTTGGCGCGCATCGGCTTCAGCTCGGGGTTGCCGCCGCTGCCGCTGTAGCTCAGGTCATCGAAGCTGCACAGGTCGGTCTCGTCGCGCAGGCCGTCGGTGATCGCCTGCGAGCAGCCGGCCGCGTTGGCGCTGAGCGTGATCCAGTTCTGCATCAGGCGGAACTCGGGACGGGCGATCGCCTTGGAGGCCGCGAAACGCCACTGCAGGCCATGGTCGAAGCGCACGCGGACGTTCAGGCTGGGCAGCACGTCGGTGTAGGAGCTATTGGACTGGCTCTCGAACGACTGGCCGTAGAACGCCTCGCGCACCGCCGGGTCGACGGTCTCCAGGTAGGCCGTGGTCATGTCGGGCATCAGGCCGCCGCCCTGGCTCTTGACGCTGGTCTTGACCACCCGAACGCCAATGTTGCCGTCCACCGGCGCACCGAAGCGGTCCTGGTTCTCGAAGTACAGGATGCCGTAGGCCGCCTGGGTCCGCTCTTCCTGGCTGTTGACCGCATCCGGTGAGTAGGTGATCGGCTCCCACTGCGCGCCGGGGATGGTCGCCAGGGACTCGTTGACCTTGCGGATGTCGACGAACCCATCCTGCGCCGCCCAGAACTGGGTCGGGACGTTTGCCTTGCCACGGAAGAAATCCTTCAGCGTGTACAGCTGGGACTGGTTGCCGTAGTACTGGTCGACCCACGCCACCGGCGGACGGGTCGGATCCGGGTTCTCGATCTTGTTCCAGTCGTCGCTGATCACGCCCCAGTTGTAGGTCGTGTAGAAGCTCGTGTAGCTGCGGTCGGCCAGGCGGACGCCGAAGCGGGCCATGCGCCACCAGTCGCTGTCGAAGCTGTACTCGAAGTCCAGGCGCGCGGCACGCTCACGGCCTTCGTTGTCGGCCAGGTGGTCCATGGCCGAACGCCAGAAGTAGTTCTCCTGCTGCAGCGCCGCGGAGGGGTCGTCCAGGGTCACCGAGGGGTACTTGCCGGTGAGGTCGAGGTTGATGCCTTCCAGCAGGGTCGAGGTGTGGACCGAGAAGTCCACCTGGTCGCTCTCGGCCTTGACGTACTGCAGGTCGCCGCGCATGACCAGCTTGTCGGTCATGTAGGTGCGGAAGCTGGTCGAGAAGTCGGTGGTCTGCGAGGTCTGGACGTTGTAGCGGTTGCCCACCGCGAACTGGATGCCCGGGCCCTGGTACATCGACGGGGTCGCGTCGCCCGGCTGCCCGCGCCAGCCGCCCAGGCGGATCGCGCCCTTCAGGAAGCGGCCACGCGAGTCGTACATGAACTGCGTGCCCGGCATCGGGATGATCTTGTTGGTGCGGTCGGCCAGGCCGTCGCCACCGTCGTAGGCGTTGCCGTAGTAGTCCGGGTCGCCGGTCCAGTTGTCGGTGTTGTTGGCCTCACCGGCGCCGGTGTACTCCATGAAATGCTCGCGCCAGGTCATGTCGTACTTGGAGGTGATGACCTGGGTGACGATCTCGGTGTCCTCGTTCGGACGCCACTGGAACGCGAAGGCACCGCCTTGGCGCTTGCGCTCGAAATCGGTGCGGCGCCAGTTCACGCCGCCAGGCACGAACACGTGGTCGAAGTCGGTGCCGTCCAGCAGCAGGTCGCGCTGGCTGTCCGAGGACACCCATGCCTCCTGCTCCCAGTCGTACACCCAGCCCTCGCCGTTGGGCAGGCCTTCGGGCTGCTCGGCCGGGGTGCGGCCGCGACGCGAGTACGGCTGGATCTGGATGCCGTCGGACTGGGTGGCCAGCTCCGAATAGGAGATGTTGGCCAAGAAGCCCATCTCGCCCACGCCGGTCTGCCAGCGGTCGGAGAACAGGAACGAGGCCGACGGACGGGCGTCCTTGGCCTTGTCGCCGTAGTTGTAGTCCAGGCTGCCGGCGATCTTGCGGCCCGGCTCGTCGAACGGCTTGCGGGTGCGCAGGTTGACCGTGCCGCCCAGGCCGCCCTCGATGATCTCGGCCGAGGGGTTCTTGTACACGTCCACGCCGGCCATCAGCTCGGAGGGCACTTCCTCGAAGCTCAGGCCACGGCCGCCGTTGGCGCTGAACACGTCGCGACCGTTGAGCTCGCCGCGCACGAAGGTCAGGCCGCGGATCATCACGCCGCTGCCTTCGGCCGAGAAATGGTCGGTATCGTCGCGCGCGGCGAAGCCGGTGACGGTCACACCGGACACGCGCTTGAGGGTCTCGGTGACGCTGCGGTCGGGCATCGCACCAATGTCTTGGGCGGTGACAGAGTCGATGATCTGCTCGGCGTCCTGTTTCAGGTCCTGGGCGCGCATCAAGCTGCCACGCAGGCCAGTGACCTGCACGGTCTCGAGATCGAGGGCCTCGGCCTGCCTTTCCCCGGCAGCCCCAGTTGCAGCCTCCTGCGCGTGCAGCGTCCCGGCGGACAACGCCAGGGCGACGCCCAGCGCAAGGGTGGAATGGTTGAAACGATTCGACAGGCGCGAAACGACGCCACGCCGGCCGGCGCGGATACGGTTGGACATCACAGCTCCCTCCCCAGGACACTGAACATTAAGATCTTGTGGATTTATATCGACGGCCCCTCGCCGCCTCTGGTATCGCTATCAATGCCGCATAAACTGGATCAGATGCTTTGAAACCAATGCGTGCATGACAGCGCTCCCCAAAGGGAAGCTATTGCCCGGACAGCGCCTTTACCAATGAAATGAATGAATAGTATGTATGCATGTATCGATATACATGACACACAGGAACTAGCGCGGGCCGCCCCGCGCATACAGCTGCCGGGCCATCGTCCGCAGGGCCTCCAGCATCTTCTGCGCCGCCGGCGACAGCAGGTGGCCGCGACGGCGGATGATCCCGAACGACTCCATACCCACGCCCAGTTCCAGCGGCAGCACCGCCAGCTGCTTGGCCTGCACGTACGGCGCCACCGCCTCGACCGGCAATGCGGTCAGCAGGTCGCTGACCCGCAGCAGGTTGGTGGTCACCGGCAGCGAGGAGGTCTCCACCACGTTGCGCGGCCCCTGCATGCCGCGTTCCAAGAACATCGTCTCCAGCCGCGCGCGCAGGACGCTGTCCGGCGGTGGCAGGATCCAGCCGTACGCCGCCAGGTCGGCATGGCGCACGGTCTTCTGCGTGGCCAGCGGATGGCCATGGCGGACCACCACCGAGTGCGGCTCGTCGGCCAGCGGCTCGAACTCCAGGTCCAGGCCGCCGTCGGGATCCATGATCCGGCCGACCACCAGGTCCAGCTGCCCGTCCAGCAGGCGCGCGACCAGCGGCCGGCTGTAGTCCATCTCGATCCGTACCAGGATGTCCGGGTGCCGGCTCTTGATCTCGGCCACCGCGCGCGGGACCAGGTTGGTGCCGGGATTGACCACGGTGCCGATCGAGGCCTGGCCCATGCGGCCGTCGCGCAGAGCCGCGATCTCCTCCTGGGCGCGGCCGATCTCCAGCAGGGCGCTGCGTGCGCGCCGGATCAGCACCTGTCCGTACCAGGTCGGCTGCACCCCGCGCGCGTGCCGATCGAACAGCGGCACGCCCAGCAGGGCCTCCATCTCCGCCAGCAGCTTGGACGCGGCCGGCTGGGTCATTCGCGCCGCCTCGGCCGCACGCAGCACCGAGCCCTGCTCGTCCAGGTGCAGCAAAAGCACCAGGTGCCGGGTCTTGAGGCGGGAAGGATTGGACCAGTGGGCCCCCGAGATCGATCTGTCCATGGCGTCACCCTATGCGAGTGCGGAATAGATTACATCGTAAATTTCATTTCCAAACATATCTCGCCCGCGCGAGGCTTCCCCGCATGTCCCGCGCTAGGACCTGCCCACGAGGCGGGCCGGGTGCAGGCGCAGAAGACCACGGGGAGGAGACCCAGTGACCCGATCCAGCAGCCGCCAGGGTCGCGCGTGAGCGCGCGCCTGGCCGGCAAGACCGCCCTCGTCACCGGCGCCGCCAGCGGCATCGGCGCGGCCACCGCACGCCTGTTCGCCCGCCAGGGCGCGCGCGTGGTCGGCCTGGACGTCGCCGCGGCCGGCGATCCGGCCGCGCTGGCCGCGGGCGTCGAACACCGGCAGGTGGACATCCCCGACGGCGACGCCGTGCGCGCGGCGGTGGCCACCGCCCTCGCCCGCCACGGCCGGATCGACGTCCTGGTCAACAACGCCGGCGCCGACGTGTTCTCCGATCCATTGGAACTGTCCGGCGAGGCCTGGCAACGCAACCTCGACCTCAACCTCAAGGGCGCCTGGCACCTGGCCCAGGCGGTGCTGCCGGCGATGCTCGGACAAGGCGCCGGCGCGATCGTCAACATCGCCTCGGTCCACGGCCAGCGCATCATCCCCGGCTGCTTTCCCTACAACGTCGCCAAGCACGGCCTGATCGGCCTGACCCGTGCGCTCGGGATCGAGTACGCGGCCCGCGGCATCAGGGTCAATTCCATCTCTCCTGGACTGATCCTGGTGCCGCGGATCGAGGCCTGGTTCGAACGCGAGCCTGGCGCGCGCGAGGCGCAGACCGCGCTGCTGCCGCCACGCCGGATCGGCGATCCCGACGAGGTCGCCCACACCGCGCTGTTCCTGGCCAGCGACGAAGCCCGTTTCATCAACGCCACCGACATCCTCGTCGATGGCGGCCGCTCGCAGATCTACCATGACTGACACCACTCCCTTCCGCCTGCCGCTGGTCGCGATCCTGCGCGGCATCACCCCGGACGAATCGGTCGCCCACGTCGGCGAGCTGGTGGCCGAGGGCTACGACGCGATCGAGATTCCGCTCAACTCACCGGACTGGCGCGAGGGCATCGCCCGCGCGGTCCAGGCGCATGGCGACGCCGCCTGGATCGGAGGCGGCACCGTGCTGCAGCCGGAGCAGGTCGATGTCCTCCACGGCGTGGGCGCACGCTTCATCGTCACTCCCAACACCAACCCGACGCTGATCCGGCACGCGGTCGACGCCGGGCTGCAGGTCGTGGCCGGCTTCGCCACCGCCAGCGAGGCCTTCGCCGCGCTCGACGCCGGCGCGCAGATGCTCAAGCTGTTCCCCGCCGCGACCTATGGCCCCGGCCATGTCCGTGCCCTGCGCGCGGTGCTGCCCAAGGGCACGCCGCTGTACGTGGTCGGCGGCGTCACCCCCGAATCGCTTTCCTCCTGGCTCGCCAGCGGCGCCGACGGCGCCGGCATCGGCGGCGAACTCTATCGACCCGGCCAGTCCCCGGAGACCACCCGCGCCCATGCGCGGGCCTTCCGCCTGGCCCTTGCGGACGCCCGCGCATGAAGATCACCAAGCTCACCACCTACCACGCCGCACCGCGCTGGCTGTTCCTCAAGGTCGAGACCGACGAGGGCATCGCCGGCTGGGGCGAGCCGGTCATCGAGGGCCGCTCGCGCACGGTCGAGGCCGCGGTCCACGAACTGGGCGAATACCTGGTCGGCAAGGACCCCGCGCGGATCAACGACCTCTGGCAGACCCTGTACCGCGGCGGCTTCTACCGCGGCGGCCCGATCCTGATGAGCGCGATCGCCGGCATCGACCAGGCCTTGTGGGACATCAAGGGCAAGACCCTGGGCGTGCCGGTGTACCAGCTGCTCGGCGGCCTGGTCCGCGAGCGGATGAAGACCTACCGCTGGGTCGGCGGCGATCGCCCGGCCGAGCTGGTCGAACAGATCCGCGGCTACCGCGCGCTGGGCTTCGACACCTTCAAGTTCAACGGCACCGAGGAGATGCGCCTGATCGACAGCCCGCGCGCGGTCGACGCGGCGCTGGAGAAGGTCGCCGCGGTGCGCGAGGCCTTCGGCCATTCGGTCGACTTCGGCATCGACTTCCACGGCCGGGTCGGCGCGCCGATGGCCCGGGTGCTGCTGCGCGAACTGGAGCCGTTCAAGCCGCTGTTCGTGGAGGAGCCGGTCCTGCCCGAACAGGCCGAGTACTACCCGCGCCTGGCCGCCGCTTCTCCGATCCCGCTGGCGGCCGGCGAGCGCATGTTCTCGCGCTTCGAGTTCAAGCGCGTGCTGGAGGCCGGCGGCCTGGCGATCCTGCAGCCGGACCTGTCGCACGCCGGCGGCATCAGCGAATGCCTGAAGATCGCCGCCATGGCCGAGGCGTACGATGTCGCCCTGGCTCCGCACTGCCCGCTCGGGCCGGTGGCCCTGGCCGCCTGCCTGCACGTGGACTTCGTCTCGCACAATGCCGTGCTCCAGGAGCAGAGCATCGGCATCCACTACAACCAGGGTACCGACCTGCTCGACTACGTGCTCAACAGGGACGACTTCGCCTGCGACGCCGGCGGCCACATCTGCGCCCTGCCCGGCCCCGGCCTGGGCGTGGAGATCGACGAGGATCGCCTGCGGCACGCCCACCGCAATCCGCCGGACTGGCGCAACCCGCTGTGGCGCCATGCCGACGGCAGCGTGGCGGAGTGGTGAGGTGAACATGCCGGCGCCGGGACCGGATGAAGTCTTGCGGCTGGCCGTGGACGCGCGCTGCGCGCACGGCGAGGGCGTGGTCTGGGACCAGGACCGGCAGCAGGTGCTGTGGGTGGACATCGACGGCGCCCGCCTCTGGCTGCACCGCCCCGGCGACGGCCACACCCGTTCCTGGGCCCTGCCCGAACGCGCCGGCTGCATCGGCCTGGGCGAGGACGGCAGCCTGCTGCTGGCGCTGGCCAAGGGCCTGTACCGCGCCGACCTGGACGGCGCCGGCCAGGAGCTGCCGCTGTGGCACCTGGAGGCGGTGGAGCTGGAGCAGGCGCACACCAAGGTCAACGACGGCCGCGCCGACCGCCACGGCAACTTCGTGTTCGGCACCATGAACGAACATCCGGAGCGCGCGCCGACCGGCGCGTTCTACCAGTATTCGGCCGCGCACGGCCTGCGCCGGCTGCCGTTGCCGGGCGTGGCCATCCCCAATTCGATCTGCTTCTCGCCCGACGGGCTGACGATGTACTGGTGCGATTCGCTCGACGCCCGGATCCTGTGCGGCGACTACGACCCGGCCAACGCCCAGGTGCGCGCGGTGCGCTGCTTCGCCCGGATCGAGGACGACGCCAATGCCTCGCCCGACGGTTCCTGCATCGACGCCGACGGCTATCTCTGGAATGCGCAGTGGGGCGCGGCGCGGGTGGTGCGCTACCGTCCCGACGGCACGGTCGACCGGATCGTGCCCCTGCCGGTGCCGCAGCCGTCGTGCTGCGCCCTCGGCGGGCCCGCGCTGGACACGCTCTACGTGATCACCTCGCCGCAGGGCCTGGACCCGGCCGCGCGCGCGGCGGCGCCGGAATCCGGCGGCCTGTACGCGCTGCCGGTGCCCGGCTGCCGCGGCCTGGCCGAAAGCCGGGTGGCCTTGCCGTGATCGCGGTCGACTGGGGCACCAGCAGCCTGCGCGCCTACCGCCTGGACGCAGGCGGCGCCATCCTCGACCAGCGCCGCGGCAGCGACGGCGCCCTGGCCAGTGCCGGCCGCTTCGGCCAGGTGCTGGCCGCCCTGCTGGACGGCTGGGACGACCGACTGGTCGTGCTCGGCGGCATGGTCGGCGGCCGCGGCGGCTGGATCGAGGTGCCGTACGTGGATTGCCCGGCCGGCCTGGACGCGCTGGCCGCCGGCATGCTCCGC
The DNA here is from genome assembly GCF_010093185.1 of Pseudoxanthomonas jiangsuensis. GTDB lineage: Bacteria > Pseudomonadota > Gammaproteobacteria > Xanthomonadales > Xanthomonadaceae > Pseudoxanthomonas > Pseudoxanthomonas jiangsuensis. Next base: position 12,435 of record NZ_PDWL01000024.1, on the reverse strand, counting down.
CTCGACGACGACCGGGTCGACGCGCCGGCGCTGCGCGGGCGCGCGTTGTGGTGCGCGGCCGGCATGGCCGACCGCCAGCAGGCCGCAGCCGACGTCATGCGCGGCGAGGAGACCCAGGTCGCCGCCCTGTTCGACCTGCTCGGCCCCGGCGAGCACCGGATCTGCCTGCCCGGCACCCACAGCAAGTGGGTGCGGGTGCGCGACGGCCGGATCGTGCGCATCGCCACCGCCATGACCGGCGAGGTCTACGGCCTGCTGCGCCGGCACAGCATCCTCGCCCGCAGCATGCCCGAGGCCGAACCGGCGCTGGATCCGGCCGCGTTCGACGCCGGCGCCGCCGATCCGGGCCAGTCCGGCCTGCTGCACGACCTGTTCGGGGTGCGCACCGCCGCGCTGTTCGGACGCTTCGACGGCGATGCCTTGCCGTCGTACCTGTCCGGCCTGCTGGTCGGCCACGAACTGCGCGCGGCGCTGCCGGCGGACGCCACCGGCACGGTCCACCTGCTCGGCAGCGACGCGTTGCTGGAGCGCTATGCACGGGCGCTGGAAGCGATGGGGATGCAGGTGCGCCGGCATCGCGAGGATCTGGCCGCAACCGGCCTCCACCGCCTCGCACAGGCCCGCGGCCTGGCCTGAGAACCGCCGCCCATTGCCGCCGCAGGACGCGGCCCGGCGCGCTGGATTAGAATATCGCGCCCTTCTGCACGCCCGCGCGGTCGTTCCATGCCCTTCGTCGTCACCGAGAACTGCATCAAGTGCAAGTACACCGACTGCGTGGAGGTGTGCCCGGTCGACTGCTTCCACGAGGGTCCGAACTTCCTGGTGATCGATCCGGACGAGTGCATCGACTGCACCCTGTGCGAGCCCGAGTGCCCGGCCAATGCGATCTACCCCGAGGACGACGTGCCGGCCGGGCAGGAGAACTACGTCGCGCTCAACGCCGAGCTGGCCAAGGCCTGGCCGGTGATCACCGTGCGCAAGGAACCGCTGGCCGACGCCGCCGAATGGGACGGCAAGCCCGGCAAGCTGCCGTTTCTGGAGCGCTGAGCAGGACCGGCAGCGGAAACGAAGAAGGCGCCCGATGGGCGCCTTCTTCGGTCAGGGCCGGCGAATGGCGGTTCAGCGCGCCAGTGCCGCCTGCAGCGAGGCCACCACCTTCAGCGGCGCCTCGCCGGTCGCGGGCAGACCGCGCGGATCAACCGCCGACACGTAGGCGCCGCTTTCCACCGCGACCACGCGTACCAGGAAGTCGCTGCCCTGGTAGGAGACGTCATAGGTGCCCAGCAGCTGGGCCTTGCTGGCGATGGCCAGGCCGTCGATGCCCTCCAGCGCGGTGCCGACCTTGGCGAAGGTCTCGTCGCGGGTGCCGGCCACGGTGAAGCCGCTGGCCGAAGGCGCCGGGGCCGCGCCCGGGCGCGCCGGCTGCGCGGCGCCGGCCGGCGGCAAAGACATCGCGCCGGAGGTGTCGGGCAGGTTGAGATCGGGCGGCACTTCCAGCGGACGCTGTTCGGCGGCCAGGGCGTAGTCGCCGCGCGCGCCCTTGCGGAACCAGGAACAGCCGCTCAGCACCGCGACCGCGGTGAAGGCGAGCAGGACGGCCACGCCGGTGCGGGCGATGCGGGAAGTCTGGGACATCGGGAAGGTTCTCCGGAGGGTTCTGGATCAGGCCGCGAGCGGTTCGCGGCCACAGTGTGCTTCGAGTTCGCCGGCCAGCGCGAGGTTTCGCGCCAGTTCGGCCCGGTGCGCGGCCGACAGCGGCAGCAGCGGCAGGCGCACGCCCTGGCCGTAGCCCAGCCCCTGCAGCAGGGCCTTGACCGGGATCGGGTTCGGTTCCACGCCGCAGAAGGCGTGTAGCGGCGCCAGTTGTGCGTCCCACTGCCCGGCCGCGGCAGCATGGCCGCCACGGGCCAGGTCGCAGAGGCGGCGATAGGCGGCCGGGGCGGCGTTGGAGCCGACCGAGACCAGGCCATCGGCGCCGGCGAGCATGGCGCGCCCGGCTTGGCCGTCGTCGCCGCCGAGGACGCTGAAGGCCGGGCTGCGCAATGCGAGCAGCGCCGCCATCCGCGCCGGATCGGACGCGGCTTCCTTGATGCCGACGATGCGCGCGTGCGAAGCCAGTTCGGCCACCGTCTCCGGCAGCAGGTCGGCCGCGGTGCGGACGCTGACGTTGTACAGGACCACCGGCAGTCCGCCCTGTTCGGCCACGGCGCGGTAATGCGCCAGCAGGCCGGCCTGGGTCGGGCGCACGTACGGCGGCGTCACCACCAGCGCCGCATCGGCGCCGGCCGCGGCGGCGCGGCGGGTCTGGGCGATGGTGCGCGCGGTCCCGGACAGGCCGGTGCCGGCCAGCACCGGGATCCGTCCGGCGACGGTTTCCACCGCGATCCGCAGCAGGGTGTCGTATTCGGCGTCTTCGAGCATCGACGCCTCGCCGGTCGACCCGGCCACCACCACGCCCTGCGCGCCGGCGGCCAGCTGCCACTGCAGCAGCCGGCGCCAGGCGTCGAGGTCGAGTGCGCCGGCCCCGTCGAACGGGGTCGCCAGCGCGGTGATGAGGCCGGTGGGGTGCAAAGCCGGTTTCACTCTGTTTTCTGCGGCTTGCGCGTGCGGCGCAGGCCGGTTCAAGGAGGCCCGATCATACTTGCGGCCCGAAAGCACGGGCAAGTATGCTGCACCCGGCGGCGCGGCCGTTCCGGCCCCGCCATTCAGCCACCCGCAATGCCGGAAGCCTCCTTGACCGACACCCCGCCCCGGCCTTCGCCGAACGAAAACCACCTCCTGATCAACGCCTATACGACGCATCCGGAGTCGCCTCTGTTGTCGGTCACCCGCCGTATCGCCGACAGCGGCTGCAACCTGGTGGATGCGCGCCTGGCCACGGTGGGCCGCGACGTGTCGATGACCGCGCTGGCGATGGGTTCCTGGGACGCGGTGGCCAAGCTGGAGGCCATGCTCGGCCGCCTGGACCGCGAGGAAGGCCTCAAGCTCAACTGGTACCGCACCGCCGCCAAGCAGGTGCAGTCCAACCTGCTGCCGTACATCGTGGAAGTGGTGGCCGCCGACAAGCCGGGCATCCTGTTCCAGCTGGCCGACTTCTTCGACCGCCAGGGCATCACCATCGAGAACCTGCAGAGCACCCGCTACCGGGCGATGCAGACCGGCGCGGAGATGTTCTCGGCGCAGGTGACCATTGGCGTGCCGGCCAACATGCACATCGCCGCCCTGCGCGACGACTTCCTCGAGTTCTGCGACCACCTGAACCTCGACGCGATCATGGATCCGATGAAGTTCTGACGGAGCGTCACGACCGCCCCATGAAGCAAGGCAAGCTCGACCGCACCACCCTGACCCTGCCGCTGGCCTTGTCCGGCGGCCGCCAGGCCACCCTCGCCGACTATGCCGGCCGCTGGCTGGTCCTGTACTTCTATCCGAAGGACAGCACGCCCGGCTGCACCACCGAGGGCCTGGACTTCAACGCCCTGCTGCCGCGTTTCGCCGCCCTCGGCGCCGACGTGCTCGGCGTCTCCCGCGACTCGGTGAAGTCGCACGACAACTTCTGCGCCAGGCAGGGCTTCGCCTTCCCGCTGGTCAGCGACGGCGACGAGGCCCTGTGCCGCGCCTTCGACGTGATCCACGAGAAGAACATGTACGGGCGCAAGGTGCTGGGCGTGGTCCGCAGCACCTTCCTGGTCTCGCCCGACGGCCGCATCGCGCGCGAATGGCGCGGGGTCAAGGTCCCCGGCCACGCCCAGGCCGTGCTCGACGCACTGAAGGCCGAAGCCGAGCAGTGATGCCCGCATCCGTCCACGCCCCCGTCGCCCTGCCCCGCAGGCCGCGACGGTTCGCCCCTGTCCGGCGTCCGCCGGCGCCACTGCTGTCCGCGCCACCCCACCCTGCCCCGCACCTCCCACCAGGAAGCCACGATGACCCGAGGCAAGCGCATCTACGTGCTGGACACCAACGTGCTGATGCACGACCCCACCGCGCTGTTCAAGTTCGAGGAGCATGACGTCTACCTGCCGATGCAGGTGATCGAGGAACTGGACAATGCCAAGAAGGGCACCTCCGAGGCCAGCCGCAACGCGCGCCAGGTCAGCCGCTTCCTCAACGAACTGGTGGAGAACGCCGGCCTGGAACGCCTGGCCGACGGCATCCCGCTGGCCCAGCCCAACGGCGTGCAGCTGCGCGGCCGCCACAGCGCCGGCCTGCTGCGCTTCCAGACCAGCCACTTCGACGCCGGCAAGAGCTTCGGCAAGGTGATCCCGGACAACGCCATCCTCGGCGCGATCCTGGCGCTGAAGGAGGCCACCCCGGCCGAGATCCCGGTGGTGTTCGTGTCCAAGGACATCAACCTGCGGATCAAGGCGGCCATCGCCGGGATCGTGTCGGAGGACTACGAGAACGACCGCGCCCTGGACGACTTCAGCCTGCTGTTCACCGGCGCCACCGAACTGCCGGAAGACTTCTGGGAGAAGCACCGCGACGACCTGCGATCGTGGTCGGACAAGGGCCGCACGACCTACGAGGTCGTCCTGCGCGAGGACGAGGACTGGCATCCGAACCAGTACCTGTACCTGCCCGGCGAGGACGAGGTCGAGCTGCGGGTGGCCAGGGTCGCCGACGGCAAGGCCGTGCTCGCCCTGGTCGACGACTTCCGCGGCGGCCAGCACGCGGTGTGGGGCATCACCGCGCGCAACCGCGAGCAGAACTTCGCGCTCAACGCGCTGATGGACCCGGACATCGACTTCGTCACCCTGCTCGGCACCGCCGGCACCGGCAAGACCCTGCTGGCGCTGGCCGCCGGCCTGGCCCAGACCATGGACCAGCAGCGCTACCGCGAGATCATCATGACCCGCGCCACGGTCAGCGTCGGCGAGGACATCGGCTTCCTGCCCGGCACCGAGGAGGAAAAAATGACCCCGTGGATGGGCGCGCTGACCGACAACCTGGAAGTGCTCACCCACAACCAGGAAGGCGGCGCCTGGGGCCGTGCGGCGACCAACGACCTGCTCGCCAGCCGGATCAAGATCCGCTCGATGAACTTCATGCGCGGCCGCACCTTCCTCTCGCGCTACCTGATCCTGGACGAGGCGCAGAACCTGACGCCGAAGCAGATGAAGACCCTGATCACCCGCGCCGGCCCGGGCACCAAGATCGTCTGCCTGGGCAACGTCGAGCAGATCGACACCCCGTACCTGACCGAGACCACCTCGGGCCTGACCTACGCGGTGGACCGCTTCAAGAACTGGCCGCACAGCGCGCACATCACCCTGCGCCGCGGCGAGCGCTCGCGGCTGGCGGATTTCGCCTCGGAAGTGCTGTAGCGCTTCGTTCCGGCCGCGAGCGATGCGCGGCCGGAACCGCCATGCGCACCGTCGTCCCGGCGTACGCCGGGACCCAGCGCCTTTGCCGCACCTCCAGGCAGAGGCCAGATGATGATGCATGAAGCATCACATATGACGCCCTGAACTTGCATTTGGGCGTATCCGGCGTAAGTTTGTCCGTACCACCCCGGCCACGCCCCAATGATCTCCGCCTCCCAGATGCGCGCCGCCCGCGCCCTCCTCGGCATCGACCAGCGCCAGCTGGCGGCGCTGTCCGGAGTATCGCTGCCCACCATCCAGCGCATGGAGGCCAGCGACGGCACCGTGCGCGGCGTGATCGACACGCTGATGAAGGTGGTCGATGCGCTGGATGCGGCCGGGATCGAACTGATCGGTCCGGGCCAACCCAGCCGCGGCGAGGGCCGCGGGGTGCGGCTGAAGGACGCGCGCTGAGCATGGGCATCCAGCTGCCACGCTGGGTCTGGGTGGGCGCGGTGACGCTGGCCTGCGTCGGCGGCATGGTCAACGTGATCGGCTACCTCGGCTTCGAGCACCAGGCCGTCAGCCACCTCACCGGCACCACCAGCCTGCTCGGCGCGGCCCTGGCGCATGGCGAATGGCGCGCGGTGCGGCACCTGTGGGCCATGCTGATCGCCTTCTGCCTGGGCGCGATGCTCAGCGGCCTGATCATCCAGGACTCGACCCTGCGCCTGGGCCGCCGCTACGGCGTGGCGCTGGCACTGGAGGCGCTGCTGCTGGCCACGGCGGTGCCGCTGTTCGAACGCCAGCAACTCAACGGCGCCCTGCTGGCGGCGATGGCCTGCGGCCTGCAGAACGCAATGGTCACCACCTACAGCGGCGCGGTGGTGCGCACCACCCACCTCAGCGGCATGTTCACCGACCTGGGCATCGGCTTGGGCCATCTGATCCGCGGCATGCCGCTGCAGGTCCGGCGCCTCACCTTGAGCGGGATGATCATCAGCGGCTTCCTCACCGGCGGCGTGCTCGGCGCCTGGTTGTTCGGCGCGCTGCAGTACCGCGCGCTGCTGGTGCCCGCCGCGCTGACCGGGCTGACCGGCATCGGCTACGCCGCCTACCGCCACTGGTCGCTTTCGCGGCAAGCGCCACGGCCGCCGGAGGCATAGCCTTACCGGCGGGGTCGCGGCCGCGGCTTCGTGCCCCTGTGGCACGAAGCCCGTGCGCGGCAGTGCAGAATAGGCCCATGAACGATTCCCGCCCCGACGCCCGGCCCGTTTCCGTCCTCACCATCGCCGGCTCCGACTCCGGCGGTGGCGCCGGCATCCAGGCCGACCTGAAGACCTTCGCCGCGCATGGCGTGCACGGCCTGTCCGCGCTGGCCGCGCTGACCGCCCAGCACACCCGCGGGGTGACCGCGGTGCACGTCCCATCGCCGGACTTCCTCGAAGCGCAGATCGACGCGTGCTTCGACGACTTCCGCATCGGCGCGGTCAAGCTCGGCATGCTCGCCAGCGCACCGGTGATCGAGACCGTCGCCCGCGCACTGGAGCGCCACCGCCCGGCGCACGTGGTGATCGACCCGGTGATGGTCGCCACCAGCGGCGCGCGCCTGCTGGAGGAGGACGCGCTGGCCGCCCTGCGCGAACGCCTTTTGCCGCTGGCCAGCGTGCTCACCCCGAATCTGCCGGAAGCCGAACTGCTGCTGGGCTGGTCCATCCCCGACCTGGGCACGATGCCGCACGCGGCCGCCGCGCTGCGCGCGCTGGGCGCACCGGCGGTGCTGCTGAAGGGCGGCCACTTGGCCGGGCCGGGCGAGGTGGTCGACATCCTGGTCGATGCGCAGGGCGAGCAGCGCACCGCGCATCCGCGCCTGCGGGTGGACGCGCACGGCACCGGCTGCACCTTGGCCTCGGCCGTGGCCGCCAACCTGGCCCGCGGCCTGGCGCTGCGCCCGGCCTGCGCGGCCGCGGTCGACTACGTGCATGCCGCCCTGCGCGGCGGCTTCCGTCCCGGCCGCGGCCAAGTGCTGGTGCTGGACCACTTCGCCACGATGCCCGGCCGATGAGCCTGCAGGCGGACGACCGCGAGGCGGTCGCAGCCGACGGGCACCGCTGGACCCTGCTCGGCCGGCGCCCCGAGCGACCGCGCGCGCAGCTGCTCTGGCTGCCGGCGCTGGGCGTGTCCGCGCGCAACTACCTGCCGCTGGCCGAGGCGCTGGCAGCGCGCGGAGTGGCGACCTGGGTGCACGAATGGCGCGGCAACGGCGGCAGCTCCCTGCGGCCTTCGCGCGACTGCGACTGGGGTTACCGCGAACTGCTGAGCCTGGACCTGCCGGCCAGCCTGGCCGTGCTTGGCGAAGGCGGCCCGCGCACGATCGGCGGCCACAGCCTCGGCGGACAGCTGGCCTGCTGCTTCGCCGGCCAGCACCCGCAGGCGATCGACGGCCTGTGCCTGGTCGCCAGCGGCACGCCGTATTGGCGCAGCTTTCCCGGCCCGCGCGGCTGGCTGCTGCCCGCCGTGTACCGCTTCCTGCCTTGGCTGGCCCGTCGCCGGGGCGTACTGCCCGGCCGCCGGCTCGGCTTCGGCGGCACCGAAGCGCGCGGCCTGATCGCCGACTGGGCCCGGGTCGGCCTGAGCAACCGCTACGCCGCGGCCGGCATGGACGCCGACCTGGATGCGGACATGGGCCGCATCCGCGCGCCGGTGCATGCGCTGGTGCTGGCCGACGACTGGCTCGCCCCGCGCGGCTCGATGCAGGCCCTGCTCGCGCGCATGCCGCAGGCGCCGGCGCGGATCGAGGTCATGGATGCGGACCGGCTGCAGGCCGCCGCCGATCACTTCGCCTGGATGAAGCGGCCGGCCGCCGTCGCCGAAGCGCTGGCTGAAGATTTTTCGATTTCCTCGCCCGGAACGATTGACGACCGCCCGAGGCTCGCTCATACTTCCGCGCCTTGAAAACGCGCCCGTAGCTCAGCTGGATAGAGTACCTGGCTACGAACCAGGCGGTCGGGAGTTCGAATCTCTCCGGGCGCGCCATTTTCAAAAGGGCCGGTGACGCAAGTCACCGGCCCTTCTTTTTTGTGTGCGGCGCGGGGCGCATGCCGCGTCGACGGGGTGCGCATCGGTCATCTACCGCATGCCCGCCGGCCACCGCGTGACGCGTCCCACTGTCGGGAGCCGGGCTGCACGCGCTGCATTGCGCCCGCGCCATTCGCCTCGAAGAACCACTCGCCCGGAACGACGAAAGCCGCCTTTGGGGCGGCTTTCGCAGGTCTGGCGGAGTGAGAGGGATTCGAACCCTCGATAGAGCTTTTGACCCTATACTCCCTTAGCAGGGGAGCCCCTTCGGCCTCTCGGGCATCACTCCGTGGGTGCCCGCTACGCGACTGCGTTTGCGGGCCGCGAAAGGATACCTGCTGGCCGGTTTCCCGGCAAACATTTCCGCACTCAATCGCCGGCGGCGTCCTCGCCCGTACCGGTGCCAGGCGCTTCGCCGCGCTGGATCCGCTGGTAGATCTCCTCGCGGTGCACGGACACGTCTTTCGGGGCGGTGATGCCGATCCGCACCTGGTTGCCCTTGACCCCGAGCACGGTGACGGTGATCGAATCGCCGATCATCAGGGTTTCGCCTACTCGGCGGGTCAGAATCAGCATTGTCTTTCTCCATGGAGCCGGCAAAATCCTTGCCGGCCTGCGCAACGATCTCCACGTGAAGACCGGGACGCGTCCACTCTGCAGCGTACGGTGAGGGTCGGGGGATCGTACTGCCCGTGCCTGCGGGCCGGCAAGGGCCGGCCCGCACGGGTGTTAACGCACGATCAGCCGAGGCGTTGACCGACCCAAGCAGGAATTTCGCCGAGGGCAAGGGCAAGGGCGGGCCCGTCCTCGCCACCACCCTGGGCGAGGTCCGGGCGTCCGCCGCCCTTGCCCCCGATACGACCGGCCACGTGGGCCAGAAGTTCGCCGGCCTTGACTTTGCCCGTTGCGGCGCCGTTCACGCCCGCGACCAGGGCGGCCTTGCCGTCCTGCGCGCCGGCGAGGATCACCACGGTGTCGCCGAGCTGCTGCTTGAGCCGGTCCACCGCCTCGCGCAGGCCCTTGGCGTCGATCCCTTCCAGGCGCGCGGCCAGGACCTTGATCCCGCCCACGTCCACCGCCGAGGCCGCCAGGTCGGCGGCCGCTTCGCTGGCGGCCTTGGCCTTGAACGACTCGATCTCGCGCTCGAGCCTGCGGATGCGCTCGGCCAGCGAGCGGGCCTTGTCGACCACGTCGCCGCGGCTGCCGCCGAGCACGGCGGCAGCCTCGTCCAGGCTGCGGCCTTCGGCGGCCACGTGGTCCAGCGCGCCCTGCCCGGTCACCGCCTCGATCCGGCGCACGCCAGCCGAGACGCCGCCCTCGGAGACGATCCTGAACAGGCCGATGTCGCCGGTGCGGCCGACGTGGGTGCCGCCGCACAGCTCGACCGATTCGCCCATCTTCACCACCCGCACGCGCTCGCCGTACTTCTCGCCGAACAGCGCCATCGCGCCCAGGTCCAGCGCCTCCTGGATGCCCATCTGCTGGATCACCACCGGATGGTTGGCGCGGACCTCGTCGTTGACCAGGCGCTCGATCGTGGCCAGTTCCTCGGATGCGACCGGCTGGAAATGCGAGAAGTCGAAGCGCAGGCGGTCGGGCGCGACCAGCGAACCCTTCTGCGCGACGTGGGTGCCGAGCAGGCCGCGCAGGGCACCGTGCAGCAGGTGGGTGGCCGAGTGGTTGAGGACGATGGTGCCGCGGCGGGCGGCATCGACCTGGCCGGCGAGCACGTCGCCCAGCTTCACCGCGCCTTGGGTCACGCGCACGAAATGACCGTGGAACTGGCCGGCGAACTTCTGGGTATCGGTGACCTCGAGGGAGGCCCCGTCGCCGGCCAGGGTGCCGGTGTCGCCGACCTGGCCACCGGACTCGGCATAGAAAGGCGTGCGGTCGGTCAGCACGATGGCCTCGTCGCCGGCCTGCACGCTTTCGACCGGGCGGCCGTCGCGCAGCAGGGCCACGATCTTCAGGCCGTCGGCCTGCAGCGCGTCGTAACCGAGGAACGCGGTCGGCTGCAGGGTCGCGACCAGGTCGGCCGGCAGCTGCACGCCGCCGCCGAACTTGCCGGCCGCGCGCGCGGTCTCGCGCTGCTGCTCCATCGAGGCGTCGAAGCCAGCCACGTCCACGCTCAGGCCGCGCTCGCGGGCGATGTCCTGGGTCAGGTCCAGCGGGAAGCCGTAGGTGTCGTACAGGCGGAACGCGTCCACGCCGGGGATGGTGCCGTCGGCCGCACGCGAGGCGACGTCCTCGAAGATCTTCATGCCGGCGTCGAGGGTCTCGGCGAAGCGCTCCTCCTCGGCCTTGAGCGCACGCTCGACGGTCGACTGCGCGGCCGGCAGCTCAGGGTAGGCTTCGCCCATTAGCGCCGACAGGGTCGGCACCAGCTTGTGGAAGAACGGCTCGCGCACGCCCAGCATCCAGCCGTGGCGCAGGGCGCGGCGGATGATCCGGCGCAGCACGTAGCCGCGGCCTTCGTTGGACGGCAGCACGCCGTCGACGATCAGGAAGGCGCTGGCGCGGATGTGGTCGGCGATCACGCGCAGCGACTTGTTCTCCAGGTCGGCGGTGCCGGTGAGCTGCCCGGCATGGCGGATCAGCGCCTGGAACAGGTCGATCTCGTAGTTGGAGTGCACGTGCTGCAGGATCGCGGCCAGGCGCTCCAGGCCCATGCCGGTATCCACGCACGGCGCCGGCAGCGGGATCAGGCTGCCGTCGGACTGGCGGTCGAACTGCATGAAGACGTTGTTCCAGATCTCGATGTAGCGGTCGCCGTCCTCGTCCGGCGAGCCGGGCGGGCCGCCGGCGATGTGCTCGCCGTGATCGTAGAAGATCTCGGTGCAGGGACCGCAGGGGCCGGTATCGGCCATCTGCCAGAAGTTGTCGCTGGCGTAGGGCGCGCCCTTGTTGTCGCCGATGCGGATGATGCGCTCCGGCGGCAGGCCGACCATCCGGTGCCACAGGTCGTAGCTTTCGTCGTCGGTGTGGTAGACGGTCACCAGCAGGCGCTCGGGCGGCAGCTTCCACACCTGGGTCAGCAGCTCCCACGACCAGGCAATCGCCTCTTTCTTGAAGTAGTCGCCGAAGGACCAGTTGCCCAGCATCTCGAAGAAGGTGTGGTGGCGGGCGGTGTAGCCGACCGAATCCAGGTCGTTGTGCTTGCCGCCGGCGCGCAGGCAGCGCTGGACGTCGGCCGCACGCACGTAGCTGCGCTTCTCCGCGCCCAGGAACACGTCCTTGAACTGGACCATGCCCGAGTTGGTGAACAGCAGGGTCGGGTCGTTGCCCGGCACCAGCGGGGCCGAGGGCACGATGGTGTGGCCCTTGCCCTGGAAGAATTCGAGGAAGTCCTGGCGGATGCGGGCAGTGGTGTACGCGGGAGTCGAGGCGGTCATCTGGCTGTGGCTGGCGGGCGGACGGGTCCGGGCCAGGGAAGCGCCTGCGGCGCCCCGGCGGGACGGGAAATCCAACCCGCAAAGGGTAGCAGAGCGCGGGGAACCCCCGCCGAACGGCTCAGTCGTCCGGATCGAACCGGGTGGCGCGGCGGATGCTGTCGCCGTCGAAGCCGCGCCGGGCCAGCAGGTCGGCGGCCTTGCGCCGCTGCGCCAGGTCGGCCGGCCCGGCTTCGCCGTAGCGGCGCCGAACCAGGTCGCGGGCCACCTCGGTCCAGTCGCCCTCGAAGGTTTCCAGGGCTGCGGCGACGGCCTCGCTGCCCAGGCCATGGGTGCCCAGCTCGGCCCGGATGTAGAGCGGGCCGTAGCCCGACGCCGCCCTGCTCCGCACCAGCGACGCGGCGAAGCGGGTGTCGTCCTGCCAGCCGTCGCCGGCCAGGCGCTCGACCGCGGCGGCGGCCTCGTCGGCCTCGACGCCACGCGAGGTGAGCTTGCGGGTCAGTTCCCTGCGCGAATGCTCGCGCCGGACCAGCAGGCCGAGCGCACGCTGCACCGGCGTGGGCTGGGGGCGGGGCTTGCGGGGTGGCTCTTATAACCATTCGCCGCTGCCGAGGAATAGAGAGGGGTGAATCTTCGGGGGGGCTCGCGTACATACATAAAAGAAA
>NZ_PDWL01000023.1 GCF_010093185.1 Pseudoxanthomonas jiangsuensis | reverse complement strand
GAGGAGGGCAGGTTCATGCGCGCGGACGGGTTCAGAGCGCGTCCAGCGGGCCGGACAGCTCGATCTCCATGTCGTCGGCTGTCTCGGCGGCGATGTCCATCGCCGACTCCAGGGTGGTGGCGTCGACGCTGTCGGGCAGCTTGATCACGTAGTACAGCACGTCGCCGGCCACTTCCCAGCTGCCGAGCTTGTTCTGGCGGCTCTCGCGCAGCAGCTCCAGCGCCTTGTCGCCGCCGATGCCGTCCTGTTCCAGCCGGCCGGCCGGGGCGAACACCTCGCGGACGATGAAGCCGCCGACCCGCTCGGTACGGCCGGAGACGAACACCAGTTGGGTCCGGCCCTCGTCCTTGTAGTTGTAGGTCACCTTGTAGTCGCCGTCCTCGTCGACCTCGTACTTCACCCCGCGCGAATCCAGGCGCGTCTGGACGGAAGCGTCGGCCCAGGCCGGCGCGGCGAAGGCGCAGCCCAGGAGCACGGACAGCAGCAGGACGAAGCGGGTGGCACGCATGGACATTCCTTTTCGGGGAGTTGGGAACGGGTGGACTGCCATTGTCCGGCAGCCGGCGCGGGGCCGTCCATCCGGGCCGGCCCGTATAATTGCCAGCATGCCCCGCACCCCACGCCACGAACACGAACACGGCACGCTGGTCGATCCCGGCAAGCCCGAGGTCGCCCCCCCGCCGATGTACCAGGTGGTCCTGCTCAACGATGACTACACCCCGATGGATTTCGTGGTCGCGGTCCTGCAGCAGTTCTTCGCCCTGGACCTGGAGCGGGCCACCCAGGTGATGCTGCACGTGCATACCCGCGGCCGCGGCGTCTGCGGCGTCTTCACCCGGGAAGTGGCCGAATCCAAGGTGGCCCAGGTCAACGAGTTCTCGCGGATGAACCAGCACCCCCTGCTGTGCACCATGGAAAAGGCCTGACCGGCCACCCATGGGAGCGGGGTGGGGCGCGGGGAATCCGCGGACGGGGTGACATGGGCCCGGCCGGACGGGCATGCTGCCGGCTGAACGCAGTGGCCCACCGGGGCTGTGGAATTCCCGGCGGCAGGCCGCATATTGTTGGCAAACCGCCGGAGCCCGCCATGTTCAGCAAAGACCTCGAACAGACCATCGGCCAGTGCTACAAGCGCGCGCGCGAAGCACGGCACGAATTCATGACGGTCGAGCACCTGTTGCTGGCTCTGCTCGACAACCCCTCCGCCCAGGCCGTGCTCAAGGCCTGCGGTGCCGACGCCTCGCGCCTGCGCGGCGAACTCGAGCAGGCGATCGAGGCCTCGGTCTCGCGCCTGGCCGAGGACGATGGCCGCGACACCCAGCCGACCTTGGGCTTCCAGCGCGTGCTGCAGAGGGCGGTCTACCACGTCCAGTCCTCGGGCAAGAAAGAGGTCACCGGCGCCAACGTGCTGGTGGCGATCTTCGGCGAGAAGGATTCGCACGCGGTCTATTTCCTGACCCAGCAGGACGTCACCCGTCTGGACGTGGTCAATTACCTGTCCCACGGCATCGCCAAGCTCGGCGACGAGTCGTCCGAGGGCGGCCCGTCCGCGTCCGGCGAAGGCGAGGGCAAGGCCGAGGGCGGCGAGGCCGAGGGCAAGACCGACGCCCTGGCCGAGTACGCCACCAACCTCAATGACAGCGCCCGCAGCGGCCGCATCGACCCGCTGGTCGGCCGCGCCGACGAGATCGAGCGCACCATCCAGATCCTGTGCCGCCGGCGCAAGAACAACCCGCTGTACGTGGGCGAGGCCGGCGTGGGCAAGACCGCGATCGCCGAGGGCCTGGCCAAGCGGATCGTCGAGGGCGATGTGCCCGAGGTGCTGTCCGACGCGGTGATCTACTCGCTGGACCTGGGCGCCCTGGTGGCCGGGACCAAGTACCGCGGCGACTTCGAGAAGCGGCTCAAGGGCGTGCTGACCGCGATCAAGAAGATCCCGGGCGCGATCCTGTTCATCGACGAGATCCACACCATCATCGGCGCCGGCTCGGCCAGCGGCGGGACGATGGACGCCTCCAACCTGATCAAGCCGGCGCTGGCCTCGGGCGACCTGCGCTGCATCGGCAGCACCACCTTCCAGGAATACCGCGGCATCTTCGAGAAGGACCGGGCCCTGGCCCGGCGCTTCCAGAAGATCGACATCGTCGAGCCGACCGTGGGCGAGGCCTACGAGATCCTGCAGGGCCTCAAGCCCAAGTACGAGGCCCACCATGGCGTGACCTACGCCGACGACGCGATCCAGGCCGCGGTCGACCTGTCGGTCAAGCACATCGCCGACCGGCTGCTGCCGGACAAGGCGATCGACGTGATCGACGAGGCCGGTGCGCGCCAGCGCCTGCTGCCGCAGGAGACCCGCAAGGAGCTGATCGACGTCGAGGAGATCGAGACCATCGTCGCCAAGATGGCGCGGATCCCGGCCAAGCAGGTCAGCGCCACCGACAAGGACGTGCTCCAGCACCTGGAGCGCAACCTGAAGATGGTGATCTTCGGCCAGGACCCGGCGATCGAGACCCTGGCTTCGGCGATCAAGCTGGCGCGCAGCGGCCTGGGCAACCCGGACAAGCCGATCGGCAACTTCCTGTTCGCCGGCCCCACCGGCGTGGGCAAGACCGAGGTGACCAAGCAGCTGGCGTTGCAGCTGGGGATCGAGCTGGTGCGCTTCGACATGTCCGAGTACATGGAGCCGCACTCGGTCTCGCGCCTCATCGGCGCGCCCCCGGGCTACGTCGGCTTCGACCAGGGCGGCCTGCTGACCGAGAAGATCGTCAAGACCCCGCACTGCGTGCTTCTGCTGGACGAGGTCGAGAAGGCCCATCCGGACATCTTCAACATCCTGTTGCAGGTCATGGACCGCGGCGTGCTGACCGATACCAACGGACGCGAGGCCAACTTCAAGAACGTGGTGATCGTGATGACCACCAATGCCGGCGCGGCCCAGGCCTCGCGGCGCTCGATCGGCTTCACCCGCCAGGACCATTCCACCGACGCGATGGAGGTCATCCGCAAGAGCTTCAGCCCGGAGTTCCGCAACCGCCTGGATGCGGTGGTGCAGTTCCAGGCCCTGGGCTTCGACCACATCCTGCGGGTGGTGGACAAGTTCCTGATCGAGCTGGAGATGCAGCTCAACGAGAAGCACGTGGCGCTGTCGGCCTCGCCGACCGCGCGCGACTGGCTGGCCCAGCACGGCTTCGACCCGCTGATGGGTGCGCGGCCGATGGCGCGGGTGATCCAGGAGAAGATCAAGCGCCCGCTGGCCGACGAACTGCTGTTCGGCAAACTGGTCGGCGGCGGCCGGGTCAACATCGACGTGGTCGACGGCGAACTGGTGGTGGAGAGCCAGTCCGAGCCGGAGCGGCTGCTGCCGGCCACGGTCTGACCCCGGCACCGGGCCCGCCCCGGCACGATCAGGAAGAGCGAGAGGGACGGCGCCTGCCGTCCCTCCGCACTACGGGAGACGGAGGGCGGCAGGCGCCGTATGGGCGGTCAGCGGCGGGCGCGGCGCTTGAGGGTGGCGAATTCGTCGGCGTCCAGCAGCTCCACCTTGCCGACTTCGCATTTGCCCCGATTGGTCTTGATCTGCGAGCCGCTCGGGCAGAGCCGGCCTTCGGCGCCTTCGCCGATGATGGAGATGGAACTGGCGATCGCCAGCGAATCGCAGCTGCCCTGCAGGGCGACCCGGTAGTGGCTGTCGCCGTCGCGCAGCAGGAAGGCCTGCGAGCCGCCGTTGCGCACGATTTCCTGCTGCGCGCCGAGCTCGACGCACCCTTCCAGGGCGGGCTTGTCGCCGGCATGGGCGGCGAAGGCGGCGCCGGCGAGCAGCACGGCCAGGCACAGACGCTTGGTGTTCATGTCGGTCACGATCGAATGGGGGCCCGGATTGGACCGGGGCCCAAACTATCGATCCGTCGCCGCCGGCGTATCTGCCTGAGGTGACAGTGACTGCGGTCATTGGGCCGCAGGTGGGAGTGACTTCCTTCACCCGTGGCATGGCGACGACGGAACGAAGAAAGGCGGCCGAAGGGCCGCCTTTCTCGACTGAAGCATGGATCGCGGCGCGGGACGAGCCCGCCAGCGCTCACTTCATGCGGTAGGTGATGCGGCCCTTGGTCAGGTCGTAGGGCGTCATCTCCACCTTCACCTTGTCGCCGGTGAGGATGCGGATGTAGTTCTTGCGCATGCGGCCGGAGATGTGGGCAATGATCTCGTGGCCGTTTTCCAGGCGGACCCGGAAGGTGGTATTGGGCAACGTCTCGATGACGGTGCCTTCGAACTCGATGGAGTCGTCTTTCGACATGCGGTCCGGGTCTGCGCTTTGCGGGGCGTGAAAGGCGGCGATTTTACGCGAATCGCGGCGGCAACGCAAAAAATGTGTTAACGGGAACTGTCGGCGGCCAAGGCGGCCGCCTCGATCGTGCCGAAATCGCCGGTCCAGGGGCCGATCCGGCCCGGCCCGGCGGCCAGGCGCTCGACCTCGGCCAGGAACCGCGCGCGGGGCCAATGCTCGGCGCCCAGCGACAGCAGGTGCGGGTTCTCCACCTGGGCGTCCAGCACCGGCCAGCCCCAGGCGTGCAACCGGGCGGCCAGCGCGGCCAAGGCGATCTTGGAACCGCCCGTGCGCGCGCTGAACATGCTCTCGCCGAAGAACATCCGGCCCACGGCCACGCCGTAGATCCCGCCGGCCAGCATCCCGGCCTCGTCGAATACCTCCACCGAGTGCGCATGGCCGAGCCGGTGCAGATGGACGTAGGCCGCGCGCATCTGCGCGGTGATCCAGGTGCCGTCCTGGCCGGGGCGCGGACTTTCGGCGCAGGCCGCGATCACCGCCTCGAACGCGGTGTCGGCCCGGACCTGCCAGCGGCTGCGGCGCAGCCCCCGACGGAAGCGCGAGGACAGCCGCACCCCGTCGGTGCGGAACACCATCCGCGGATCCGGGCTCCACCACAGGATCGGCTGGCCGTCGCCGTACCAGGGGAAGATGCCGTGGCGGTAAGCGTTGAGCAGCCGCACCGGCGACAGGTCGCCGCCGACCGCCAGCAGGCCATCGGGCTCGCGCAGGGCGGAGTCGGCCGGGGGGAAGGGGGCCTCGGGATCGGGGGACAGCAGACGGGGCTGGGCGGACATCACAGCATTCTCGCAGGCCGCAAGGCCCGGCCGCGCCGGCGACAGCCGTCAGGCCGGCTCCCGGAACGGCGAGTGCGCCTGCAGCGCCTGCGCGTAACGCCGCACCGACTGCGCTTCCCCGTCGCACCAGTCGCCGATGGCGGCACGGAACACCGGATCGGCGATCCAGTGCCGGCTGCGGACGAAGGCCGGCAGGAAGCCGCGCGCCAGCTTGTGCTCGCCCTGGGCACCGGGCTCGAACCGGGCCAGCCCCTGCTCGAGGCAGTACTCGATCCCCTGGTAGTAGCAGGTCTCGAAATGCAGTCCCGGCACGCTTGCCGTCGCTCCCCAGTAGCGGCCGTACAGGGTGTCGGTGCCTCGCAGGCAGAGCGCGCCGGCAACGGGATTCTCCCCGTGAAAGGCCAATATGATCAGAAGCTTGCGGGGCATTTCTCGCGCAAGATGTCCGATGAAATCCCGGGTCAGCGCCGGCGCGTTGCCGTATTCGCGGAAGGTCTGCAGGTAGAAGCCGTGGATCGCGTCCAGGTCGGCGGGCGAGGCCTCGTCGCCGTGCAGCCGGCGGAAGCCGACTCCCGCCCGCGCCACCTTCCCCCTTTCCTGGCGGATGTTCTTGCGGTGCTTGTGGTCCATCGCCGCGAGGAACCCGTCGAAGTCGCGCCAGCCGCCCCGGTTCTCCCAGTGGTACTGCACGTCCAGCCGCGGCAGCCACTCCGGACCGAACGCCGCGTCCTCGTCCTCGGAATGGAAGTTGACGTGGGCCGAGGACAGCCCGAGCGCGCCGGCTTCAGCGATGCTGGTCTCCAGCAGGGCGTGCCGGGCCGCGTCGTCCCGGGCCAGCAGGCGTGGCCCGGTGACCGGGGAGTAGGGCACCGCCCCCAGCCACTTGGGGTAGTAGCGGCGGCCGTGGCGGGCGGAGGCATCGGCCCAGGCGGGGGCGAACACGAACTCGCCGTGGGGGTTGTCCTTGAGGTAGCCCGCCGCGGCGGCGACCAGGCGCCCGCCCTCCCAGAGCGTCGGGTGGTGCGGCCGCCAGCCCCAGTCCGGGCGCAGGCAGCCGTGCCGCTCCAGGCCTTCGAGGAAGGCGTGCGCAACGAAGGGATTGGAACCGTCGTGCAGGGCGTCCCAGGCCGAGGCGGGGACCTGGGCGAGCGAATCGAGGAAGCGTACGGTCGGCACGGAAGCGCGGACTGCTGAAAGGCCAGCCCGCAAGGGCGGCTATGCGCCCTTGTCCAGGTAGCGCTCCGCGTCCAGCGCAGCCATGCAGCCGAAGCCAGCCGAAGTGATCGCCTGGCGGTAGTGCTGGTCGGCGACATCGCCGGCGGCGAACACGCCCTCGACCGAGGTCTGGGTGGCGTTGCCGCCCAGGCCCGAGCGGATCTCCAGGTAGCCGTTGTCCATCGCCAGCTGGCCCTCGAACAGGCCGGTGTTGGGGTGGTGGCCGATCGCCACGAAAAAGCCGTGGGCGGCGATCTCGCGGGTGCTGCCATCCAGGGTGGACTTCACCCGCACCCCGGTCACCCCGGCGTCGTCGCCCAGCACCTCGTCCACGGCGTGGTGCCAGACCGTCTCGATCTTGCCGGCCTCGACCTTGGCGAACAGCTTGTCCTGCATGATCTTCTCCGCGCGCAGGGTGTCGCGGCGATGGACCAGGTAGACCTTGCGGGCGATGTTGGACAGGTACAGCGCCTCCTCCACCGCGGTATTGCCGCCGCCGACCACGACCACGTCCTGGTCCTTGTAGAAGAAGCCGTCGCAGGTGGCGCAGGCGGACACGCCGCGGCCCTTGAACGTCTCCTCCGACTCGATCCCCAGGTACTTGGCGGTGGCACCGGTGGCGATGATCAGCGCGTCGCAGGTATAGGTGGCGTTGTCGCCGCTCAAGGTGAACGGCTTCTGCGACAGGTCGGCGGTGTGGATGTGGTCGAACACCACCTCGGTGTCGAAGCGCTCGGCATGGGCCTGCATCCGCGCCATCAGGTCCGGGCCCATCAGGCCATGGGCGTCGCCCGGCCAGTTGTCGACCTCGGTGGTGGTCATCAGCTGGCCGCCCATCTGCATGCCGGTGACCACCACCGGCTTGAGGTTGGCGCGGGCGGCGTAGACGGCGGCGGTCCAGCCGGCCGGGCCGGAACCGAGGATGAGCAGGCGCGAATGCTTGGTGGCGGTCATGTAGTCGGGCAAAGGGAGTAGGGCGGAGGGCAGCGCATAGAGTGGCGGCCGCACCGGGGCGAATCAAGGCGAAGGACGGGACGCAGCGGACTTCTCGCCGCGGAGCATTTAAGATCAATGCCTAACGCAGCATTCCTGCGAACAATTCCATATCCCGGAACGACGTGGCCAAGGCACTGACGGAACGCAGCAAGACCCCCCGCGGCGGCGGCAAGCCCGCACGCGAGGAGCGCACGCCCGGCACCCGGCGCCAGCGCCTGTGGCGCGACCTGACCCTGATCGTGGTCGCGCCCCTGCTGCTGTACCTGCTGGCCTGCCTGTTCACCTATTCGCCGACCGACCCGGGCTGGTCGCACAGCGGCAGCGTGGTCGCGCCGATCCACAACCTCGGCGGCCGCGCCGGCGCCTGGATCGCCGACGTGCTGCTGCAGCTGTTCGGCTACGCCGCCTTCGTCCTGCCGCTGATCCTGGGCGCGGTGGCCTGGATCGCGCTGTTCGGCCTGGGCGAGGAGGACGAGCTGGGCCCGGCCCTGCGCCTGGTCGGGATCGTCGGCTTCCTGATCGCCGCCACCGGCCTGCTGCACGTGCGCCTGCTCGGCGTCGGCGGGGGCGGGGACGTGGCCCAGGGCGGCGGGGTGATCGGCCAGCTGGTCGGCAAGTCGCTGGCCGCCGGCTTCGGGGAGCTGGGCGCCAACCTGTTCCTGATCGTGCTGCTGCTGGTCTCGGTGACCCTGGCCACCGGCCTGTCCTGGTTCTGGGTGATGGAGAGGATCGGCGCCGGCGTGCTGGCCTTGCCGGACCTGCTCCGGCGCAAGAGCCAGCAGGCCGAGGAATGGAAGCGCACCCGCGACCTGCGCGAGGAGCGCGAGGAAGTGCGCAAGACCGAGGCGGTGCGCCAGGCCCGGCGCGAGCCGGTGCACATCGAGCCGCCGGCCGCGCCGGTGGTGGAGAAGAGCGAGCGGGCCAAGCGCGAGACCCAGATCCCGCTGTTCCAGGGCGCCGGCGGCACCGCCGACGGCCTGCCACCGCTGGCCCTGCTGGACGATCCCAAGCCGCAGACCAAGGGCTATTCCGAGGAGACCCTGGAGACCCTGTCGCGGCAGATCGAGTTCAAGCTCAAGGACTTCCGGATCGACGTCCAGGTGGTCGGCGCCTATCCCGGCCCGGTGATCACCCGCTTCGAGCTGGAGCCGGCGCCGGGGGTCAAGGTCAGCCAGATCAGCTCGCTGGACAAGGACATCGCCCGCGGCCTGTCGGTCAAGTCGGTGCGCGTGGTCGATGTGATCCCGGGCAAGTCGGTGATCGGCCTGGAGATCCCCAACACCAGCCGGGAGATGATCTTCCTCTCCGAGCTGTTGCGCTCCAAGGAATACGACAAGTCGGCCAGTCCGCTGACCCTGGCCCTGGGCAAGGACATCGCCGGGCGCCCGACCGTGGCCGACCTGGCGCGGATGCCGCACCTGCTGGTGGCCGGCACCACCGGCTCGGGCAAGTCGGTGGCGGTCAACGCGATGGTCCTGAGCCTGCTGTACAAGGCCAGTCCGAAGGATCTGCGGATGCTGATGATCGATCCGAAGATGCTCGAGCTGAGCGTCTACCAGGACATCCCGCACCTGCTGGCGCCGGTCGTGACCGACATGAAGGAGGCCGCCAATGGCCTGCGCTGGTGCGTGGCGGAGATGGAGCGCCGCTACAAGCTGATGAGCGCGGTGGGCGTGCGCAACCTGGCCGGCTTCAACAAGAAGGTCAGGGACGCCATCGACGCCGGCCAGCCGCTGATGGACCCGCTGTTCAAGCCCAACCCCGAACTGGGCGAGGCCCCGCGGCCGCTGGAGCCGCTGCCGTTCATCGTCATCTTCATCGACGAATTCGCCGACATGATGATGATCGTCGGCAAGAAGGTCGAGGAGCTGATCGCGCGCCTGGCGCAGAAGGCGCGCGCGGCCGGCATCCACCTGATCCTGGCCACCCAGCGCCCGTCGGTGGACGTCATCACCGGCCTGATCAAGGCCAACATCCCCACCCGCATCGCCTTCCAGGTCTCGAGCAAGATCGACTCGCGCACGATCCTGGACCAGTCCGGCGCCGAGACCCTGCTCGGCCACGGCGACATGCTCTACCTGCCGCCGGGCACGGCCATGCCCGAGCGCATCCACGGCGCCTTCGTCAGCGACGACGAGGTCCACCGCGTGGTCGAGCACCTCAAGGCCAGCGGCCAGGCCGACTACATCGAGGGCGTGCTGGACGAGGTGCAGACGATGGGCGACGGGGTGGTGGTCGGCGCCACCGGCCTGCCGGAGAGCGGCGGCGGGGGCGGGGACGAATCCGACCCGCTGTACGACGAGGCGGTGCGGATCGTCACCGAGACCCGGCGCGCCTCGATCTCCGGGGTGCAGAGGCGGCTGAAGATCGGCTACAACCGCGCCGCGCGCCTGATCGAGGCGATGGAGGCGGCCGGCGTGGTCACGGCGCCGGAGCACAACGGCGACCGCAGCGTGCTGGCGCCGCCACCGCCGCGGGACTGAGCCGGGCCGCCACCTGTTCAGGTTGCCCGCGGCACACTTCCGCCCGACCCGATACGGACATTGCCTCCATGCCGCACCGTCTCCGCCACGCCCGCCTTGCACTCCTTGCGCTGGCCCTGCTTTCCGGCACCGCCTTCGCCGGCGCCCGCGACGAGCTGACCCGCTTCACCACCGGCCTCAAGGGCCTGGAGGGCGGCTTCAGCCAGCAGGTGTTCGACGCCAACGGCCGGGCCAAGGAAAGCAGCCAGGGCAAGGTCGCGGTCTCCGCGCCGCGGCTGTTCCGCTGGGAATACACCCGCCCGTTCGAACAGCTGATCGTCGCCGACGGCCAGAAGGTCTGGGTGTACGAGCCGGACCTGCAGCAGGCCACGGTCAAAACCCAGGGCGAGGAGGAGCGCAACAGCCCGCTGGTGGCGCTGTTCGACCCGGGCCGCCTGGACCGCCAGTTCGACGTCAGCGAGGAGGCCACCGCCAGCGAAGGCCTGCAGTGGCTGACCCTGACGCCCAAGGTCGACGCCGAGGCCAGCTTCCAGATGGCGCGGCTGGGCTTCGGCCCGCAGGGCCTGGCGCGGATGCAGGTGGTCGACCTGGTCGGGCAGAAGACCGAGGTCCGCTTCGAGGCCTGGAAGCGCAACCCGGCCTTCGCTGCCGGCACCTTCCAGTTCAAGCCCGGCAAGGACGTCGACGTCGTCGGCGAGTGACGGCCTGGCCGCCTATCATGGCCGCATGAGCCGTACCCGTAGCCCCCGCGCCGACAGCATCGACCTGTTGACCGACAGCAGCCGCCAGGAGGCCATGCGCCCGCTGGCCGAGCGCATGCGCCCGCGCACCCTGGACGAGATGGTCGGCCAGCGCCGGCTGCTCGCGCCCGGCTCGGCCCTGCGCCGGGCGGTGGAGTCGGGCAGGGTGCACTCGATGATCCTGTGGGGGCCGCCGGGCTGCGGCAAGACCACCCTGTCTTTGCTGCTGGCCCAGTACGCCGATGCCGACTTCCGCGCGATCTCGGCCGTGCTTTCCGGCCTGCCCGAGGTGCGTCAGGTGCTCGGCGAAGCCGCCCAGCGCTTCGCCGAAGGCCGGCGCACGGTGCTGTTCGTGGACGAGGTGCACCGCTTCAACAAGACCCAGCAGGACGCGTTCCTGCCGCACATCGAGCGCGGCAGTATCGTCTTTGTCGGCGCCACCACCGAGAACCCCTCGTTCGAATTGAACTCGGCTTTGCTCTCGCGCTGCCGCGTGCACGTGATGGAGGCGGTGTCGGCCGACGACATCGTCGCCGCCCTGCGCCGCGCCCTGGAGGATAGCGAGCGCGGGCTGGCGGGGCAGGGGATCGAAGTCGAGGACCAGGCCCTGCGCGAAATCGCCGGGGCCGCCGACGGCGACGTGCGCCGCGCCCTGACCCTGCTGGAGATCGCCGCCGAGCTGGCCGCCGACGAGGGCGGGCGGATCACCGAATCGACCCTGCTGCAGGTGCTGGCCGACCGCACCCGCCGCTTCGACAAGGGCGGCGAGCAGTTCTACGACCAGATCTCGGCCCTGCACAAGTCAGTTCGCAGCTCCAACCCGGATTCGGCCGTGTACTGGCTGGCGCGGATGCTCGACGGCGGCTGCGATCCGGCCTACCTGGCCCGGCGCCTGACCCGGATGGCGGTGGAGGACATCGGCCTGGCCGATCCGCGCGCCCTGCAGATGGCGATCGACGCCTGGGACAGCTATGAGCGCCTGGGCAGCCCGGAGGGCGACCTGGCCCTGGCCCAGGTCGCGATCTACCTGGCCAGCACCGCCAAGTCCAACGCCGCCTACGCCGCCTTCAACGCGGCCAAGTCCGACGTGCGCGAGCACGGCACCGCGGAGGTGCCCCTGCACCTGCGCAACGCGCCGACCAGGCTGATGAAGCAGCTCGGCTATTCCAAGGGCTACCAGTACGACCACGACGCCGAAGGCGGCATCGCCCTGGACCAGACCGGTTTCCCGGACGCGATGGGCGAGCGCGTGTACTACCAGCCGGTCGAGCGCGGGCTGGAAATCAAGCTCAAGGAGAAGCTCGATCGGCTGCGCCAGGCGCGCGAACAGGCGCGCAAGGGGCGCTGAGGGCGGACCCGGGCGGGGCACGGCTGTGCCCGCCCGCGCTTCATCGGTTCTCCCCATTGGCCGGGCACCCCAGGCCCAGTTGGGATGATAGGTGCAGGAAGGGAGGGATAGTTAGCGGTCACACCGGCTGCGCGCCTTGGGACCAAGGTCCAGAATTTTACATAATGTGCATTATGCGAAATATAGAAGATCCTGCACCCTTGACTCTGGACCAGACTCAAAGCATCACACTGTCTCCGGTTCCTCCCTGGACTCCCCCATGAACATCGGCCAGCTCGCACGCCAGGCCGGCGTGCCGATCGACACCATCCGCTACTACGAGCGCCAGGGACTGCTGCCCGAGGCGCGCCGCGGCGCCAACGGCTATCGCCAGTACGGGTCCGACGACATCCGCCGGCTGCGCTTCGTGCGCCGGGCCAAGGAGCTGGGCTTCTCGCTCGAGGAGATCGGCGGCCTGCTGGCGCTCAGCGATGCGCGCGGCGCCGACATGGCCGAGGTACGCAGGACCGCCGAGGAGAAGCTCGGCCTGCTGCAGCAGCGGATCGACGAACTGGTCCGGGTCCGCGACGCCCTGCGTGGGCTGGTCCAGGCCTGCCCGGGCCATGGCTCGCTGGAGGACTGCCCGATCATGGGCGCGCTGGCCGGAGAGCGGGCATGACCGGCGTTGGCGGCCACGCGCCGGAGGGCAAGTCCTGCTGCGGCGGGCATGCGCCCGACGCCGGTCGCCATCAGGGGCACGCAGTGGCGTCCGCGCCGGGCACCGACGCGATGGCGACCGACCCGGTCTGCGGCATGCGCGTCGATCCTTCTCGCACGCCCCACCATGCCGTCCACGACGGCCAGACCTTCCACTTCTGCGCCGCTCGCTGCCGCGAACGCTTCCTTGCCGACCCGGCGCGCTACCTCCAGGCGGACCCGGCCGCGGCAGCACCGCAACCGCCGGCGCCGCCGGGCACGCTCTACACCTGCCCCATGGACCCGGAGATCGTCCGCGACGGCCCCGGCACCTGCCCGATCTGCGGCATGGCCCTGGAGCCGATGCTGCCGAGCCTGGACGAGGGCGAGAACCCGGAGCTGGCCGACTTCCGCCGCCGCTTCCTGGTCGCCCTGCCCCTGGCTGCGGCGACCATGCTGCTGGCGATGGGCGGGCACCTGCTGCACGGCCTGTCGCCGGCCTCGCGCACCTGGCTGGAGCTGGTCCTGGCTACACCGGTGGTGCTGTGGGCCGGCTGGCCGTTCCTGCAGCGCTGGGCGACCTCGATCGCCACCCGTCGCCCGAACATGTGGACCCTGATCGGCACCGGGGTGCTCGCCGCCTACGGCTACAGCGTGGTCGCCACCCTGGCGCCGGGGCTGTTCCCGGCCTCGTTCCACGAGCACGGCCGGGTCGGCGTCTACTACGAGGCCGCGGCAGTGATCGTCGCCCTGACCCTGCTCGGCCAGCTGCTGGAACTGAAGGCGCGCTCGCGCACGTCCTCGGCGATCCGCGCCCTGCTGGAACTGGCCCCCGCCCACGCCCGTCGCCTGCGCGGGGACGGCGGCGAGGAGGACGTGCCGCTGGCCCAGGTCCAGGTCGGCGACCGCCTGCGGGTGCGCCCGGGCGAGAAGGTGCCGGTGGACGGCGAGGTGCTGGAAGGCCGCTCGCACGTGGACGAATCCATGCTCACCGGCGAGCCGATGCCGGTGGCCAAGGCGGCCGGCGACGCGGTGGTCGGCGCCACCCTCAACGGCAATGGCGCCCTGGTCATCCGCGCCACCCGGGTCGGCGAGCAGACGGTGCTGGCGCGGATCGTGCAGCTGGTGGCGCAGGCGCAGCGCTCGCGCGCGCCGATGCAGCGCCTGGCCGATCGGGTCGCGCGGTGGTTCGTGCTCGGGGTGATGGCGGTGGCCGTGCTCACCTTCGTGCTGTGGGGGCTGTTCGGCCCCTCGCCGTCGTGGACCCACGCGGTGCTCAATGCGGTCTCGGTGCTGATCATCGCCTGCCCCTGCGCCCTGGGCCTGGCCACGCCGATGTCGGTGATGGTCGCCACCGGCCGCGCGGCCCAGGCCGGCGTGCTGTTCCGCGACGCCGAGGCGCTGGAGCGCCTGCGTCGGGTCGACACCGTGGTGAGGGTCGGCAGGGATTCGTGAGAAAAACAGCCGAATCGGCTCTAACACCATGATTCAACGAGGAAACACCCCTCGACGTCAGGCAGTGCGTGGATTACAGACTTAGGCTTGATCGAACCAGAAGCCGCGTGACCCAGGCATTTCTGAAGTGCTGCTTAGGCACGCGTGCCCTTCTTGAATATTGGATTCAAGAGTTTCCACGCTCCTGACCCAACGGAAACCCTCAAGAAGGCTCCGACCATCGCCTGATCCATTGCAGTAGTTCCTCGTGCGGGATCGTACGTCCAGCGTCGACGTCGGCGATACCTTCGCGGGTCCGCCGATCCTTCTCTTCCTCGGTCAATTCCGGAAGGAGTGCTAGCAGTTTGTCTTCAGGGCTCATAGGCCGATGAGCTGCGCTCAAGTTGGCTTGATTCTCGTGAACATGGGCACGATCTGGGGATCATCCAGGCCCGCCGGCAAAGGCTGCGATACGTCGTGGACCGCCAAGTCGATGATGACGTCCAAATCTGAGCATAAGGGCTGTATGGCGGTGGTCACCAGACGAGCCGCCCGCTCGGCGAAAGCCAGGTCGACCACCAGCCAGATCAACAGACCGGGAGGCTGTTCGACGCCCCCCGACGAGTGAGTTTCCAGGAGATACGCCGACGAGACGAAGTCGGCGTGTTCAAGGCTGCCGCTGATGGCCGGAGCGAGCCAAGCCGGTGCGGCTTGGGCAGGTCTCACCGCGAACTCCGCCGGCTCCAGCCGTTCCACCCTGGCCAGAAAGCCCGTATCCAACAATGCCGCAACCTCTTCCGGGTAGAGGACAACGCCGTCGTCGTTGGGATTGAGCATCAACGTAGCGCCGCGAGTACCGGTTAGCAGCTCACGGCCTGGAACTCCCAGAATTCTGACAGCAGCCGAACTGGCCGCCTGCGCCTTGTCGAGCGAGGTAAAGAAGGGGATCGCATCGAAACCGTCAGGATGGCGGAACTGGACCAGCCGCAGTGTCCGCGCGTCATCCGAGACGGGCGCATGCACGTACACGATCGCATCCATCAGTCGCTTGAAGAATGCGCGTTCCTCGGCTGCGCTGTCGCGGGCCCGTTCAAAGGAAGCCTCCAGCGCTGCCTCTGCGGACGTAGTCCCTCTTGCACGCGGCCTGCTCGGTTGCTTCATAGTCAGATGCGATGAGGGCCAAGCGGGTATCCGGAGAACCAATCCGCCTCGATCTCGCTGCTCAGGTAGGGTCGTACGAAGGCCGACTGGGTCAGCGCTCGCAGCCGCTCTTCGTGCTCAGCAATCGCCTCGATGTCGCTGACGGTTGGATAGTGCCGCAGCAGTCGATATGCCTCTTGCCGCACCTCTTTGGGCACGGCTTGGCTGGCCGCTAGCTGCCGGAGGAACGCGCCCGCCTGCAACACATTGCGGGTGCGCTCAGATGGCGTCGTCATGACATCAAGAATGGCTGGAACTAAGGAATGCTTAGCTTATCGCGTCTGTGGCCGGCTAGCGCACGGTGCAACTACAGACCTTGCGATTTCCAAATTAATCCGGTATAATCAATAACTTACTTCGCATAACGTCGCTTATGTAAAGCCGGGGTGCGGCCGGTATCCTTGATTGATTCCGCGCGCTCTTTCTACTGGCCTGCCGGCGCACCGCCCATGGGGCCGGTGACTGCGCCAGGCACGATCGTGGAGTTCTGCGACTCCTGCCGTGCGATGTATCCCCACGTGAAGCAACTGCTGGCCGCCCATCCTAAGGACGTGCGTCTGGTGATCCGCTATGTGCCCTTCCATGGACAGGTCTCCAAGGAAGCCATTGGTGTGCTGGAAGCGGCCCGGGAACAGAAGAAGTTCGAGCCGGTGCTGGAGACCTTGATGAGAAACCAGCCTGTGTGGGCCAGCCATGGCGCGCCGGATCCGAAAAAGGTATGGGAGTTTGCTGTCGCCGTCGGTTTGGACCGTGCGCGTGCACAGCGCTATCTGGCGACCGGGGCGGTCGAGACCCTGATCAAACGCGATGTGGCCGCTGTGGAAGCGGCCGACATTCGTGGCACGCCAACGTTCTTCGTCAACGGCAAGCTGCTATCCGAACTGGGTCCTCAGCAATTGAGCGCGCTCGTGGCAGCCGAGCTCCAGCGCACCCGAAAGAAGCCCTGATCTTGGCGCGGCCTGCCGAGGTACTCGGCAGGCCATGACGACGCGGCGAAGGATCACGATGTGGCACCGCCGCGACCGTGATGTCATCAGCTTGAGGCTGTGGCGCTAGGACCTGTCCTTATAGGCCAACAGACGCAGTGCGTTGAAGACCACCAAGAGTGTGGAGCCTTCGTGCACGGCCACCGCCGGACCGATGCCGAGCCCGAAAATTGTGGCCGGCACCAGGAAGGCGACGATGCCGAGGCTGACGAAGACGTTCTGCCGGATGATGCCGCGCGTGTGACGACTTAAACCCACGGCGAATGGCAGGTGCTTCAGGTCATCGGCCATCAATGCCACATCGGCCGTTTCCAGGGCCACGTCCGAGCCGGCCGCGCCCATGGCGATGCCGACGGTGGCATTGGCCATCGCAGGCGCATCGTTGACGCCGTCGCCAACCATGGCGACCTTGTCCTGATCGCGCAGCTTGCGGATCGCCTCGACCTTGTCTTCGGGCATCAGGTCGCCCCACGCCTCGTCCAGGCCGACCTCCTTGGCCACGGCCTGGGCCACCTTCTGGTGATCGCCGGAGATCATGATCATGCGCTCGATGCCCATGGCCTTCAGGCGCATCAGCGCCTGCTTGGCCGCCTCGCGTGGCGTGTCCATCAAGCCGATCGCGCCGAGCTCCCGATCGCCCAACCGCACGACCATGGTCGTCCTGCCCTGCTCGCGCAACGCGGCGATGGCCGCTGCCGCGGCGGCACCCAGGGCGGGAACCCCGTCCGCGCCGAACATCTCGGCCTTGCCGATCCATACCGGCTGATCGCCCAGACGGGCTTTGACGCCGCGGCCGATCAGGTTTTCCAAGTCCGAGGCCGTTGGCAACTTGCCTCTATCCAATCGGCTGCGACCATCACGCGCGATCGCGGCGGCCAACGGATGATCGCTCAGCGACTCCACCGCGACCGCTACCTGCAGCAGCTCGGTCTCCGACGCCCCGTCAACCGCCACCACATCGGTGATGCGCGGGCGCCCTTCGGTCAGGGTGCCGGTCTTGTCGAAGGCCATCGCCTTCAACGAACCCAGATCCTCCAGCGGCGCGCCGCCCTTGATCAGCACGCCCCCACGCGCCGCGCGGGCGATACCGGACAGGACCGCGCTCGGGGTGGCGATGGCCAACGCGCACGGACTGGCGGCCACCAGCACGGCCATGGCGCGATAGAAGCTGTCGCGGAACGGCTCATCCACCACCACCCAGGCAAACAGCAGCAGGAACGCCAGCGCCAGTACCGCAGGTACGAAGATCCGCTCGAAGCGATCGGTGAAGCGCTGGGTGGCCGACTTGCGTGTCTCGGCCTCGCTCACCATCTTCACCACCCGCGCCAGCGCGGAGTCCTCGGCGCGCTTGGTCACTTCCACTTCGATCGCACCGGCCCCATTGATGGTGCCTGCGAAGACCCGACTGGCCGCATCGACGCTGTCGGGCCTGCTTCGTGCCAGCGCGGCATCTTCCACCGGCCGCTTGTCCACCGGGATGGACTCGCCGGTCACCGGTGCCTGGTTGATGCTAGAGTTGCCCTTCAGCAGGAATCCATCGGCCGGCAGGCGCTCGTTGGGACGCACCAGTACCCGATCACCGAGCTGGAGGTCGCCGACCGGAATCTCGGTGGTGGACTCGCCGCGGATGACGATCGCCGTATCCGGCGCGAGCTCGGCCAGCGCCTCGATGGCGCGCTTGGCGCGTCCCATCGCGTAGTGCTCCAGCGCATGACCCAAGCTGAAAAGGAATAGCAGCAACGCACCTTCGGCCCAGGAGCCCAGCGCGGCGGCGCCGGCGGCGGCGACCAGCATCAAGGTGTCGATTTCAAAGCGCTTGAGCTTGAGGTTGTCGTAGGCCTCGCGCAGCGTGTAGGCGCCGCCAAAGACATACGCACCGATATAGCAGGCTGTGGGCAACCACCCCGGCAATGAAGCGGCGAACTTCTCGATCAGAAAGCCCACCAGCAGCAACGCACCACAGGTCAGGGCGAAGATCAGCTCGGTGTTGGGGCCGAGCAGGCCGCCGGTGTGGTCGTGGTCGTGCTTCTCCTCTCCGTGCTCCCCTTGTTTGCCGTCATGCGCATGACCGGCATGATCCTCGTGCTGGGACGGCTTGCCCGTCACCACGCGTGTAACGCCCATGCGCTTGAGAGAGGCCTCCAACCCGCTCTCGTCGATCTTCTCGCGCTCGAACTCCAGGTACACCGTGCCGGCCGAGCTGGCGCGGGCTTCCAGCACGCCGAACACCGAGCTCATCTGTTCGGCCACAGTGCGGGCGCGTCGCTCATGTCCGATGCCGGTGACCGTCCAGGTGAGGTGACCGAAGCTTTCGGTGACGCGTGCGCCCGCGGCCTGTGTCAGCTCGCGAATGCGGGCCAGCGACATCACCTGCGGATCGAAGTGCACGCATAGCTGGCCCAGCCCCTCCCCTTCGGCAGGTCGAATGTGGACGCGATCCACACCGGGGCGTGCGAGCAGTTCGCTCTGCAGGCGCTCGATGCACGCATCGGCGGCATCTCGCACGTGGGGAAGCACAACGGGAATGTCCAGGCGCAACTTGCCAAGGGAGGTATCCATATCGATCTCGTCAGTGCTGCGCAGATGAACCTGAGTGTCCACAGCGCAAGTGAGTGCCACGCGACAGCACGGTCGTTGCGACCGGCGCACGCGATCCCGAAGCAGCGGCTACGCCAAGGCGGCGTGCGCCGGCGCGATCACGCGATGGGTGGGCGTAAGGGATGCGTAGAGCGCTGGGCCAGCGCCAAGACCGCGGCGATGGGCGTATAGGCCTGGCCGGGGATGAGCGGCCCAGGGGCCGGGAAGTCCGGCAGGATCACCGCGTGTGCGCACACGTCCGAGTGATGGAACAGGCTGTGCGCCCCCTTGGCGTGCTCATCGGGCACCTCGCCCTTGGCATCGTGCGCATGCGCGGCTGCGCGCAGGTGCGGTACGCTGTGCTCCAGACCATGCAGCTGCCCGAGCTGGGTCAGGACCGGATGGGCCAGCACCGCCGCCACGACCAGCCACAGCGCGCCCAAGGCGAGCCAGGATCGGGGATGGGCGGTCAGAAGGCGCACGCGGAGGTCCCGGGCTGCACGAATGGCCCGACGATACCCAACCCGGTCGCGCACGCCAAGCGCTGTTACACCCTAACGCTGCAGCGCGATGACAGTTTCCTGAATTGCGTGATTGTCTAACGCGCAAGGGACTGACTACCATGCGCGCACCATGACGCGTGCCCTACGCCAACTCAGCCGATTCCTGCGCCTGCCGGCGCTGGCACTGCTGTTGTTCGCGGTGGTGGCCAATCCGGTGCTGGCGGCCGTGGGCGATATCCACGAGTCGGCCCAGGCCGTGGCCGATCATGCCGATCCGGAGCACTGCGATGTCAGCGATGACGCCACCAGCGCGGTGGTTGATCAGGATGCCGGCGATCAGGACGAGGGTTCGGCCGGCGATCTGCTGCACGCGCTGGTCCATGGCGCCCATGCGTGCGGCCACCCGGTGGCTATTCCCTCGCCCGCCCTTGTGGTCGATCCGCTCGCTCCTCAGGCGATCGCGCCTGTGCACGAGATCCAGCCGCTGGATTCCCTGCAGCCGCTGTCCCTAACCCGTCCCCCGATTACGGCCTAACGCTGCACGCCGGCTTGCCGGTGCATCGTTCTTTCGCCTAATCGGAGATACCTCATGTGGTTGCGACTGGCAGCGTGCGCTGCCTTTTTGGTCGTGCCCGTTGCGTACGCGCAGACGGGGACGGCGCCCTCTTCTACCCTTTCGTTGGACGACGCCATTGCGCGCGTTGCCACGACACACCCTGACCTGCGCATCTTCGACGGACGTCGTCAGGTCCTGGATGCCAACTTGGCATCGGCGGCCCTCAAGCCCCCGATGACCCTCGGCGCAACCATCGAAAACACGCTCGGCACCGGCAACTATCGCGGTTTCAGCGAGGCCGAGCTCACGGTCACCCTGGCTGGGGTGATCGAGCGCGGCGGCAAGCTCAACGCCCGGCAAGCCCTGGCGCTGGCCAACATTGATACGTTGGCGCCGCAGCGTGAGATGGCAAGGCTGGACCTGCTGGCCGAGACGGCGCAGCGTTATCTGGCGGTCACCGCGGCGACCAAGCGCAAGAGCATCGCCGAGTTGGACATTGTTCAACGTAGGCGCGCTGTCGATGCAGCACGTACCCGCCTGACCGCAGGTGCGTCACCTGAGTCCGTCGTGCTCACCGCACAGGCGGCCTTGGCCACGGCCGAGCTGGATCGGGATCGTGCCATTGCCGATGAAGCGGCCACGCGCCAGAACCTGGCGGCCCTGTGGAATGAGCGCACGCCCAGCTTCACCGTGGCCGCGGGCAATCCTTTGGTGCTGCCGGAACTGCAGAGCTTCAATGCACTGAGTGACTACCTGCAGAACACGCCCGAGCTTGCTGAGTTGGCGGGCGTGGAGCGTGTGCGTGAGGCCCAGCTACGTCTGGCTCGTACGCAAGCTACGCCTGATCTGCAGTGGCAGGCCGGTGGACGCTACAACCGATCTACGAGTGATGTGGGGTTCATGGCCGGCATCAGCATTCCGCTGGGGTCGGCACGCCGTGCCGCACCGGGCATCCGGGCGGCTGAAGCCGAACTGGCCATGACGCCGATCGAACGCGAGTCCCTGCGTATCGATCTGTACTCCGCGCTCACCAACGCCTACGGCAATTACTCCACGGCACGGTTGGAAGTCGGTCGCCTGCGTACCGACGTGATCCCGCGCTTGGAGAAGGCTGAGAAGGCCGCCGAGTACGCGTGGAAAGCCGGTGCGATCAGCTATCTGGAGTGGTCGCAGCTGCAGGCGCAACGCGTGGAAGCCAGCGTGCGCCAGCTGCAAGTGGCCGTCGATGCACAAGCTGCCCTGATCGAGATCCAGCGCCTGACCGGGCAGCCGATCGTCGCCAGCGGCACCACCACTCCATAAGGATTTCCACATGAAGAACGTTGCAAAGATTGCAGCTCCGACGTTGCTGCTGGGCGCTGTCCTGATGCTGGCCGCTTGCGGTGGTTCCAAGGACGCCACGGAAGAGAAAACGGCGCCTGCCAAAGAGGCCAGCGCTGAGGGTGACGATCACGGCGCCGAAGGCGAAGCCGGGCACGAGGAAGGGGAAGCTGGCCACGGTGAGGAAGCCGGCGGTCATGAAGAAGAAGGTGCCGAGAAGACCACGATCCCGCAGGAAGAAGCTGACAAGAGTGGCGTGAAAGTGGCCAAAGTCAGTGAGGGTGCCATCAAGAACGAACTGGAAGCCCAAGGCGTGCTGACGCCGATGGAAGGCGGCGTGGCCCAGGTCACTGCGCGCTACCCCGGCGTGGTGCGTACCCTGCGCGCCAATGTGGGCGATACCGTGCGTCAAGGCCAGGCGCTGGCCGTGGTGCACAGCAATCTGAGCCTCACCACCTACACCATCACCGCACCGATCAGCGGCGTCGTCCTCAGTCGACAAGGAAGTGTCGGTGGCGTAGCCGCCGAAGGCCAGCCGCTGTTTGAGATCGGCGATCTGTCCAAGGTGTGGGTCGACCTGCATGTGTTCGGGGCCGATGCGCAGTACCTGCGTCCGGGCGTGGCCGTCACGGTCAGTCGCCTGTACGACAACGTCAGCGCTACGACGACCATCGAACGCGTGCTGCCCAGCACGTCAACGGCGAGCCAGAGCCTGGTCGCCCGTGCCGCACTGCCCAACGAGGATGGCTTCTGGCGTCCAGGCACCGCGGTCAAGGCGCAAATCACGATGTCCACCAGCGATGCGGGCGTCGTGATTCCGCAGTCGGCCATCCAGAGCATGGACGGCAAGGACGTGGTGTTTGTGCGTGACGGCGATACCTACACGGCGCGGCCGGTGAAGCTGGGTGATCGTGACTCCACGCAAGTGGCCGTGCTGGAAGGCGTGAAGGCCGGCGAGGACATCGTGGTGACCCAGAGCTACCTGGTCAAGGCGGACATCGAAAAGTCCGGCGCGACACACGCGCACTAAAGGAGACCGTCATGCTCGAAAAAATCATAAAAGTCGCGATTAATCATCGCTGGCTGGTCATGACGTTGACGGTGGCCTTGATCGCCATCGGCATCTGGAGTGCCCGTCAGATCCCTATCGATGTCACCCCCGACATCACCAACGTCCAGGTTCAGATCAACACCGAAGCGGCCGGTTACTCGCCACTGGAGGCCGAGCAACGCGTCACGTTCCCCATCGAGACGGCCATGGCCGGTCTGCCGAAGATGGAGTACTTCCGCTCGATCTCCCGCTACGGGCTGTCCCAGGTCACCGTCGTGTTCAAGGACGGGACGGACATTTACTTTGCGCGTCAGCAGGTCTCCGAGCGCGTGGCGCAAGTGAAGGCGCAAATGCCCGAAGGTATCGAACCCACCCTGGGTCCGATTGCCACCGGTATGGGCGAGATCTTCTCCTACACCATCGATGCCGATCCCAAAGCCCGCAAACCCGATGGCACGCCCTACACCGCCACCGATCTGCGTACGCTGCAAGACTGGGTGATTCGTCCGCAACTACGCAACGTTCCGGGTGTGACCGAAGTCAACACCATGGGCGGCTTCAAGCGTGAGGTTCACGTCACGCCTGATCCTGCCAAGCTGCGCTCGCTGGACCTGACCTTTGAAGATGTAGTGACGGCCCTGCAGGCCAACAACCAGAATGTGGGCGCCGGCTACATCGAACGTAACGGCCAGCAGTTCCTGGTGCGTGTGCCGGCACAGGTCTCGGACATTCCTGCCATTCAGAAGATCGTCGTCACCCGTCGTGACGGTGTGCCCATTCGGGTTCGTGATCTGGCCAATGTGGCCGACGGTGAAGAACTGCGTACTGGTGCGGCAACCCAGAACGGCCACGAGGTCGTGCTCGGCTCGGTGGTCATGCTCGTGGGCTCCAACAGCCGTGACGTCTCCCAAGCCGCGGCCGCCAAGCTTCAGGAAGCGGCCAAGAGTCTGCCCAAGGGCGTTACTGCCACGCCGGTGTACGACCGTACCTCGCTGGTGGATCGCACGATTACCACGGTCGCCAAGAACCTGATCGAAGGCGCGTTGCTGGTCATCGTCATCCTGTTCCTGCTGCTAGGCAACTTCCGAGCTGCTCTGATCACGGCTGCGGTGATTCCACTGTCGATGCTGTTCACCTTGACCGGTATGGAGCGCGGTGGCGTGTCGGCCAACCTGATGAGCCTGGGCGCACTGGACTTCGGTCTGATCGTCGACGGCGCGGTCATCATCATCGAGAACTGCCTGCGTCGCTTTGGCGAACGTCAGCATGAACTCGGGCGTGAGATGACGCTGGAAGAGCGTTTTGAAGTGGCCTCCAGCGCATCGGCCGAAGTGATCCGACCGAGCTTGTTCGGTCTGGGCATCATCACCGCCGTCTACCTGCCGATCTTTGCCCTGACCGGTGTGGAAGGAAAGATGTTCCACCCGATGGCCATCACCGTGGTGCTGGCGCTGACGGGCGCGATGATCCTGTCCCTGACCTTCGTGCCCGCTGCCGTGGCGATGTTGCTCGGTGGCAAGGTCGAAGAGAAAGAGAACTGGCTGATGCGCTGGTTCCGTGGGCGCTACGAACCTTTGCTGGATCTGAGCCTGCGTAGCGGCAAGCTGGTGGCCATCGGTGCGATCGCCCTGCTGGTTGGCAGTGGGCTGCTCGCCTCTCGCATGGGTAGCGAGTTTGTTCCCAG
Organism: Pseudoxanthomonas jiangsuensis; assembly: GCF_010093185.1. Lineage (GTDB taxonomy): Bacteria > Pseudomonadota > Gammaproteobacteria > Xanthomonadales > Xanthomonadaceae > Pseudoxanthomonas > Pseudoxanthomonas jiangsuensis. Next base: position 38,587 of record NZ_PDWL01000023.1, on the reverse strand, counting down.
CTTGGATGAGGGCGACTTCGCGCTTCAGGCCATGCGTATTCCCGGCACCAGCATGACCCAGTCCTTGGGCATGCAACGCATCGTGGAAGAACGTTTGCTGCAGTTCCCAGAAGTGGAGCGAGTGTGGTCGAAGATTGGTACGGCTGAGGTCGCCTCCGACCCGATGCCGCCGTCGGTGGCTGACACCTTCGTGATGGTCAAGCCGCGTGATCAGTGGCCCAACCCGCGCAAGCTCAAGGCGGACCTGGTGGCGGAAGTTGAGGCGGAGATGAAGAAGATCCCCGGCAACAACTACGAGTTCACCCAGCCGATCCAAATGCGTACCAACGAGCTGATTTCGGGCGTGCGCGCGGACGTGGCGATCAACCTGTACGGCGATGACCTGGATACGTTGCTGGAAGTGGGCCAGAAGATCGAGGCCGCCGCCCGCAAGGTACCCGGTGCAGCTGACGTTCGCCTGGAACAGGCTGCTGGCCTGCCCATGCTCTCGGTGCTGCCCGATCGGGAGGCCTTGGCACGCTATGGCCTGAATCCGGCTGACGTGCAGCGCAACGTGGCCACGGCCATCGGGGGTGAAGTCGCCGGCCAGCTGTTTGAGGGTGATCGACGCTTCGACATCGTGGTCCGTTTGCCAGAACAGCAGCGACTGGATCCCACTGCGCTCTCAGCACTGCCCATCTCGCTGACGGCGGCCATCGCGGCCAACCAGGCTGATGAGTCGGTGGGTACACAGGCCAACGCCGCTCAGGCGCAGGTCGTACCGCTGAGTTCGGTGGCACGCGTGGAGATCTCCGAGGGAGCCAACCAGATCAATCGTGAGAACGGCAAGCGGCGCATCATCGTGACCGCCAATGTCCGTGACCGCGATCTGGGCAGCTTCGTCTCCGAACTGCAGTCCACCATCGATCAACAGGTGACGGTGCCTACCGGCTACTGGATCGAGTACGGCGGCAGCTTCGAGCAGCTGATCTCGGCCAGTAAGCGTCTGTCCATCGTGGTGCCGGTGACCCTGGTGCTGATCTTTGCCCTGCTATTCATGGCCTTTGGTTCGGCCAAGGACGCGCTCATCGTCTTCAGCGGTGTTCCGCTGGCCTTGACCGGTGGCGTGCTGGCGTTGGCGCTGCGCGGGATTCCTCTGTCGATCTCGGCGGGCGTGGGCTTTATCGCGCTCTCAGGTGTGGCGGTGCTCAACGGCCTGGTGATGATCAGCTTCATCCGAAGCCTCCGCGAGAGCGGTCAGCCGATGGCCGAAGCCATCCGCGAAGGTGCGCTCACGCGTCTGCGACCGGTCCTGATGACGGCGTTGGTGGCCTCGCTTGGCTTCGTGCCGATGGCCCTGAATGTCGGTGCGGGCTCGGAAGTGCAGCGTCCGCTGGCCACCGTGGTCATTGGCGGAATCATCTCCTCCACGTTGCTGACGCTGGTGGTACTACCGGTGTTCTACCGATGGGTGCACACCCGCTTCAATCGCACCCCGGCGCACATGAAATCGTGACAGGGCACGGCGGCGGTGTACGCACCGCCGCCCTACCCCGTTCCTAGCCGCTCTTTTGCATCTGTTCCCAGGAGAACACGCATGAGCACAGGGCATGATCATGAAACGTCCGAGATCCGGTACGAGAAGCCCCTATGGTGGGCGCTCGGCCTGACTTCCACGTTCCTCATCGCCGAGATAATCGGCGGTCTGGTAACAAATAGTTTGGCGCTGCTATCCGATGCGGCGCACATGATGACCGATGTCATCGCCCTCACCGTGTCGTTGATCGCGGTGCGTATGAGTCGACGTCCGGCTGATGCTCGCCGCACCTATGGCTATGCCCGTATGGAAGCCATCGGCGCGATCATCAACGGCGGTCTGTTGTTCGTGGTCGCCGGCTACATCCTGTGGGAGGCGGTGGGACGTTTTCGTGAGCCGCCGGAAGTTGCGTCCACGGGCATGTTGGTCATCGCCATGCTGGGTTTGATCGTCAACCTGATCTCCATGCGCCTGCTACGCGCTGGCAGCGGCACCAGCTTGAATGTGAAGGGTGCCTACCTGGAGGTTTGGAGCGATATGCTCGGGTCGGTGGGCGTCATCATTGGCGCGATCGTCATCAAGGTCACGGGTTGGACGCTGGTCGATCCGATCATTGCGGTGTTGATCGGCCTGTGGGTGCTACCCCGTACCTGGACCCTGCTCAAGCAGGCGGGCCATATCCTGATGCAGGGTGTGCCGGAAGGCATGGATGTGGCGGCCATCCGCAAGCGGCTGATCGAGATGCCGGCCGTGCAAGAGGTCCATGATCTTCATGTGTGGTCGTTGGGGACTGGGCAGGTCGTGCTGACGGCTCACATCGTACTGGCGGCGGGAGTGCCCGATCCGGACACGATCCAAGTCGAGCTCACCCGGGTGATCGAGCAGCAGTTCGATATCCACGACGTGGCTTTGCAGGTGGAACGCACTTCGTGCAAAAGCGAGGTGGGTCATGCCTGACCGGAATCGAGCGAGTTTCCGCAAGGTTTTCGCCCGATTCCAAGACACATCGCTCCGAGGTTCAACAAGCGCACACCGTCCGCGTTGGCGGGTGGCGCTGAGCCTGGAGCTGGTCATCCTGACGGTTGCCGTCTTCTTTGCGTTCACCGCAAACGGCGCCTTCTGGGCCAGTGTCAAAGAGTCAGACGTCCTAAGCGGGGCGAGAGAACTGCGTTTCTACATCGGGGTGACCGCTGCCCTGGTTGGCTTGCATGCGTTGCTGTTCGGCTTGGTGCTCAACCGCTGGATTGCCCGACCTGTTCTGGCGATCCTGCTGGTGACCACCGCCTCGGCGGCTTACTTCGCCAGCACGTACGCGGTCTATCTGGATCCGAGCATGGTCCGCAACGTGATCCGGACCGATGTGGCAGAGGCCCGTGAGCTGTTGACCTGGGACATGGTGGGCACGGTCTCGCTGATGGGCGTGCTGCCGGCGGCCGCTTTGTGGCTGGTGCACTTGCCGCGCTTCACGCTCAAGCAGGCCCTGCTACGCCGGATGCTGTTCCTGGGTGCGATGTTGTTACTCACGTGCGTGGGGGTGATGGCCACCTTCCAGGACGTGTCCTCGCTGATGCGCAATGACAAAGCGCTGCGCTACCTGATCGCGCCGGGCAACTACCTGGCGTCCATCACGCGCGTGCTCAGCCAAGAGGCCGGGAGCCCAAAGCTGCCGCGCCAGGTCGTGGCGGCCGATGCCCGCCAGCAGGCGCACGCGCCCTCGACCAAGTCCCACCTGTTGGTGGTCGTGGTTGGCGAGACCGTGCGCGCCCAGAACTGGGGCTTAAACGGCTACGAACGGCAGACCACGCCTCAGCTGTCGAAGTTGAACGTCATCAACTTCAGCGACGTCACTGCGTGCGGGTCCAACACGGAAGTCTCCGTGCCCTGCATGTTCTCCCTTGCTGGCCGGCGCAACTACGACCGCGAGAACATCGTGGGTTCCGAGTCGCTGCTACACGTGCTGGAGCGGGCCGGCGTCAAGACGTTGTGGCGGGACAACCAGACCGGCTGCAAGGGCGTCTGCGATGGTTTGTCCTTCGAGTCCTACCGCAAGCCGCCGGAGAGCTCGCTGTGCGATGACCAGGCCTGCCGTGATGCGGTGATGCTGCAAGGTTTGCACGATGTGATCGATGACAACCCCGGCGACACGGTGGTGGTTCTGCATCAACTGGGCAATCACGGGCCGGCGTACTTCAAACGCTATCCGGAAGCACTCCGTCAGTTTCGGCCTGACTGTCGTTCCTCGGATCTGGGCAGCTGCACGCGGCAAGAGATCGTCAACGCCTACGACAACGCCATCCTGGAAACGGATGACTTCCTGTCCAAGACGATCCAGATGCTCTCGCAAGACACCACGCACGACACGGCGATGATCTATGTCTCCGATCACGGCGAGTCGCTGGGCGAAGGCAACGTCTATCTGCACGGCTTGCCCTACTCCATTGCGCCGGACACCCAGATCAAGGTGCCGATGGTGGCCTGGCTTTCACCGGGCATGGCCGGCGGTAAGGGCGTCAACACCGCGTGCGTGCGCAGTCGGGCAAGCCAGCCGATCAGCCACGACAACCTGTTCCATTCCGTCCTGGCATTGATGCAGGTCAAGACCGAGGCCTACGAGCCGACGCTGGATGTGTTCTTCGGATGTCAGGCCACGGCGGGAGCCTCGCCATGAGGCCTTCCGACTGTACTCCCACCTCTGCCCGGCGAACATCGCCGGGCCTTCCGATGCTTTGCGCGAGATTGCGATCGAAGCGCGCACTCACTCTTTCTCGAGGAACGTCCCATGGCTGATGGGTATGGCCACCTGCCGCGTGGTCCCAAGCGTTTGATGATGGCCACGTGCTGGTCTTTTCAAGGACTGCGCGCCGCTTGGCTGCATGAATCCTCCTTCCGACTTGAAGTGGTAATCGCCCTTGTGATGGCACCGCTGGGACTGCTGCTGGGTGAGAACGGTGTGGAGCGCGCCTTGCTGGCGATCTCCGTCCTGCTGGTACTGCCCGTGGAGCTTCTCAACTCGGCCATCGAGGCAGTGATCGAGCGCTACGGCCCCGAACACCACGAACTGGCCGGTCGCGCCAAGGACATGGGTTCGGCCGCCGTCTTCCTGACTTTGGCCATGGCGGCGCTGACATGGCTGGCCATCTTGGCCAGCTGATGCGACGCCTTTGGAGCGTGATATGGCATACGTACTGTTAGCCGCACTGGTGATTGCCCTGGGCTGGGGACTGAAGTCGGCGATGTCGATTCCCCACCCCGATGGCCTCACCGTGATTCTCAGCAGCACCGTGGTGCTGACGGGCGCGCTGTTCTGGGTGGTGGTCACCCTGCACGCGCTGGATCTGCTGGTGGCGTTCAAGCGCGACGATCGCCGGTATCTGTCCGAGTTCGCGGCCGCGATGCGGCCACGCCTGCGTGAGTTGCTGGTGGCCGCGCCGGTGATGTTGCTCGGCTTGCTCATCGCCTATCGATCCGTGGGCACCGCCGGCACCGTGGTCGCCGCCCTGGAGGCGCCGTTCTACGCGCTCGCCATCGCGTCGGCGCTGATGGCCAGACCCCTGCAGGCCATACCCGTGCGCCGGCGGCGCACGGGCATTGTGCTGAGCGTGATCTACGGCGCCCTGTTCACCATCACGGCGGTCCTGCAGTCGGCTGTCGCCACCCGCACGGGCATGCAGGGCGCCGCGCCGTGGTTGGGGGTGACGTCGGCCCTGGCAGCGATCGCGGCCTGGGTGTCGGCGGCCAAATTCAGAGCTTCGATCGAGCAGGCACGCGCCCTGTCATCGCCGGTGATCGAGAGCTTCGGCAATCCCTTTCCCCGCCATCAGAACCGGCCGTCCCCACCGGACGGGACGTCGCCGCCTTTGCGCAAAGGGCCGTCCGGGCCGCCGCCGCACGGCGGACGAAAGCGTCGACGCCGCTTCTAGATCGCGCGATCCCGCACCGAAGGTTTCCCGTTCTCTTCCTCTGTTTGCACGAGCGATACGCCGATGCGTCATTCCCTTAGCGACCTCTCCCCTCGCCAGACGTGGCTGCTGATCCTGCTGGTCATCGCGGCGTTGCTGGCCGGCCTGGGCTTACGCGAGCCGATGCCCGCAGACGAGCCGCGCTTCGTACTGGCGGCCAAGACCATGGTGGAGACCAGCCAATGGCTGTTCCCGCAGCGCGGGATTGAGCTCTACGCCGAGAAGCCGCCCACCTTCATGTGGCTGCAGGCGGCCAGTTATGTGCTGGTGCGCAGTTGGGATGTGGCATTCCTGCTGCCGTCCTTGCTGGCCGCGCTGCTGACGCTGTGGCTGACCGGCGATCTTGCTCGGCGCCTGTGGGGAAAGCGCACGACCGACTACACCGTGTTGGGCCTGTTCGTCTGCCTGCAGTTCGTGCTGCAAGCCAAGCGCGCGCAGATCGACATGGTGCTGGTGGGCATGACCACGCTCTCGCTATGGGCGCTGGTGCGCTACCTGCTTGAAAAGCCCAGCCCCTGGCTGCTGATGGTGGCCACCTTCGCCGCTGGCTTGGGCACGGTCACCAAGGGCGTGGGCTTTCTGCCGTTGTTGGTGTTCGTGCCTTGGCTGTGGGTGCGGTGGAAGTCGCCCCACCTCCTGCCCTCGCACCGAGGGGTGCATGTGCTGGCCGGCATTGCGGGTTTTGTGCTGGGCGCGGGTGTGTGGCTGGTACCGATGCTGGCCACGGTGGCGGCCTCATCGGATCCGGCCCTGCACACCTACGCGCGGGAAATGCTGTTCAAGCAGACCGGCACCCGCTACGCCAATGCCTGGCACCACGTAAAACCCGCTTGGTACTACCTACAGACCATGCTCACGCTGTGGCTGCCAGGCGTGCTGCTCGCGCCGTGGTTGCTGCCGGCGTGGTGGCGGCGTGTGCGTCGCGTGGACCCGCGTTACGCGCTACTGCTCGGTTGGGCGCTGCTGGTGCTGGTCTTCTTCAGTGCCAGCCCGGGCAAGCGCGAGGTCTACATCTTCCCGATGCTGCCTGCCCTGGCGCTCGCCGCATCGCCGTTGTTGGCCGGCTTGCTGCGCCGGCGTGGCGTACGCGCGGTGCTGTGGTCGTACCTGTCGGTGGTGATCACCCTGACGGGCGCCTTGGGCCTGTGGTTACTGACCGCCTCGCCCGAACGCGTGCAAGGCCTGCTCGAAGGACGCGGCATGGACATGAGCACCGTCAAGCAGGTCAGTGGCTGGCTGCTGGCCTTCACCGTCGTGAGCCTGGTCGTGATGGTCGCCGCACGCCGGAGGGTGGTGTTTGCGCTGGTGGCGGTCACCGCCTCGCTGTGGATCGCCTATGGCGTGGGATTCATGCCGGCGCTCAGTCCTGACAGTTCTGCCAAAGCGCTGATGCAACGCGTGGAGGCCACCATCGATCTGGATGCGGAACTGGCCATGCTCGGCTGGCGCGAACAGCATCTGCTCCAGGCCGACCGGCCGGTTACCGAGTTCGGTTTCAAGAAGCCCTGGGTGGAGCAGTGGCAGCAGGCGCACACCTGGCTGCTGCAGGACCCGACGCGACGCTGGCTGTTCCTGCGCAAGGAAGCCATTGGGCCTTGCCTGGATCCAATGCAGGTCATCGACATCGGCGCCTCCAATCGACGCGCCTGGATTCTGGCACCGGGTACGGCCTGGATTCTGGACTGCGAAGTCCCGGCCACGTGGTCAGCCGATGTCAGCGAAGACTGAGTCATCCTTCTCCTTTCCCGCACGCCCTTCTGCTGAGTCCTTCGCCATGCAAAGCCCGTCCCTGCCCCGGATGCCCAGTCTGTCAGTCGTCATTCCCGTCTTCAACGAACGCGGCAACATCGGGCCGCTCGTGCAGGAGGTGGTGCATCACCTGCGCGGCAAGATCGCCTTCGACATCATCTGTGTGGACGATCGCTCCGACGATGACACGCGTGAGGTACTCGTCTGGCTCAAAGCCGAGGTGCCCGAACTGCGGGTGTTGCTGCACCATCAACGCAGTGGGCAAAGCACCGCCATCCGCAATGGCGTCAAGCACGCGCTCTCGCCCTGGATCGCCACGCTCGATGGCGACGGCCAGAACGATCCGGCCGACATCCTGAAACTACTGACCGCTCGCCAAGCGGCTTCGCCGCAGATACGCCTGTTCGCTGGCTGGCGCACCGAGCGCAAGGACACGGCCAGCAAGCGCTGGGCCTCGCGCTGGGCCAATCGCATCCGGCAATCACTGTTGCGGGATGACACGCCCGATACCGGCTGTGGCATCAAGCTGTTCGACCGCGCTGCATTCTTGGACCTACCCTATTTCGATCACATGCACCGCTACCTGCCGGCACTGATGCAGCGCGCCGGCTGGAAGACACTCAGTGTGCCGGTCTCCCACCGACCGCGGGGATCGGGCCAGTCCAAGTACACCAACCTGGGCCGTGCGCTGGTGGGCATCCGCGACCTGATGGGCGTGGGCTGGCTGATCCAGCGCAGCCATGTAACCGCCACCAGCGAGCTCAGTGCTGGCTGCAAGTCATGAACGTAATGGATCAGGAAATCCTATGGTTGAGCTGGACGGGCCTACATACAACGCCCTGGAAGCTCATTGGCCTGACCGGTGCGGCCTTCTTCGGCGTGCGCTGGCTGATCCAGTTCGTGGCGTCCAAACGCGCCGGCCGGCCGGTGATCCCGCGCCTGTTCTGGTACATGAGTTTGTGCGGCAGCCTGATGGCTTTGAGCTACTTCCTGTTCTCGTCCAAGCAGGATGCCGTGGGCGTCGTGCAGAACCTGCTGCCGGCCTTCACCGCCGCGTATAGCCTGTATCTGGACATACGCCATCACCGTAGCATTGGTACGAGCGCCGTAGCCAAACCCGCCTCGTCCCCTTCCGAGGACGATCACTCCTGCTAGATCGTGGCACTGGGCTGCGCGCTTGGTCGACTTTCGCGCCACGCAGCCCGCAACACGCGCACCGCCGAGCGCAGGAACAGAACCAGCAACGCTGCAGCAATCACTAGGTCGGGCCACCCCGCGCCGAAGGCCCACACCAGCGCCGCGGCCAGGATGACGGCGACGCCCTCGTAGATATCATTGCGCGAACACTCCCACGCCGAGGCCATGTTGATATCGCCGGCGCGATAGGGGTTCAGCAACCACAGGCAGACCGCATTGGCCGCCAAGTTAAGCAACGCAGCCACCCCCATGCTCTCAAAGATCGGAACACCCGGATGGGCCAAGCGCCAGACGATCTGTACGCCTACCGCGATCGCGGCCCCTAGGATCAAGAAGCCTTTGAGCAGGGCCACCCGGCCCTTCAGGTGTGCCGATGCGCCCACCACCGCCAGGCTCACCGCATAGGTCAGCGCATCCCCGAGGTTGTCCAGGCTTCCGGACAACAGGGACGAAGAGTGGGAGTGCCACGCGGCGAGGGCCATCATGACGAAGGTCGCCAGGTTGATCAGCAGCACGATCACCAGCACCTTGCGCTGCTTGGCTTGCATACCCGCTACATCGACTACCTTGCCGCAGCCACAGCATTCAGACATCACGCGCTCCGTTGAGGGGCCACTCCTGCAACCGGAAAATCACAGTTTGGGCCCGGCTAGCGTAAAGTCTGTAGTAACTACAGAGTCAAGCGATCCTTCCATGAAGATCAGTCAGGCTGCCGAAGCCAGCGGATGCCACCTTGAAACCATCCGCTACTACGAGAAGATCGGGCTGCTGCCCCACCCCACTCGCACGGACAGTGGTTATAGGGCTTATACGAGCGCCGATATCGAGCGCCTGCGGTTCATCGCGCGAGGGCGGGATCTGGGCTTCAGTCTGGAAGAGATCCGCAGCCTCCTGCAACTGGCCAGCGATGAGCGTTTGTCCTGCGACGACGTCGATCGCCTGGCGCGTACACATCTGACCGATATTCGTGCGCGCCAGGAAGATCTTCGCCGGATGGCCGATGAACTTGAGCGTGTCATCATCAGTTGCCACGGGGGACAGCGGGCCGAGTGCACGATTCTTTCGACGCTACGTCAGCCAACGCAAAGCTTTGAGGTGTAACTGTGTAGCGTTTTTTTACTATCGGCCAAAAGCGCTGCGCTTATGTTAGCAATCCCATATCAAGGAAATTGTTCAGAACCCACTGACGCCGCCACGATGCGTGGAGAGATACGTAGATTCACCCTCGCCCTGTGCGGCTTTGCGATGCTCGCCGCTCAGCTCTTCCACATCTATCTTCCCTGGCTGATTGCGCGACCGGCGATGCTCGCCTTCCTGATGCTGATGCTGTTCGGCACGCCTATGCTCCTGTTTCCGCTGGCAAGGAGCCCGATCACTCTGGCGGTTCTCGTTGCGATGGCAGGCTGGTCGCCAGCCTGTGGATCGGCGGTGAAGGCACGCCTTCTGCATCGAGGCTCGGTCCGCAGCAATCGGCGACCAGCATCGGGCCGATTCTGGCGCCGATCGCCGTCGCCGCCATCAGCACGGATGGGCAGTTTGTCGTTGCCTGGGGGCTGGCCGCGGCTTCGCTCATGCTGACGCTCAGCCTTTCACGGCTCTGGCCCCAGCGCGGCGCTGGCTCCCCCGATTGTCCCCGTCCCTGAACCTCGCGGCACGGCAGAAGTCCGCAGCTCTCGATGCCCCATCACCCGCCTGCGCGCGGCGATGAAGAACGTGTTTTCAGCTCTCGGTCAACGGCAAGAGGATGTAGAACTTGGTCAGCTTCTCGTCGGACAGCGCGCTGACCGACCCGCCATGCGCCTCGACGATGGATTTGACGATGGCCAGTCCCAGCCCGGCGCCTTCGCCCTTTCGGTGGGCGGCGTGCCCCACCCGGTAGAAGCGGTTGAAGATGCGCGAGAGCTCCTCGGGTGGAATCTTCTCGCCGGGATTCTCCACGCTGATGATGACGTCCCGATCCTTCTGCGAGAACCTCACGGTGATGGTTTCGCCACTGGGCGTGTACCGGATCGCATTGGAGATCAGATTGCTGAGCGCCCGGCGAAGCATTTCCCGATCACCGCGGATCGGTGTCGTGCGGCCGCGAAGTTCGAGCTTCACGCCTCGCTCTTCCACCAAGGCCTCGAAGTACTCGAACAGCCCCCGGACGGCGTCCTCAAGGACCACGCTCTCCAGATTCAGATTGCCCGGATCGTTCTCGGTCTGAGCCAGGAACAGCATGTCGTTGATCATGCGGTTCAGGCGCCCGAACTCTTCCAGGTTGGAATAGAGAATCTCCCGATACTCGTCGGCCGAGCGGGCCTGACCGAGCGCCACTTCCGTCTGCGTGGTCAGGTTCGTGACCGGCGTGCGCAACTCGTGGGCGATGTCGGCCGAGAAGTTCGCCAGTTGCTCGAACCCATCCTCGATGCGCCCGAGCATGTCGTTGAAGGACGCGATGGTTTCTTCCAGCTCGACCGGTACAGCCTTGGGATCCAATCGCAGATACAGCTTGGACGAGGTGATCGCGCGAATCTTCTCGTTCGCCCTGTGGATCGGAATGTGCCCCCAGCGAACCGCGAACCAGGCGACAAGGATCGCGATGCACATGACCACGCAGATGGTCCACCACTGGATGCGCTTGAAGCTCCGGATGAATTCGAGATGGCCGCCGATGTTCATCGCCACGGCGATCGTGTAGGTACCGCTCAGACTGGTGTCGCCCCCGACCTGGATGACGCCACCTCGATAGGACTTCCCGTTCTCTTCCCATATCGTCATGCTTTGCCTGTCCGCCAGAGGGACGGGAGGTGTGCGCCGGGCGAAGCTCGCCAGGTCCGGACCGTCCTTCGGCGCGTACAGCGTCTTTCCGCCGGCATCAGCGACATAGTAGTAGACCCCGTGATGCCCCCGAACCGCACGGCGCAAGGCCTGCGTATCGCTTCCGTCCTGCACCTCGCCCAGTGCCCGGATGACCGAACTGGCGATCACGCCCAACTCTTCCTCATCCATTTCGGCGAAATGCCGGTCGAGGGATCCCACGCTGACCCAGCTGAACAGCAGGAGCACCACCATCATTGCGATGCCGACGAGGCCGGTGACCCGTGCGGAGAGCGAAGCCGGACGCCGCAGAAAGGCAAACCGGTCAGGCATCCGGCAGGTCCAACGTGTAGCCCATGCCACGTACGGTCTGGATGAGCTTGGGCTCGAAGCTGTCGTCGATCTTGGCGCGCAGCCGCCGGATCGCGACGTCGATGACGTTGGTGTCGCTGTCGAAATTCATGTCCCAGACCTGCGAGGCGATCAGCGAACGCGGCAGCACCTCGCCTTGGCGACGCGCCAGCAGTTCGAGCAAGGCGAACTCCTTGCTGGTCAGGTTGATACGCTGCCCGGCCCTCGTGGCACGACGGCGCGCCAGATCCAACTCCAGATCCGCAATCTGGATGCGATCGTGCGGAATAGGCGAACCCCCTCTGCGCAACAACGTCCGGACGCGCGCGAGCAGTTCCGAGAACACGAACGGCTTGACCAAGTAGTCGTCGGCGCCCAACTCCAATCCCTGGACGCGATCGTCGACGCTGCTGCGAGCGGTCAGGAACAGCACCGGCACCTGGTTGCCTGCCGCCCGGATGGTTTGCAGGATTTTCCGCCCATCCATGCCCGGCAACATGACGTCGAGCACGATCAGGTCGTAATGCTCGGTCGTGGCCATGTGCAGGCCGTCGGGCCCATCGCGCGCCAAGTCGACGACGAACCCGGCCTCCATCAGCCCTTGACGGACGTAGTCCGCCGTCTTGTGCTCGTCTTCGACAACCAGAAGTTTCATGTCAGCCCTATGCCCGCACTCGTTCGTGCTTCCGGCTCCCGCCACGACGGATGGATCATGATGGGTCACTGGAATCTACCGAGGCGAAGCTGCCATAAGGATGACGCAAAGATTACATATCAGTAATCATTTCGTCACCATTTGGGCCGGAGCGGCGTTGAACGAGTGAATGCCAAACGATCGTGTCAGCGTCCGCGCCTCAGCAGCAGGCTGATCGCGGTTGCGGCGGCCAGCGCGAACAGGGCCGAAATGAACCAGAGGAAATCCGAATCCAGGAGGATGTTGCTGAACAGGAAGCGCCCAAACGCGACGACGGCACCGATGGCCGTGGCCCAGTACAGGCATCGCGCCCGGCCGGAGAGCAGGAAGCCTCCAATCCCCAGCAGCAGGACGCCAAATCCGGCAATGAAACCACCCCAGGTGCGGAACACGGTGCCGAGCCATTCCAGGAACGCCGGGGGCAACGTGCCTGGGTCGATACCGGTGTGCCGGATATCCTCGGGCAGAAGCGCGGGGCGCAACACTAGGAAGAACACCGCAGTCCCCATGGTGAGGAGGCCGAGCACCAGGAGCAGGATGCCGCTCAGCGCGTCCCTCCGATCGACAATGTGCTGCTTCATCGCGTCCAATCTCCACGACCGCTTCGAGCGCCGACCCGACCAGGTCGGCAAGCCAGGCTGCTACTGACACTGCAAGACGCCATCTGCCACAACGATGACGTGGTGATTACATGAATGTAATCAACGCGTAACTGACCCGACAGCGACGCCTTTCTACGCTCAGGAGGCATCGTCGCCAATTGTCCCGTCCATTCTTAACTGGCGCCCTGGAGCATCGAGATGAGCGAAATTCCTGATCGGAAGCGAGGCGGTTGGCGCAGCCCCGCCGTCCTGACCGTGTGCGTCTTTCTCTCTATCGCGGGACTCTTCCTGTGGCTGGAGCATCGGGCGCACGTACTCGGTGCGCTCCCCCTCTTGCTGCCCCTGGTGATCTGCATCGGCATGCACTTCTTCCTGCACCGCGGTCACGGCGGTCACGGTGGCCACCAGACGCATCGGGAGGAGGGCGACCGCGATGACCGGTAACCCGCCCGCCTACGGCCTCTGGTTTCTGGCGCTGGTGAACGCCGGCATCTTCATTCTGTTCGCCCTGAGCTTCTTCAAGCCGACGACGGCGCGCGACTGGCGCTCGCTGGGCGCGTTTTCCGCCTTCATCGTCGCCCTGTTCGTGGAAATGTACGGCTTTCCGCTGACGCTCTACCTGTTGGCGGGTTGGGTGGGCAATCGTTTCCCGGGACTGGACCCGCTGTCCCACGACGCCGGCCACATCTGGCCCGCACTCTTCGGTTGGTCGGGAGATCCTCATCTCAATCCGTTCCACCTGGCCAGTTACGTGCTGATCGGCAGCGGGTTCTGGCTGATCGCCGCGGGCTGGCGGGTGTTGCACGAGGCTCAACGCGCCGGATCGCTTGCCACCACCGGGCCGTACGCCCATGTGCGGCATCCGCAGTACGTGGGCTTCATCCTGGTGCTGATCGGATTCTTCCTGCAATGGCCCACACTCGTGACGGGCGTGATGCTGCCGATTCTGCTGGTCATGTACTGGCGGCTCGCCAAGCGGGAGGAGCGCGAGGTCGAAGCGACGTTCGGGGATCAGTATCGACGCTACGCGAGCGACGTGCCTGCATTCGTGCCGCGGCTTGGGCGCTTGTTCAACAATAAAGAAGGCCAGATCGAATGAGTCACCATGACCCGCACGCACACCACCAGCACGATCACGGCGCACACGTCCATGCGTCTCCACCCGGCACCGGCGCCGTCGTAAGCGCCGCCGGTTCGAGTCACGCAGGCCATGCCGGCCATGACCATGGCGCCATGGTCGCCGACTTCCGCAGACGCTTCTGGGTCACGCTGCTGCTGACCCCGTTTGTCCTCGCGCTGTCGCCCATGATCCAGCACGCGCTCGGCCTGGGCGAGGCGTTGGCATTCACAGGCGATCGTTACCTCCTGTTCGCCCTGTCGACCGTCGCCTATCTCTACGGCGGCTGGCCCTTCCTGGTCGGCGTCGTCTCCGAACTGCGCAAGCGTCAGCCCGGGATGATGACGCTGATCGCGTTGGCCATTTCGGCCGCCTACATCTTCTCGGTGGCAGTGACCTTCGGCTTTCCCGGGCAGGAGTTCTACTGGGAACTGGTGACGCTGATCGCGATCATGCTGCTGGGCCACTGGGTCGAGATGCGCTCGGTCATGGGGGCGTCGCGTGCCCTGGAGGAACTGGTCAAGCTGTTGCCCGACAGTGCCACCCGCATCGATGCCGATGGCAGCCTGCACGACGTGCCGATCAGTGCGTTACAGCCAGGCGACCGCGTGATCGTCCGTCCCGGCGCCAAGGTGCCGGTGGACGGGGAGATCACCGAGGGCTCCTCGGACTTCAACGAAGCCATGCTCACCGGCGAATCCCGCCCGGTCGCCAAAGGAGTCGGTGCCACCGCGATCGGCGGGGCCATCAACGGCGCGAACGCCGTCATCATACGCGTCACCGCAACTGGCGATGCCACGTATCTGTCGCAGGTGATCGACCTGGTCAAGAAGGCGCAGCAGACCCGCTCGCGCACGCAGGACATCGCCAACCGCGCTGCCGCCTGGCTGACCTACATCGCCTTGGCCGTGGGCGTCGGCACGCTGCTGGTCTGGTGGCTGGTGCTCGACGCGCCGCTCAACTTCGCCATCGAGCGCATGGTCACCGTCATGGTCGTCGCCTGCCCGCACGCGCTCGGACTGGCTGTGCCCCTGGTGGTCGCGGTCAGCACGTCGCTGAGCGCGAGCAACGGCCTGCTGATCCGTGACAGGGCGGCGTTTGAGCGAGCGCGCCGACTGGATGCGGTCGTGTTCGACAAGACGGGCACGCTGACCGAGGGACGATTCGGGGTCAGCGACATCGTGATGCTGCAGGAGGGCGATGAGCGCCAGGAGTTGGCCTTCGCCGCGGCGGCCGAGAGCCAGTCGGAACATCCCATCGCCCATGGCATCGTGGCCGAGGCAAAGCGCCGCGACATCGCCATCCCCAAGGCCAGCGACGTGCGCAACATCACCGGCGAAGGCATCGTAGCCAACGTGGGCGACGAGCGCGTGCGCATCGTCAGCCCAGGTCATCTGGCCCGCCAGGGCAACGCCATTACCCACGAGCGGCTGGGACAGCTCGAATCGGCAGGCAAGACCGTCGTCGTACTCGAACGCGATGGTCAGCCGCGCGCACTGTTCGCGCTTGCCGATATCGTTCGGTCCGAATCCCGGGATGCCATCGCCGAATTGACCCGGCTGGGGATTCGCTCGGTGATGCTGACAGGTGATGCCCGAGGCGTGGCCGAATCGGTGTCCAAGGAACTTGGGATCTCAGAGTACTTCGCCGAGGTGCTCCCGGATCAGAAGTCGCAGAAGATCCAGGAGCTTCAGGCCCGCGGGCTATCGGTCGCCATGGTGGGCGATGGCGTAAACGACGCCCCGGCGCTGGTCCAGGCCGACCTGGGCGTGGCCATCGGCGCGGGCACCGACGTCGCCGTGGAGTCGGCCGACGTCGTGCTCGTGCGCAGCGATCCGCGCGATGTCGGCGCCATCCTTGGCCTGTCTCGCGCCACTTACCGCAAGATGGTGCAGAACCTGATCTGGGCGACCGGCTACAACACGATTGCGGTGCCCATGGCGGCGGGCATCACCTTCGGTACGGGCTTCCTGATGACGCCTGCCATCGCCGCCGTCTTCATGTCGGCCAGCACGGTGATCGTCGCCATCAATGCCCAGCTTCTCCGTTTCTACAGGCGACAAACATGACTACGACAGATTCCTCCAGCCGAGTGATCCTTCCCCTTCCCGGCAACGAAGCATTCGCCCGCCAGTTGGCGGTCGCTGGAAGGTGGGAGCTGGGAGAGCTGGAAACCCGGCGATTCCCCGACGGCGAAAGCTACGTGCGCATCGCCGCGGAGGTGGCGGACAAGTCGGTCGTCCTCGTGCAGACCCTGGCCCAGCCCGATCCCGGCTTCCTGTCGCTTGTCTTCGCCGCCGACGCCGCCCGCGACCTCGGTGCCCGCGACGTGATCCTGGTCGCACCTTACCTGGCCTACATGCGGCAGGATCGCCGCTTCCACCCCGGAGAAGCGATCACCTCCCGGAGCTTTGCCCGTCTCGTGTCGTCGAGCTTCGACCGCCTGGTAACGGTCGATCCCCATCTGCACCGTTACCCGGCGCTGTCGGCGCTCTACACCGTGCCCGCCGACACCCTTCATGCCGCTCCGCTGCTGGCCGACTGGATCACCGGCGAGGTGAAAAGGCCGTTGGTGATCGGTCCGGACGAGGAAAGTGAGCAGTGGGTGGCGGCCATCGCCCAGCGCATCGGCGCACCCCATGCAGTCCTGCGCAAGATCCGCCACGGCGACCGCAATGTCGAGGTCGCATTGTCCGACCTGTCCGCTTGGCGCGATCGCCAGCCCGTGCTGGTCGATGACATTGCGTCCTCCGGACGCACGCTGATCGAGGCCGCGCGGCAGCTGCCTCAGCAAGGCTTCGCGCTGCCCGTGGTCGCTGTGGTGCATGCCATCTTCGCCGAGGATGCCTATCCACAACTCGCGCAGCTATGCAGCCGCATCGTCTCCACCGATGCCGTGCGTCATCAGAGCAATGCGATTGCACTGGCCCCGCTGATCGCACAGGCCCTTGCCACCGACACGGAGGCAGCGACCAGCCTCGTGCGCCATCGCCGTCCACCCGAACCTCTCGATGACATCGACCCGACGACGGGTGCCGACTCCGTCACCGCGACTTCCACACTCTGAGGATTCCTCTCTTGAAGCTCACCTCGTTCGGCGGTGCTGGCACCGTCACCGGCTCCAAGCACCTGCTGAGCCACAACGGGAAACACATCCTGGTCGACTGTGGCCTGTTCCAAGGCCTAAAGAATCTGCGCGAGCTGAACTGGGAGCCGTTGCCGATCGCGCCGAAGGAACTCGACGCGGTGGTGTTGACGCATGCGCATCTCGACCACTCCGGTTATCTGCCAAGACTCGTGCGCGATGGCTTTCGCGGACGCATCTACGCCACCGCCGCAACCCGCGACGTGGCCGAATTGATCCTCAAGGACAGCGGCCATCTGCAGGAAAAGGATGCCGAGTACGCCAATCGCAAGGGTTTCAGCAAGCACAAGCCCGCCCTGCCGCTGTATACCGTGCAGGATGCCGAGCGCGCGCTCAAGCAGTTCTCCAATGTGCCGTTCGGCAAGCCGGCCCCGCTTCCCGACGGTGCGACGCTGACGTTCCGCTACGCCGGGCATATCCTGGGTGCCGCTACGGCGGAGATCGACTGGGGCGGCAAGCGCATCGTGTTCTCGGGTGACCTCGGCCGCTACGACGACCCGATGCTGTTCGATCCGCAGCCCGTGACCGAAGCCGATTATGTGGTGATCGAGTCCACCTACGGCAACCGGACCCATGCCCCGAGCGATGCCGCCGAAGCACTCGGGGCCGTCATCGAGACAACGGTCGGCCGCGGCGGCACGGTTGTCATTCCCGCGTTCGCGGTGGGCCGCGCACAATTGCTGCTCTATTACCTCTGGAAGCTGCGCCAGGCCGGGCGCCTGGGTTCGGTGCCCATCTATCTGGACAGTCCGATGGCGATCAACGCCAGCGAGCTGCTCTGCGATCACCTCGCCGACCACCGCCTGCCCGCCGAGATCTGTCATGCCGCCTGCGGGATCGCCACGTATACCCGCGAGGTCGAGGAATCCAAGCAGATCACCGCCAGCCGATTCCCCAAGGTCGTCATCTCGGCCAGCGGCATGGCGACCGGCGGCCGCGTGCTGCACCACCTCGCGGCGTTCGCGCCCAAGCGCGAGAACACGATCCTGTTCTCCGGCTACCAGGCCGCAGGAACGCGCGGCCAGGCGATGCTGCAAGGCACACGCGAAATCAGGATTCACGGTCAATGGGTGCCGGTCAATGCGCAGGTCGCCAACCTGCCGGAATTGTCCGCGCACGCCGATGCCAACGAGCTGATGCGCTGGCTCTCCGGTTTTCGGCACGCGCCTTCGCGGATCTTCGTCGTGCATGGCGAACCGGAGGCCTCCGAGGCACTGCGCGTACGCATCGACAAGGAGAACGGCTGGCCTGTCTCGGTGCCGCGCTTCGGGCAGGTGTTCGAACTATGAACGCGCGTGATGCCCAGGTGGCCGATTCGCCGCCGACGCTACGCGCTCGGCGCCTGGGGCTTTATGCCCAACACCAGTCGATTGCGGTCATGCGCACGGATTGCCACGTGTGCCGCGCCGAGGGACTCGCCTCACGATCGCAGGTGTTGCTTTCGGCCGGTGGGCGACAGGTGCAGGCAGTGCTCTATCAGGCCGATGGCGATCTGGTTGCGCCAGGCGAAGCCGCACTCTCCGAATCCGCCTGGGAACGACTGGGCGTCGCCGAGGGCGCCCCCATTGAGGTCTCCCATGCCCCCGCCCTGGACTCCTTGGCCAGCGTTCGACGGCGGATCTATGGCCATCGGCTCGATGCGGCCGCGCTGCAAGCCGTCGTCGCGGACGTGACGGCGGGACGCTACACGGACGTGCATCTAGCCGCGTTCCTGACGGCCAGTGCGGCCCTGCCGCTGGACGAACAGGAAACGGTCGATCTGACCGCCGCGATGATCGATGCCGGGGAGCGCCTGACGTGGAACGCTCCGGTGGTGGTGGACAAGCACTGCATCGGCGGACTGCCAGGCAACCGGACCACGCCGATCGTCGTCGCCATCGTGGCAGCCCACGGCCTGGTGATGCCCAAGACCTCATCGCGCGCGATCACGTCGCCGGCGGGCACCGCCGACACCATGGAAACATTGGCGCCTGTGGATCTTGACCTGGCCACCATGCGGCGCGTCGTGGATCAGGAAGGCGGCTGCATCGCCTGGGGCGGTGCTGTGCATCTCAGTCCCGCCGACGACATCTTCGTTCGCGTGGAACGGGAACTGGACGTGGACACCGAGGGGCAATTGATCGCCTCCGTGCTGTCCAAGAAGATCGCGGCGGGCTCCAATCACGTCGTGCTCGATATCCCGGTCGGGCCGACCGCCAAGGTCCGCACGGAGGAAGCCGCAGATCGGCTGGGCGACCGCCTGATCGCGGTCGCCGCGCACTTCGGGTTGGCCGCGACGTGCATCCGCACCGACGGCAGCCAGCCGGTGGGCCGAGGGATCGGCCCCGCCCTCGAAGCGCACGATATTCTCGCCGTCCTTCAGAACAAACCCGATGCGCCCGGCGATCTGCGGCACCGGGCCGCAGTGCTCGCCGGCGCCGCGCTCGAAATCGGCGGCGCGGCAGAGCCAGGAGCAGGCTATGCGCTGGCCTTGGCCACCTTGGCTGACGGTCAGGCCTGGACGAAGTTCCAGCGGATCTGCCAGGCGCAGGGCGGCATGCGCGAGCCGCCCAGGGCCTTGCACATCCGGCCCCTGACTGCGGCGCGTGCTGGGAGGATCGTCCAGATCAACAACCGCAAGATTGCCCAGCTCGCTAAGTTGGCCGGTGCGCCCGAGGCCAAGGCCGCCGGCGTCACCATGGAGGTCATGCTGGGAGCTGACGTCGGCATCGGACAGCCGCTGCTTCAGTTGCACGCCGACACCGCGGGTGAACTGGCCTATGCCATGGAATATGCGTCCCGGAACCCGGACATCATCGAAATCGCGACTTGAGACGTCGCGGCAGTATCTCCATTGGAGGCCAAGATGCGCCCACGTGAAACCCGGACTCGTTCAGCGAAGCGCGCTGCGGGCAGATCCAGAAGCGAAAGGGCTGTTCACGCATCACCCGTGGCAGCCGTGCCGTCGGTGTCGACAGATCATTCCGCCGAACAAGCGCTTGCAGGTTCTGCCGTGTACGACTTCGCTCAGGCAGTGGGCTACTCGCGTGACGTGTTCGAGCGCGCGGTGCTGTTCTGGGACACACTGCGCCAGCGGGCCGACGACATGATCGCCCACGAGCGCGCGGGCAAGCCTCCGCTGCTGGACTTCGACTACGAAACGCTGCTCGATGCCCGGCGCTTCGAGCATCCGGCCAACTACGCGCTCCTTCGCATCACGCGGGCCGGGGACCACTGCATCGAAGACTGCCTGGATGCCTCCAGGCCGCCCGTGGTGGTCGTCGATCCGCGTGCCGGACATGGCCCAGGCATCGGCGGCTTCAAGACCGACTCCGAAGTCGGTATCGCGCTGCATCGCGGCCATGCCGTTTACTTCGTCTCGTTTTATCCTGAACCATGTCCCGGCCAGACGCTCGCGGACGTGTTGCAGGCGCTGCGGCGCTTCGTGGAGGAAGTGGCGAGGCGCCATCCCGGCCAGCCTCCTGTGCTGTACGGCAACTGCCAGGCGGGTTGGGCACTCACGCTGCTCGCGGCGGACTGCCAGGGCCTGAGCGGGCCAGTCGTGCTCAACGGATCGCCGCTGTCCTACTGGGCGGGCGCCGCGGGTATGAACCCGATGCGGCTCGCCGGAGGATTCGTGGGCGGCGTGTGGATGACCCATCTGCTCGCGGATCTAGGCAATGGTCGTTTCGACGGCGCCTGGCTCATCCAGAACTTCGAGAATCTCAAGCCGGAAGGCGTGTGGGAGAAGTACGCCAACCTCTTCGCGCATGTGGATACCGAGCGTGATCGCTTCCTCCAGTTCGAGCGCTGGTGGAATGCCTGGTACTTCATGAGCCGCGAAGAGATCGTCGCCATTGTCGAGAACCTGTTCATCGGCAACCGTCTCGAGGAAGGCAAGCTGCGGATCGACGAGCACTGCGCCGTCGACCTGAAGCGCATCCGCAACCCGCTGGTGGTCTTCGCCTCCTACGGTGACAACATCACGCCGCCTCACCAGGCACTGGGCTGGATTCCCGTGGTCTATCCCGACACGGACGCGCTCAAGCAGGCGGATCAGCGCATCGTCTACCTGACCAACCCGCATGTTGGTCATCTGGGGATCTTCGTCTCCGCGAAGGTCGCCCGCTTCGAGCATCGGGCCATCCTGGAGACCCTGGCGGACGTCGAGGCATTGGCCCCGGGCCTCTACGAGATGAAGATCGACAGCCCCACCGGCGACCCGGATTGCGCGCGGTCGCAGTACACCGTCCGTTTCGAGGAGCGACAGGTCGAGGACCTGCGGTTCGATGTCCCTAATGCAGCGTTCGAGAAAGTGCGAGGGATGTCGGAGACGAACGAATTGTTCTACAAGACGTTCGTGAGTCCCGTCTTGAGCGCCATGAGCAATCCCTGGAGCGCCTCGGCGCTGGAATGGCTGCATCCGATGCGCACCAGCCGCTACCTGCTTTCGGAGGCCTTCAGCCCCTGGATGCACGCCGTCGCGGCCCTGGCGCCCCTGATCAGGAAGGAGCGGACGCCATTGCCCGCGGACAACCCCTTCGCAGCGCAGGAGCAGGCGGCGAGCGCGCAGGTTACCCAGGCCATCGAAGATGGGCGCAAGCATCGCGACGAGGCGATGGAATGGTGGTTCGCGCTTGTGTTCGGCGCCATGCCGGGAAGGCTCGGCGCGGCCTGACGATTCGCGCTCGCGGCTTGGTTGCGTAGTGGATCGGCGGATGAAGGCTTAGGCGCCAGTCGTCACAAGTGACCGGAGCGCGAGATCGCCAGAACCAGGCGTAGCGACAGCAATAGGGCCAGCAAATACGCGACGACCGCGAACAACGGCATGTCGCCCGAGATGCGAGGCCCAATGCTGTGCTGCATCAAGAGCGATCCAGCAAGGTAAAGCCCCAGCGTGATCAACGCGACCGACAGTCTGTTGCCGGTCCGGCTGATGTTGGCCTGCAATGCCTCAAGCCCCCGGTGGTACATGGTCAGGCTCGGCCTGCCATCATCCATCATCGCCGACCTGAGCAGTTCCGATGCGATCGTCGACAAGCTGTCGGCCGTGCGCGCAGCACGCTCGGCCACCGGCCGCCGGCTGCGGGCCGCCTCCTTGCTCAACGAAGCGGCAAGGGTTTCGCGGTGGAACTCGAAACTTCCCAGCAGGTTGAACTCCGGATCGAGCTGGCGAATCGTGTTCTCGACCAGGAACAGTGTTCGGATCAGGACCAGCAGATGCCGGGGCAGCCGGAAACGCTCTCCTCCGCCCAGGCGTGAGATCCGCCACACCATCTCGGCCAGCGACCACTCGGTAACGGGCAGGCTCTCCAGTTCGTCGAGAATCTCGCCGATGGCGCGCGTGTACTCGCGACGGTCCACGGGCACAACGATGAAGCCCAGGAGAAGCGCCGAGTCCAACACCTCGTCCGCGTCCGCATAGGGTACGGCAGCGATCATGCGTGCAAGCGCACGTCGCGCCGCCGGATCCAGATATCCGATCGAGCCGAAGTCATGAAAGCACAGGCGCCCGTCCGCCATCGCGAACAGGTTTCCTGGATGTGGGTCGGCGTGGTACACGCCGCGAACGAACAAGAGGTGCAGATAGGCATTGAACAACTGATCGGCAATGGCGCGCCCTCGGTCGCTTCCGGCGAAGTCGGTGACGACGCCGCCGCTGCTGTATTCCTGAACTAGTACGTTAGGCGAGACATAGGGCTCGACGACGCGGGGCATCATGACGCCTGGCAGCCCCGCGATTGCTGACTGCAAACGCCGCATATTCCGCGCTTCGTGATCCAGATCGATTTCTGCAAGCAACTGCATGCCGAGTTCGTCGATCAGCGCCAGCGGCTGTTGCCGCCTGAGCTGCGGCCACACAGGAAGCAAAATCCTCACCAGCAAGCGCAGCAGCAGAAGATCGGTCTTGACCTGGGAGACGACACCGGGGCGGCGAACCTTGACCACGGCCTCTTGCCCGTCGTGCGTACGGGCTCGATGAACCTGGGCCACGGACGCTGCAGCAAAGGGAATTGCATCGAACCGTGCGAACAGCGTTGCCGCCGGTTGGCCGAACGCATCTTTGATGGCAGCTTCGGCAAGCTGCGACGAGAACGGCGGCACCCGGTTATGCAAGTCCTCCAGCACCACGCGGTACGCGTCGGGCAGCATGTCGCGACGCAAGCTCAAGCCTTGACCGAGCTTCACGAAAGTCGTGCCCAGCCCCTCCAGCGTCTCGCGCAAACGCTCCGCCAGCACCGATGGCGTGGTCTTCCGCAGGCGCCACCATGCCAAACCGAATCCAAGGGCAGCGACCACAATCTGAATGCCACGACGCAACGATGAGATTCGGGGTGGACGCATATGACCTTCGATTTCGTGTTCGATGGCCTGATGCGGGTTGCATTCCAGGCCCTCCTACGATGGCACCACCCCGCCATCTCCCCAACCCCAAACGCATCTACGTCAGAACCACAAGCGCAGGCCGACCACCCAGCGGTTGTCGGTTCGGGAATGACCGCTGAGCCTGCGCAGGTCGGACGTCTCGCCGAAGCTCCATTCGCGCTCGAACCCGATATAGGGCGCGAACTGCCGCGTGATCTCGTAGCGCAATCGCACACCTCCTTCTACCGTGCTCAAGCCTGACCCGATGACTTCCGCCGGATCGGACTGCCCGAACCAGTTGGCTTCGACACCCCAGCTTGCGATCAGCCGGTTGGTGAACAGCATGTCGTACTCGGCCTCGACGATCGCCGCCGTCTTGCCGCCTTCTGCGACGTAACCCGTTGCGGAAACCTCGAACTTATAGGGCGCCAGCCCCTGAACGCCGAACGCGGCCCAGGTGCGCGGCGTTCCGCCTCCGCCGAAGTCACCGAAATCCCGGCGCACGCCCACCACTGCATCCCACCAGGGATGGATCGCGCGTCCGTACATCGCCTCCACCCGCGCGCGCTGCAGGTTCTCGTCCAGGGCGTGCCCCTTGGTCCTCAGCCAGAGGCGGTTGATGTCGCTACCGACCCAGCCGATTCCCTCCCAGGCGATCTCCCTGCCTTCATCCGTGTTCGCCCCTTCCAGCTGATCCATAAGCCAGAAGGAGTTCAGGCTGGTTCCATGCTTGTGGTAGTCCTTCAGCGTCGGAAATGCCGCCAGGCGATCGGCATCCGTGACGGCGGGGATGGGTTCGCGTGGCGAGTCGAACACCCCCATCCGGGAATGATCCATCTGCGAATGGTCGACCTGCGAATGGTCGACCTGCGGACGATCATGCTGCGAATGATCCATCTGCGAGTGGTCGACCTGTGGGCGACCATGCTGTCCATGATCCATCTGCGAGTGGTCCATGCCGGCATTGGGAGACTGCGCTGTCGTCGCGTCCTCTTCCTGCTGGTTCGCAGTCGGACTCGACGGGACAGGCTGGCCATGACCGGCGTGCTGCGCGTGGGCGCCGACAGGAGGGAGCAGCAATGCTGCGGCCAGCGCAGCCCAACGCATCGATGTTCTCACGCTCGTCATTCTTCGACCCTCACTTCCCGGAACATCCCGGATTCCATGTGGAAGAAGAGATGGCAGTGGTAGGCCCAGCGACCGAGCGCGTCGGCGCGCACCCGGTAGCTGCGCTTCGTGCCCGGCGGCATGTCGATGGTGTGCTTGCGCAAGTGGAAGTTGCCCTGTTCGTCCTCAAGATCGCTCCACAGGCCATGCAGATGGATCGGATGCGACATCATGGTGTCGTTCACCAGCACGATGCGCATGCGTTCGCCGTAGTTGAGGCGCAGCGGCTCGGCGTCGGCGAACTTGATCCCATCGAACGACCAGGCAAAGCGCTCCATGTGGCCGGTCAGGTGCAGCTCCACCGTGCGCCCCGGCTCGCGACCGTCGGGGTCCTCGAACAGGCTCTTCAGGTCGGCATACGTCGCCACCTTACGGTCGTTGCCGCGCAGACCGATCCCAGGATCGGACAGTCGCGGCTCCGGCGTCATGGTCCGCATGTCCACCAGGGGATTGCCCGTTTCGCTGGCCGGATGAGTCTGCATCTGCATGCCGCCGCCTTCATGCGCGGAGTGCGCGCCTGGTGCGGCCGGAACGCCGTGCCCGGCATGCGGATCGGCGGCCACGGCCCCCGCCCCGTGGCCCGCGTGGGGGTCCGGCGCCGGCGCGGCGCCATGCCCGGCATGCGGATCGGCCGATGCGGCCGCCAGTCCGGAATGGGCACCGTGGCCGCCATGCCCCATGTCGGCCATGGTCAGCAGCGGCCGCGGGTCCACCGCCGGTACCGGAGCACGCAAGCCCTCGCGGACCGCAAGCGTGCCACTGACGTAGCCGGTGCGCGCGGAGTCTTGGGCGAAGATCGTGAAGGCGTCCTGCCCGGTAGGCTCGACGATCACGTCGAAGGTTTCGGCAGTGGCGATGCGCAGCTCGTCCACCGTCAGCGGGTGGACGTACTGGCCGTCGACCTCGACGACCGTCATCTTCAGGCCCGGGATGCGGACGTCGAAGTAGGTCATCGCCGCACCGTTGATGAAACGCAGGCGCACCTTCTCACCGGCACGGAAAAGTCCCGTCCAGTTGCCCAGCGACGTGGTCCCGTTTATCAGGTAGGTGTAGGTATGCGCGTTGACGTCGGACAGGTCGGTCGGCGTCATGCGCATGCGTCCCCATGCCTCGCGATCGCTTAGCGTCGCGCTCAAGCCGTCCCGGCGCACGTCGCGGAAGAAGTCGCCCACCGTACGCTGGTAGTAATTGTCGTACTCCGACAGCTTCTTCAGCCGGGCGAACAGGCGCGCCGGGTCCATGTCGGTCCAATCGGACAGGAAGACCACGTAGTCTCGATCGTAGGAGAACGGAGGCGGATCGATGGGGTCGATGATCAGCGGCCCGTACATGCCGCCCTGTTCCTGGAACCCCGAATGACTGTGGTACCAGTAGGTTCCGCTCTGGCGGACATCGAACTCGTACAGGTAGCTCTCGCCGCGGTTGATGCCGTCGAAGCTGAAGCCGGGAACCCCATCCATGTTGGCGGGCAGCAGGATGCCGTGCCAGTGGATCGACGTCGCGTCGCCGTGGATCGAGCCGGGGGGAAGGTCATTCCGGGCCCTGAGCTGCACCCGCGTGCCTTCGCGCCAGCGCAGGATCGGTGCAGGCACCGAGCCGTTGACGGTGATGGCGGGCCGCGTCTTGCCCGTGTAGTTGACCAGGGTCTCGCCTATGGTCAGGTCGAACTGCGTGCCCGACAGGACTTCGAGCTGGCCAGGGGAGCGGAGCGCCCAGCTCTGCTTCGGCCAAAGTCCCAGGCCCAGCACTGCGCCACCCGCTGCCAATCCTTGAACGAACTGCCTTCGAGACAGCAGCAGCTGCTCGGCGGCGTTCGTGCCTGAAAGTCTGGATCGCATGCATGACCTCCTATGATCGGTATCGGCTGACATCGAGCCCGCCCGGCCCATCGCCACGATCTGGGTGCCGGCCACGCGCGCCGGAGAAAGCGCCAGCGTGGTGAGGAACGCGGGTCAGCGTGCGCATGACAAGCCACGTGACGGTGGCCGGAATGCTTGCCAGATGGGCCGCACAGGATCCAGGCAACGGTCGGGGTTGAACGCAAGGGCGTGGTGCTCGCGTCATGGTGACCAGCCTAGGAGGGGGTCACTTTCGGCGGGATGACCCATCCATTACATTCCCGTCATTTCATGGTCATTCGCCCTGCCAGAGGCCTCGATGCTTGGGCGGTTGCGCCTTACCCCCGCTGGGCCTTGCGCTTGCCGACACCACGGTCGTCGACCGCGCCGCGTCGGCGCTTGGGTTCTTTCGCCGCCGCCGCAGACGCCTGTTCGAGATCGGCCAGGATCGGGCAATCGGGACGGTCGTCCCCCGAGCAGCATGTCGGCAGCTGCTGGAGTGTCGCTGCCATCTCTTGCATGTCGGCGATCCGCCGTTGCAGATCCTCGATGTGGTCCAGGGCGATACGCTTGACGTCGGCGCTGCGCCGGCGGCGGTTGCGCCAGAGCTGCAACAGGCCATCGATCTCGGCGACGGAGAATCCCAGATCCCTCGCGCGCCGGACGAAGCGCAGCACGTGGACGTCCTTTTCGGTGTAATCCCGGTAGCCTGCGTGCGTGCGGCCAGCCGGTGGAATCAACCCGATCTGCTCGTAGTAGCGGATCATCTTGGCCGATACACCCGAGGCCTTCGCCGCGTCACCGATGTTCACCTCATTCTCCTTTCGGTCCCAAGCCCGCCGCCCCGAAACTCGCCGAAGCGGCGGCACCCCTCGAAGCCGGCAGTTGGCCAGCCGACGCGGCCGTCGTCGGCGGTTGGAATCGCCGTAACCTGAGTGCGTTGCCGAGGACGAAGACGCTCGACAACGCCATGGCGCCTGCCGCGAAGACCGGCGAGAGCAAGACGCCGTACGCCGGATACAGCACACCCGCGGCAACCGGGATCAGGGCCGCGTTGTAGGCGAACGCCCAGAACAGGTTCTGCCGGATGTTGCGGATCGTCCTCTTCGACAGCGCGATGGCGTTGGGCACGCCCTTGAGGCTGCCCGACATCAGCACCACGTCGGCCGCCTCGATCGCGATATCGGTGCCCGTGCCGATGGCGATACCCACCTCGGCCTCCGCCAAGGCCGGCGCGTCGTTGATGCCATCGCCCACGAACACCAGATGGCCATGCAAGGCCCTGAGCCTGCGCACCGACTCCACCTTGCCCTCCGGCAGCACCTCGGCGACCACCTCGTCGATGCCCAGATGGCGGGCGATGGCCTCGGCCGTGCGCCGGTTGTCGCCGGTGATCATGGCCACCTTGAGACCCAACACGTGGAGCGCGGCGATGGCCTCGTGGGTTGTGTCCTTGATCGGATCGGCCACGGCGATGACGGCCGCGAGCTTGCCGCCGATCGCTGCGTAGAGCGGCGATTTGCCCTCGTCGCCCACCCGTTGCGCGTTGCCGGCGAAGGCGGTCACATCCAGCCCCAGCCGGTGCATGTAGCGGTCGGCACCGATCTGGACACCCAATCCGTCCACCTTGGCCTCGACGCCGTACCCGGTCTCGGACCTGAAGCCGGCGACCTCCGGCAAGACCAGGCCTTCGGCTTGGGCGGCCTCCACGATGGCGCGGCCGACCGGGTGTTCCGACATCGCCTCGACGGCCGCGATCCGCGCCAGCACCTGCGCCCGGTCGAAGCCCTCGGCGAGTTCCAGATCGGTGAGCACCGGCCGGCCTTCGGTCAGCGTACCGGTCTTGTCCAGCGCGACGACCTTGGCATCCTTGAGCAACTGCAAGGCCTCGCCCTTGCGGAACAACACGCCCATTTCCGCGCCGCGCCCGGTGCCGACCATGATCGAGGTGGGCGTGGCCAGCCCCATCGCGCAGGGACAGGCGATGATCAGCACGGCGACGGCGTTGACCAGCGCGAACGTCAGCGCCGGTGAGGGGCCGAAGGCGAGCCAGAGCAGGAATGTCAGCAGCGCCACGCCGATCACGGCCGGGACGAACCACGACGTCACCTGGTCGACCAGAGCCTGGATGGGTAGCTTGGAGCCCTGTGCTTCCTCGACTATGCGGATGATCCGGGAGAGCACCGTGGACTCGCCCACTGCGGTCGCGCGGAACGCCAGCGCGCCGTTCTGGTTGACCGTGCCGCCGACCACCGCGCTGCCGGCGGTCTTCGCCACCGGCACCGGCTCGCCCGTGATCATGGACTCATCGACGTAGCTGTCGCCCTCGATCACCTCGCCGTCGACCGGTACACGTTCGCCGGGCCGCACTTCGACGGTATCCCCCGGCGCCACCTCGCCGAGAGCGATCTCGGCCGTCTGCCCGTCACGGCGCACGCGCGCGGTCCGCGCCTGCAACCCGACCAGCCGCTGGATCGCCTGGGAGGCGCGCCCTCTGGCCCGCGCTTCCAGGGACCGGCCGATGAGAATCAGGGTGACGATGACGGCCGCCGCCTCGTAGTAGACGTTGACCGCCTGCGCGGGCAACAGCGCGGGCGTGAAGGTCGCGACCAGCGAGTAGGCGTAAGCGGCCAAGGTGCCGACCGCCACCAGCGAGTTCATGTCCGGCGCCAGGCGCAACAGCGCGGGGAAACCCTGCTGATAGAAGCGCCGGCCTGGCCCGAGGATCACCAGCGTCGTCAGCGCGAACTGGATGATCCAGTTCCACTGCATGCCGATGGTGCGCACGATCAGGTGATGCAGGCCGGGAACGAGGTGCGAGCCCATCTCCAGCGCGACGACCGGCAAGGTCAGCGCAATGGACACGACCACCGCGCGTTTCAGTGCCGCCTGCTCGGCCTCCTTGCGGGCTGCGTCATCGGCCTCGCGCAAGGCCGCCCGGTCGATCGGCCGTGCCGCATACCCTGCGTCGTCGATGGCCTGGATCAGCAGTGGGGAGTCCGCGCCGCCTTCCACGACTGCGCGCTCCGTCGCCAGATTGACGCGCGCCGCCATCACGCCAGGGACGGCGCGCAAGGCGCGCTCCACACGTCCGACACAGGACGCGCAGGTCATGCCCTCGATGGCGAGTTCGGTCTTCCGCACAGCGTTCGTTCGCAGGGAGGCGCTTGGGGCAACGGAATCCATGGTGTTCATCTCGCCGGTGCAATGGTCAGTAAACAAGTCTGCGGGTTCCTACGGTGGGAAGGTCAACCCCTGCATGGCCCGCGAAAACCCTTGACCTTCCAACGATGGC
The DNA here is from genome assembly GCF_010093185.1 of Pseudoxanthomonas jiangsuensis. GTDB lineage: Bacteria > Pseudomonadota > Gammaproteobacteria > Xanthomonadales > Xanthomonadaceae > Pseudoxanthomonas > Pseudoxanthomonas jiangsuensis. The sequence continues at coordinate 8,813 of NZ_PDWL01000023.1, read as the reverse complement.
AAGGCCCATCCTAACCGTACACAAATCAGCAGGAGGTGCCCCATGCACGCATTTCACATCCAGAACATGACGTGCGGCGGCTGCGTCCGAGGTGTGACGCGCGCCATCCAGTCCGTCGACCCGGATGCCCGGGTTCAGGCTGACGTTCATACCCGACGGGTGCAGGTCGTGTCCGAGCAGCCTAGCGAGATCGTGAAAGCCGCCCTGACCAAGGCGGGCTACCAGGCGATTGGCGTCGATCCCTGACGCGCCGCCCGGCGGAGCGTTCAAGTCCCATTGATCGGCTGCAAGCAGCGAAGGGGCTCTCGCCAGCGCGGTCGTCGCACGACGCTGTGCCTTGAGCGTGTGGGCCGGTTCGCTCAGCCGGGATCATCCGGGTGGTCGGGCGCCGCCGGTCGACGGCGCCGCCACGACCATCCTCGTTCGATCTCGATTTGCAGTGCAACGCTCAGGAAGGTGCGGATCAGCACGATCAGCGCAAGGATCGCCACGCCCTGGAGCGAGGGATCGATGGTGACGGTGCGGATGATGTCCGCGGCCACGAGGAACTCCAGGCCCAAGACGATCGTGCCGCCGAGCTCCTGCCGCAGGGCGTGATAGCGCGCCGTCATCCCGACCTTCGTGTGAAGGAAGGCGAACCGCCCACACGCCAACAGGCTTCCCAGCGTGATGACGCCGACACCGAACAACTCGAATCCAGCCACCGCGATTCCGATGGCGGCATGTGGCAAGTCGACGCTCATCGGCCTGTCCGGTCAATGGTGGTCGTAGATGCCCACCCCGCGAATGTCGTTCCAAGACGTGGTCTGGTGGCAGAGGTAGCATTGCTCGGGCTGCGCATTCCGGACACCCGCAATCGGCTTGGACATCATCGAGAAGTGCTCCTTGTAGTGGCTGAGCGGCGCGAGATGGCACTGGCCGCACTCGGTGGAACTGGGCAAGGGATGCCTGAACCCGGCGATCGACCACGTGCCGGTGCCGTGGCATGTCGCGCAATCGTTTCCGAACACCTGGACGTGAGGGTCCGTGGTCTTGTGGCAGCTCGCGCAGTCCAGCAGCGTCTCCTTGTAGGTCATGCCGCTGGCGAGCGAGACGTTGCCGGGCAGCGCCTCTGGCCTGTGCGCCTTCACGTGCGCGAGCAGCAGCGCGCCCTCGTGGCGCTCCGGAGCACGATCGAGCCATCGCACGATGATGTCGGTCAGCGCCGCATGGTCCATGCCGCGCAGGCTGCGACCGGCGTCATGTTCCTTGTGGCAGGCCACGCAGTTGTTCGTCTCGGCGATGTCGGCATGGAACGCCGTCGGCTGCCGCTGCAGGAGGGCGGTTTCGTTGGCATGGCAGGCAACGCAGGTCGCATCCTGCACCCCCTTGACCGGCGTGTGGCACGCCGCGCAATCCTCCTGCAGGAACGCATGCGCGCTGGACAGTGGGCCAGGCGAGGCCATGCTCTGCCACGTCGCGACGTGCAGCGTCTGCGGCACCGCCTTCCACAGCGCGAGTGCTGCCACCGACGCCAGCACCGCGAGCAGCGCGACGATGATCGTTCCCTTTCGACTCATCTGAACCAGCGCAGCCCGAAGTAGATGCCGGCCCAAATGTGCAGCGCCAGCAGGAGATAGAAGACGATCGAGAACGCGATGTGCGCCGACAGCCAGCCGGTGAACAGCTTGCGCACCCGCTCCTGGAACTGGATTGAGTACTGCAGGTCGCCGGCGCCGGACGCCAGCGGCAGCAGTTCGGCGCCGGCCTTGGCCGTGCCGGCGCCGCCTGCCGGCGCCTGCGCGTAGGCCCAGTACGCCCCATCCAGGAGGCGCCACAGGCCGTCGAGCTGTGTCTTCTTCTCGCGGATGTTCTCGGCGACGTAGCGCAGGTAATGCTGGCCGATGAACCCGGTGAGCACGCTCAGCAGCATCGACGCCGTCAGCGCGATCCCGAGCACGCTCTGGAACTTGTGCCCGCTATGGATGATGGCCAGCAGCGCGCCGATCAGGCCGAAATACACGTGCGCCTGCAGCAATGCGGCGAAGCTGTGCTCGCGGGTGAATGCGCGGCGTAGCGTGGCGCTGCGCTTGACCACGGTGTAGACGAGCGGCACCAGCAAGAACGCGGCGCCCACGACGCCGAACACGCCACCCCACAGGCTACCGGCGAAGAACGGAGCGCGGTGTACCAGGAAGCCCAGCCACAGCACCGCCAGCATCGACACGATGATCGTCGCGGCGATGCGATCGTGCCTGCCCATCTAGGCATCCACCGAGATGTCGGCCGACGCTTTCGCCTGGCAGGCCAGGATCATCCCCGACGAGCGGTCGAGCGGGGTCAGGCTGTCGTCCACCGCCATGGTGACCTCGCCCGAGAGCAGTTTCACCTTGCAGATGCCGCAGTAGCCCTGCCGGCACGCGTACTCGATCGGGACGCCGACTTCTTCGGCGGCCTCGAGGACGGTCTGGCCGGCGATCAGCGGCGCCCTTTTCCCGGATCGCTCGAAGCGGCATGTCACGGCCGCAGCGGTGTCGCCGGCTTGGCCCGGTTCGGGCGTCGCCGGCTTGGGCGGGCTCAGGAACAGCTCGGAGTGTATCGACGCCGGATCGATGCCCAGCTTGCCCAGCTCGTTGCGCACCGCATCCATCATCACCGGCGGACCGCACAGGTGGATGCGGCGCGAGCGGATCTCGGGGATCTGCCCCAGCAGTTCGGCGGTGATGAACCCGCGTGCGCCGGTCCACTCCTCTGATGACTCCTCACTCAACACGATGGACACATGCAGGTTCGGATGCCGACGGGCAAGCTGGTTCAGCTCGTCGTGGAAGATCACGTTCTCCAGGTCCTTGCAGGCGTAGACCAGGTCGATCCGGCCGTTCCAGCTCTGGTCGGTCAGGTAGCGGATCGAGCTCATCAACGGCGTGATGCCGACACCGCCCCCCAAGAGCACGACGCTGTCGGACTCGACGCCGCGGAAGGTGAAGCGGCCGTACGGGCCGGACGCATCGAGCAGATCGCCTTCCTGGACGTGTTCGTGGAGGTATCCGGACACGATGCCGCCGCTTTCGTGCTTGACGGTCAGGTCGCACCAGCCATGGCAGCATGGCGATGAGGCGATCGAATAAGAGCGCTTGACCTGTTTCCCTTCCGAGGGCACGGAGAGCGTGAGGAACTGGCCGGGCTCGAACTCGAAAGGCAGGGCACCTGTCCCCTCGACGGGTGCCAGGCGGAACGTCTTGACCCGGGATGTCTCCGGGAAGATGCGCGCGACCCGCAGCTTGCCGACCCAACTGCCCGTGGTGGACGCAGGCGTGCGCGCCTGCGGGGCGCCTTCGGGCGAAGCAACGGCAGGTGCCTGTACCGCGGGGCCTGGCGATGCGCCGGCACGCGGTGCCGGGGAGGACGCCGGAGACGCCGGTGCTCCCGTGCGCAACGTGGCCAGCACCGCGTTCGTACGCCGGTTGCGGGCGACGTACATCCACGCACCCAGCAAGGCAAAAGCCGACAGCAGCGCCATCGTGAAGTAGTGAAAGCCCGACAGGCCGAAGACCCCGTGCGCCGGGACCGTGGTCAGGGGATCGGTCAGATTCATTTCGCGACGGAACCAGTCCAACGCGATGCCGCGCGGCGCCTGTCCTTCGGCCAGCGCGCGGTAGGCCGACAGGCCGCTGTCAAACTCGCCCCAGGCCACGCGCATCCGATCAGACGCCTCCTGCAAGCCGGCGTAGTCGTTGCGTTGAACCGCATGCGACGCCTCCGACGACAGGGTCGCCAACTGCTGGATGCCTTCGTGCATCCGATGGTGGGCGAGCTGCTCGACGCTGGCACGCCGCTCCGGCGGAAGGTCCGGCAGAGCCATCAGTTGGGGATACAGCAGCTTGTTGAGGCGCCGATCGCGACCGCACTCGTCTCCGCGGCAGCCGCGCATCATGTCGTCCATCATGCCGCCCATGGAGCCGCCCATCGACGCACCTGCCGCAGCCGGCATGCCGCCAGCCGCGTCAGGGTGATGCGCGGCATGGTCGTCATCGCCCATGCCTGCGTCAGCCGGGGGTGGGGTGCCCATCGGCATGCCCTGCATCGGGCTGCTGCCTTGCATCGATGCGCCCCCGACAGCCGGTTGCGGCGCCGCCATGTTTGCGGCTTGGTCAGCGTGATCGTCGTCGCCCATCGGCGCGTCAGCCGACGGCGCGGGTTCCATCGGCATGCCACCCATCGAACTGCTGTCTTGCGCGGCTGTCGTTCCAGCGGCCGCCGTGCTGTTGGTCTTGTTCGGTGGATGAACAGCGTGCGGATCGGCGGTTGTCTGAGCGCCGGCCGCAGCATACGCCAGCGACATCGCCAGCACGGCCAGGGCAACGATTCGCCTCCACCCCATGAAGCTCTCCGTCGACACAGCGGCCGCCTCCTACATATGGCCCATCTTCTTCTTGGCCATGCCGCCGCCCATGCTCGAATCCATCTTCTGCATGGTCGAATCGACTTGCTGCATCTGCCGCTCGCAGTTCTCCATATCCTTCTTCATCTGTTCCATGTGCTGCATCGCGGCGGACATGTCCATGTCATTGTGCGTGGACGTGTCTCCTGCCTTCATCGACATGGCCTGCTGATGCATCTGCGTGCTGCCTTCCTGCATCTGGCGGCCCATCGCTTCCATGGCCTTTCCCCGTTCACGCATCATCGTTGCCATTTCCTCCATATGCGAAGCCATGACGTCGGGCGTGGCAGGCGAATTCGGGGAAGCAGGCGACTGCGGACCCGGAGCATGTGCCGCCGGGGGATGGGGCGCCGCTGGGGCGCTCATGCTGGCGGGCGACTGCCCCATGGCGCCTGACTGACCATGCTTGTGCTTGTCGTCATCGGCCAGCGCTGAGCCGGCGAGCATCCCACCAAGCAAACAAACGATCACCAGTGACGGCCGACGATAATGCCTCATGACAACCTCCGATAAGTTGGCGGCGATTCCCATCGGGAACCGGCGGATGCGGCGCACCCACAAAAGAAACCGGTCCGCGTCTGTGGCCGGCTTGTTCGCTTCCACCCTACGTACGGCAAGCTGTCGACGGGATGACCCCGCCATTACGATGCTGCAATCGTCTCGTCATTCAACCAAGACCTTTGGATCAATGATGCGCGTATTGAATTCGCTCCTCTCGTGGACGCACTCAGCCGCCTCCGAAGTGACCAGCGCATTGCAGAAATGTAATGAATGGGTCATTCAGATGAAAGAAGGGCTTTCCTAGGCTGGCACCGGGCATACCTGCCCAGCCCATCAGGAGATTTCAATGAAGTCTGTCAAAGCGTCTTGGGTCATGATGTTGTGTGCGATGTTCGCCGTAGCCATTCCGGTCTATGCGCAGCAGCCCACCGAAGAACCGGTCATAACGCTCCTGAACGATATCGCGGACAAGCCGGAGAACCATCTGGCCATCGCCGCGTATTACCGCACGCTGGCCCGCGAAGCCCTGGCAGAAGCCGAAACGCACAAGACGATGCGCAACACGTATCGCCATAATCATCAAGCCTTCAAGAGTGGGACGGCCACGGACCAAACTCTGGCCAGACACTGCGATAAGCTGGTCAAGTTGAAGGAAGAAGCCGCTACGGAATACGAGGAGCTTGCAAAGCTCCACGAAGCCGAGGCGGCAGCGAGGTAAATGGCAGACTGCAAGCTTCCATTACCCCGCTCTCCTCTGAGTTGATTGGAGCGGGGAATTTTCACAGCGTAAGGCGACTAGCCAGGACCAATGGTGTTAGATCCGGAGCCAGGCAGGCCGCGGAGGCCATTCGGATACCGCTATTTGTGCAGCTTGCCTTACGCTGGAACCTTGCTGCGGCTTGATCTTGATCAATGCCAGTCGGCCCCAAGAGGGCTAGACTGGCCATCATGAGAGCTGGCACGTCCCCTACCCTGATCCGCCCAGCGTCCGCAGGCGCTGCTTCGGGCGTGCGTGAGCTGTCATGGTGAAGCTGCTCAGGCGATGGCGGCGTTCCCGCCCTCGTGCCCGACTGGCATGGCTGGGACTGTGGGCGCTGCTGTTGCAGCAGCTGGCGCTGGTGGCCTACGCCTGTCCGCTGGAATCGGTGGAAGCTGGACAAGCGACCCTGATGGTCAGTTGCGAAGAGATGCCCGCGCCGGATCCCGATGCTCCGGCGTTGTGCGACCAGCATTGCCTGCGCGATCACATCACCACGGCCGATGCGAAGGCCCCTCAAGTGCCTTACCAGCCGGCGCTGGTCGCCTTCGCGCTGGCGCAGGCTCTGTTGCCACCGGTACACGCGCAGTTCTATCGGGATGTTCCGGTGTGCGTGTCCGATCCGCCTCCCCTGCAGCGCTTCTGTAGCCTGCTGATTTAAGCCCCCTCCTGGATTGACCCGTGCTCGTGCTGCATGCATTGCAGCGCGCTCGTTGTCGTTTGTCCGGAGGTCTTATGGAGATGTCTTTCTTCTTGCATGCAAGGCGCAGGATGGCGTGTGGATTCGTGTTTGCCCTGGCGCTCAGTGGTCCTGTGGTGGCAGCACCGCCCGCTATCCCGATCAGCTACACAGAAGCCCCACAACGGGCGCTTGCCAACGCCCCTACCCTGCAGGTGCGCCGATCCCAGATCGATGCCAGTACTGAAGAAGCCGCGCGTGCTGGCGCGCTGCCCGACCCACGTTTGATCGTGGGGCTGGCGAACTGGCCCGTCAGCGGACCCGATGCCTTCAGCCTGCGCGCCGATGAGATGACCACCCAGCAGGTCGGTCTGATGCAGGAGTTTCCTGCGCGTGCGAAACGACGTGCCGAGCAAGCGCTGGCTCAAGCGACGCTGGCGCAAGCGCGCTCACTGTCGTTGGCCGAACAACAGATGGTGGCCCAAGCAGCTGCGCAGGCCTGGATCGAGCTGTGGAGTACCCAGCAGGCCGTAGATGCGTTGGAGGGTTTGCGCGAGCCGGCGCGCATCGCCGAGCGTGCGGCGCGTGCGCGCTTGGCAGGCGGCACGGCAGGGGCCAGCGACGTGCTTGCCGCCCAGGCCGCGCTACTGCAGTTGGACGATCGCCTCGAACAGATACATGCGGAGCACGCCGCGGCACAGGCCGGTCTGGCGCGATGGTTGGGTATCTCACCTGAAACGGTACTGGCCAGCGGTCCGGCCCCGGATTTTTCGCAGTTGCCATTGGAGCCCACCCAACTGCTGGCCAAGCTGGACCAACACGCGCCGCTACTGGCCTGGGAGGCACGCCAGGACGTTGCCCAGGCCCAGGTGGATGCGGCGGTGGCCCAGACCCGTCCGGATTGGAGTGTAGAACTCACCTACGGACGTCGCGAGCGCGCACCCGACGGCATGGCGCGCAGCGACATGCTCATGGTGGAAGTGGGCGTGGGCCTGCCGCTGTTCCAGAAGAACCGCCAAGCACGAGGCATCGCGGCACGACGGGCCGAGCTGGAGGCGGTGTCCGCAGAGCGCGATGAGGCCCGGCGCATCCAAGCCGAGTCGGTACACCGCGCGATGGCGCGATGGCGCGGATTAACCGGCCAGTTAGAGCGTCAGAACACGCAGAGCCTGCCTTTGGCGCGCGATCGCGCACGCACGGCGTTGGCTGCCTACGGCGCCGGTGCCGACCTGCAGCCGTGGCTGGAAGCGCGGCGCGATGAGATCGAACTGCAACTGGAGAACGCCCGCCTGCTGGGCGAACAGGGCCGTGCCTGGGCGGCACTGGCCTATCTGCTGCCCCATGAGGAGAACACGCCATGAGCCCGACCAAAACGCGTCTCACACAGCTCGCCGTGGCCCTCGGGTTGCTCGCGCTCGGCTTTGCCGGCGGCTATGCCTGGATGACTCGAACCTCTGATACCACCCCACCCATCGGCAAGAGCGGCGCAGATCAAGCACGCAAGGTGCTGTACTGGTACGACCCCATGGCGCCGGAGCAGCGATTCGACAAGCCGGGCAAATCTCCGTTCATGGATATGGAGTTGCTGCCCAAATACGCAGATGAGGCCATGGGGGGCGGAACGCAGATCGATCCGCGCCTGCAGCAGAACGTGGGCATACGCACTCAAGAAGTGGCGGTAGAGTCACTAGGAAGTGCCGTACGCGTGCCGGGCACGCTGACGTGGGATCTGACCCAGGAAACCGTGGTCAGTGCGCGCATGGAAGGCTTGATCACCCACGTGCAGGTAAAGGCGCCGTTTACCGAGGTTCGTCGTGGTCAAGCGCTGGCCACAGTGCAGGCCCCGGCATGGAACGCCGCCATCGCCGAAGCCCATGCGCTGAGCCAAGCTCAGTCCGCGAGCGCGCGTGAGCTACAGGGCGCCGCGCAACAACGTTTGCGTTCGTTGGGCGTTCCTTCTGGCGCCTCGGTCAGAAGTGGCGTCGTGCTTGGCGCAGACCACAATGGTGTCGTGACCGAGATCCTTGCACGCGAGGGGCAGACGGTGATGCCCGGTACGCCACTTTTCAAGATCAATGGGCTGGACACGCTGTGGCTGGAGGCCTCGGTGCCCCAGGCGGCGCTGGGCACCTTGCGACCGGGGACCTCAGTGCAGGCCACGGTCAGTGCATGGCCGGCAGAGCGCTTTGCCGGACAGATCCAGGCGTTGCTTCCCCAGGTCGACATGGCCAGTCGCACGCAGCGGGCGCGAATTGTGCTGCGCAACCCGCAGCGTCGGCTGGTGCCGGGCATGTTCGCCGAGGTGCTGGTGCAGCCCGATGCCGAGCAGTGGACCGGCCAGAGTTCCGTAGACACTCAGTTGCCACTTTGCGCGTAGCGCCGTTCGAACTCTACCGGTGACAGTCCGCCAGCGGAACCATGCCGGCGGATCGGGTTGTAGAACATCTCGATGTAAT
>NZ_PDWL01000022.1 GCF_010093185.1 Pseudoxanthomonas jiangsuensis | reverse complement strand
CCATCCCGAACTCGGAAGTGAAACGCAACAGCGCCGATGGTAGTGTGGGCTTCCCATGCGAGAGTAGGTCATCGCCAGGGTCTTTACCCTCAAACCCCCAGCCAATCGGCTGGGGGTTTGTCTTTGCGCGAAACAAAACCTCGCGCGGACGGGCGATCGCTCCGCGACACGCCCCCGCTACTTCACCTGCTGCTTGCCCAGCTTGCGCGCCAGCGTCCGGCGATGCATGCCCAGACGGCGCGCGGTTTCCGACACGTTGAACCCGGTCTCTGCCAGCACCTCGTGGATCCGCTCCCACTCCAGGGTCTTGATCGAGGTCGGGCGCTCGCCCAGACCCACTCCCGCATTGCCCTGAGCACGACCGAAGGCGGCTTCGATGTCGTCGGTGTTCGACGGCTTGGCCAGGTAGTGGCAGGCGCCCAGCTTGATCGCCTCCACCGCGGTGGCGATGCTCGCGTAGCCGGTCAGCACCACGATCAGCATCGACGGATCGTGCGCGTGCAACGCCTGCACGCAGGTCAGGCCCGAGCTGCCGCCCGCCAGCTTCAGATCGACCACCGCGTAGCCGGGTGAGTAGTCCGCGAGCACGCCGGGCAGTTCCTCCTGGGCCCATACGTGCCGCACCTCGTAGCCACGGCGCTCGAACGAGCGCACCAGCGTGCGCGCGAAGGCCGCGTCGTCTTCGACCACGAGCAGGCGGCGCGGATCGGGGGCTTCAGTCGTCATCGGAATCGTCCAGGTCGGAAGGGGCGGAGTCGTCGCTGGCCAGCGAAAGCGAGGAGAGCGGCAGCTCCAGGGTGACCTCGGCGCCGCGCGGCGAACGGTTGGCGGCGCTGAGGCGCCCGCCCAGGCTGCGGGCGACGTTGAGCGAGAGGAACAAGCCCAGGCCGCCGCCGGGCCGGCCCTTGCTGGAATTGTAGGGCTTGCCGAAATTGGCCAAAGTCTCGGCGGTGAAGCCGGGGCCGGCATCGCCGACCTTCAGACGCAGGTACTGGCCATGCTCGCCTTCGCGGCTGACCGTCAACCCCACCCACTCCGGCGAGGCCTCCAGGGCGTTGTCCAGGATGTTGCCGATCATCTGCTTGAGCCCCGAGTCGGAGACGATCGGCAGGTCGGCATCCAGGTGACGGCGGTAGTCGAGGGTCTGTACCGGGCGGGTGGCGCTCCATTCGCTGACCAGTTCGTCCAGGAACACCGCCAGGGTGGTGTGGGCGGGCGCTTCGCCGCGGGCGTCGCCGGCCGAGAGCAGGATGCCGGTGACGATGGACTTGCAGCGGGCCAGCTGGGTCTGCATCTCGTCCAGGTCCTGCTGCAGCTCGGGATGCTCGGTGAACGGCGCCATCCGCCGCCAGTCCCCCAGCAGCACCGACAGGATAGCCAGGGGGGTACCCAGTTCGTGCGCCGCGCCGGAGGCGAGCAGGCCCATGCGTACGATGTGTTCCTCCTCGACCGCCTGCTGGCGCAGATCGGCCAGGCGGCTGTCGCGGTCGCGCAGGATGCGGGCGATGCGGCCGATGAAGAACGCCGCCAGCCCGGCCGCCAGCAGGAAGCAGGCGAGCAGGCCCTGCACGTAGGGATCGGCGATGCCGCGTGACGGGTCGACGGTGAGGCTGACCTGGCCGGGGAACAGCACCAGCCCCAGCGCGCCGAGGCTGCTGGCCGCCACCACCACCCAGCTGGCCCAGCCCGGCAGCAGCACCGCGCCCAGCGCCACCTGCAGCAGGTACAGGAACACGAACGGATTGGTGATCCCGCCGCTGAGGTGCAGCTGTGCGGTCAGTGCGGCGACGTCGACCAGCAGGGCGAACAGCAGGGCCGTGTCACCCACGTCCTGGCGCGGCCGCCAGAAGATCAGGCTGGCCAGGTTGAACGCGGCCAGGTAGCCGGCCACGCCCAGCATCGAGACCAACGGCAGGCGGATCTCCAGGGCGAAGTGGACGAAGCCGATCGTCGCCACCTGGCCGATGATCGCGATCCAGCGCAGCTGGATCAGCTGCTGCATGTTGCGCATGCCGGCGCCGCGGGTGGTGTCGCTGCGCGCCGATTCGATCGATTGGCGCTTATCCGCGCCGGCGGCCGGCGTTTCCGGGGGATGCATCCAGGGGCTCCGGGTCGCGCTGGCGCCAACGGCGGCGGTTGCGCATCTCCTCGAGGGCGAAGCGCCAGGCGCCGCCGGCGACCAGCAGGGCCAGCGCGAACCAGGTCAGCGCGTAGCCCAGGTGGTTGTCGCGGAACCGTACCACTGTCAGGCCGCCGCGTGGCCAGGGCGTGCCGGCCTGCGCGGCCGACGCGGCGTCGGCGTCCAGGAACCAGGCAGCGGCAGGCGCCAGGTTGCGGTGCCGGGCGATCGCCTCGACGTCGCGCGAGTACCAGCGCCCGCCGGCCGGATCGTTGCGCCGCAGGAAGCCGCCGCCGGGCTCACTGAGGCGTAGCAGGCCGGTGACTTCGATCTCGCCGGGGGCCGGCGGTGGCGGCGGCGCATCCTCCGGCAGGAATCCCAGGTTCACCAGGACGATTTCGCCGTCGGCGCGCCGCAAAGGGCGCAGCAGCCAGCGGCCGGGGCCGGCTTCGGTCACGGCCTGGACCCGGGTGTCCTGCCCGGTCAGCCATCGTCCCTGCAGGCGCACGCGGCGGTACTCCTGTTCCTTCGGCGTCGATGCGGTCCAGGCGGCGGCGTCCGGGGCGGGTGCAGGCGCGGCGTGGACACGCGCTTCCACCCGGGCGATCAGGTCGTGCTTCCAGCCCAGCCGCTGCACCTGCCAGATGCCCAGGGCAAGGAACAGCGAAAGGCCGAAGCAGAAGCCGAAGGCCATCAGCCCAAGCACGAGTGGCCCGCGCGGCGGCCGTGGCGCCTCGCCGGAAGCGGCGGGCCGCACGTCCTGGACGGGGCGTTCGCGGGTCATGGAAGGAAAGGGGCGAGCAGGACGGTCGCCGGATCCGGGGATCGTGCGCCCCGGACCCTGGCCGTCACGGCAGGTTGCGCATGTCGTGCGGGGAGACCGGCATCATGTTGGTGTTCATGTGGTGCATCACCCACAGCGAACCGGACAGCACGATCACCACCAGCACCAGGGTGAAGATCAGCGCCAGCAGGTTCCAGCCGCCCTCGGAGCGAGCATTCATGTGCAGGAAGTACACCATCTGCACCACGATCTGGACCACGGCGAAGCCGAGGATCACCAGCGCGGTGGTGCCCGAGCCGGAAATGACGTCGCCCATCACCAGCCAGAACGGAATGGCGGTCAGGATCACCGACAGGACGAAGCCGATCACGTAGTCGCGCAGGCTGCCGTGAGCGGCCTCGTCGTGTTCGGTGTGCGGGCCGTGCTCGCCGCCATGCTCGTCGTGATGGCCGGCCGCGTGGGCCGCGTGCGGGTCGTGGTGGGGCTGGCTCATGGCAGCACTCCCATCAGGTAGACGAAGGTGAAGACGCCGATCCAGACGACGTCCAGGAAGTGCCAGAACAGCGACAGGCACATCAGCCGGCGCTGGTTGGCCGCATGCAGGCCGAAGCGGCCGACCTGGACCATCAGCACCACCAGCCAGACGATGCCGAAGGCCACGTGCAGGCCGTGGGTGCCGACCAGGGCGAAGAACGCCGACAGGAACGCGCTGCGCTGCGGGCCGGCGCCCTGGTGGATCAGGTGCGAGAACTCGTAGAGCTCCAGGCCGAGGAAGGCCAGGCCGAACAGCCCGGTCACCGCCAGCCAGGCCAGGACTCCGGCGACGTGCCGGCGCTGCATCGACAGCATGGCGAAGCCGTAGGTGATCGAGGACAGCAGCAGCATTGCCGTGTTCACCGCCACCAGGGGCAGATCGAACAGGTCCGCGCCGGTCGGGCCGGCGGCGTAGCTGCGCCCGAGCACGCCGTACACGGCGAACAGGCAGGCGAAGATGAGGCAGTCGCTCATCAGGTACAGCCAGAACCCGAGCAGGGTGCCCTGCTGCGGGTGGTGGTGGCCTTGCAGGTCGTAGAACTGCGGCGGCTGGCCGGGCGTGGCGGGCAGGGCGTGGGCGTCAGACATGGGCGTTGTTCAGCAGTTCGGTGCGCGCGGCCTCGGTCTCGGCCACGGTCCGGGCCGGGATGTGGTAGTCGCGCTGGTAGTTGAAGGTGTGCACGATCGCGGCGACCAGGGTGGCGGCGAAGCTGACGATGGCCAGCCACCAGATGTGCCAGATCAGGGCGAAGCACAGCACCGTGCCCAGCCCGGCAATGACCACGCCGGCGGCGGTGTTCTTCGGCATGTGGATCGGCATGAAGCCGTCCAGCGGCCGCTGCGCGCCGCGCTGCTTCATGTCCCACCAGGCGTCGTTGTCGTGCACCACCGGGGTGAAGGCGAAGTTGTAGTCCGGCGGCGGCGAGGAGGTGGACCACTCCAGGCTGCGCGCATTCCACGGGTCGCCGGTCACGTCGCGCAGCTGCTCGCGCCTGCGGAAGCTGACGAAGATGCAGATCAGGAATGCGGCGATGCCGATGGCCACCAGCACCGCGCCGAAGGCGGCGATCTGGAACCAGATCTGCAGCGAGGGATCGGTGAAGTGGCTCATGCGCCGGGTCACGCCCATCAGGCCGAGCACGTACAGCGGGGTGAAGGCGAACCAGTAGCCGGCCAGCCAGAACCAGAACGAGACCTTGCCCCAGAAGTCGTCCAGCCTGAAGCCGAAGGCCTTGGGGAACCAGAAGGTCATGCCGGCGAACAGGCCGAACACCACGCCGCCAATGATCACGTTGTGGAAGTGCGCGACCAGGAACAGGCTGTTGTGCAGGACGAAGTCGGCCGGCGGCACCGCCAGCAGCACCCCGGTCATGCCGCCGACCACGAAGGTGACCATGAAGCCCACCGTCCACAGCATCGGCACCTCGAAGCGGATGCGGCCGCGATACATGGTGAACAGCCAGTTGAAGATCTTCGCGCCTGTGGGGATCGAGATGATCATCGTGGTGATGCCGAAGAACGAGTTGACGCTCGCCCCCGAGCCCATGGTGAAGAAGTGGTGCAGCCACACCAGGTAGGACAGGATGGTGATGCAGACCGTGGCGTAGACCATCGAGCTGTAGCCGAACAGGCGCTTGCCCGAGTGGGCGGCCACCACCTCGGAGAACACGCCGAAGACCGGCAGGACCAGGATGTAGACCTCCGGGTGGCCCCAGATCCAGATCAGGTTCACGTACATCATCGGGTTGCCGCCGAGATCGTTCGTGAAGAAGTTGGTGCCCACGTAGCGGTCCAGGGCCAGCAGCGCCAGCACCGCGGTCAGCACCGGGAAGGTGACCACGATCAGCACGTTGGTGCACAAGGCGGTCCAGGTGAACACCGGCATCCGCATCAGGGTCATGCCCGGGGCGCGCATCTTGATGATGGTCACCATCAGGTTCACGCCGGACAGCAATGTGCCCACGCCGGCGATCTGCAGGGCCCATATGTAGTAGTCGACGCCCACGTCGGGGCTGTAGTCGATCCCCGACAGCGGCGGGTAGGCCAGCCAGCCGGTCTTGGCGAACTCGCCCACGAACAGCGACAGCATCACCAGCGCCGCGCCCGCGGTGGTCATCCAGAAGCTGAAGTTGTTGAGGAACGGGAAGGCGACGTCGCGGGTGCCGATCTGCAGCGGCACCAGGTAGTTCATCAGGCCGGTGACCAGCGGCATGGCCACGAAGAAGATCATGATCACGCCGTGGGCGGTGAACACCTGGTCGTAATGGTGCGGCGGCAGGTAGCCCAGGTTGTCGCCGAAGGCCATGGCCTGCTGCAGGCGCATCATCAGCGCGTCGGCGAAGCCGCGCAGCAGCATCACCAGGCCCAGCACCATGTACATGATGCCGATCTTCTTGTGGTCGATGCTGGTGAACCAGTCGCGCCACAGGGTGCCCCACAGCCGGTACTTGGTGATCACCGCGAGCACGGCCAGGCCGGCCACGCAGGTGCCGATGAAGGCCGACAGGATCACAGGGTCGTGCAGCGGGAACGATTCCCAGCCCAGGTAGCCGGTCAGCGGGTTGTAGGGAGCCGAGGTCGAATGCGGGGAGGACATGTCTTTAGCTCTTTCGAACGTCCGCCGGGCCGCCGTGCGCGAGGGCGCGGGCGGCGGCGGGCGCGCTCAGGGGGCGGAACGGGAGAGGGTGGTGGCCAGGCCGGCGGCGGGGGCGTCGCCGGCGCTGCACATCGCCGACTGCACGTACATGCGTCCGCGCAGGTCGCCGCGGCTGCGGGCCTCCAGGCCTTCCATGCGGGTGCGGCCGGCGCCCTGGCCGGCGTCGATGGCCATCATCTCGTGCATGCACATCCGGCGCGGGTCGACGCAGCGGTTGAGGACGGCCTCGTACAGGCTCGAGTCGACGTTGCCGTAGTGGCGCACCGGCTCGCGCTCGCTGGGCTTCTCCAGCGCCAGGTAGCCGTCGCGGCCCAGGCTCTGGCCGCTGTTGCGGACCCGGTTGACCCAGGTGTCGAAGCCGGCCTGGTCCAGGGCATGGAAGCGGAAGCGCATCCCGGAGAAGCCGGCGCCGCTGTAGTTGGAGGAGAAGCCCTCGTACTCGCCCTCCGTGCCGATGACCGCGTGCAGCTCAGTCTGCATGCCGGGCATGGTGTAGATCATGCCGGCCAGGGCCGGAACGTAGAACGCGTTCATCACCGTGGAGGAGGTGAGCTTGAAGTGGATCGGCCGGTCCACCGGCGCGGCCAGCTCGTTGACCGTGGCGATGCCCTGTTCCGGGTAGAGGAACAGCCACTTCCAGTCCAGCGCGACCACTTCCACCACCAGCGGCTCCACGCCCTCCGGCACCGGCCTGCCCTCGGCGATGCGGTCCAGCGGGCGGTACGGGTCCAGGGTGTGGGTGCTGATCCAGGTCACCGCGCCCAGGGCGATGATGATCAGCAGGGGCGCGGCCCAGATCACCAGCTCCAGCTGGACCGAGTGGTCCCAGTCGGGCTTGTAGGTGGCGTCCTTGTTCGAGGCCCGGTAGCGCCAGGCGAAGAACAGGGTCAGGCCGATCACCGGGACGATGATCAGCAGCATCAGCACGGTGGCGACCACGATCAGGTTGCCCTGCTGGCGGGCGATGTCGCCCGGAGCGTTGAGCAGGATCGTGTTGCAGCCGGCCAGCGACAGGGCCAGGCCGGCGGCCGCGCTCAGGCGGCACAGGGACTTGAATGAGGGCATCGGAGTGGCTGGTGGGGTCGCAGCGACCGCTTACTTTAGCCCCGGGCGGCGTGAAGGGGCGATTGGACGTTTTGTCCTATGGTTCTTCACATGCGATGGTGGGAACCTGTGCCGCCCGGCTGCGTGCGCCGGGAGCGGCCGCGCGCCCGCCGGCCCCGCCCAGAGCCCGCATCCGCTCCCCCTGATGAACCGGCCTCCTGCGATGTCCTCGATCCCCGCGCCCAGCTCCACCGTCTCCGTCCACGGCCAGGACCCCGAGCCGCATGCCGAGGTCGCCCCCGGCGAGATCGCCGTCGGCGTGGTGATCGGCCGGGCCTCGGAATACTTCGACTTCTTCGTCTACGGCATCGCCTCGGCGCTGGTGTTCCCGCGGGTGTTCTTCCCGTTCGCCGAACCCCTGCAGGCGACCCTGTACTCGTTCGCGGTCTTCGCCCTGGCCTTTGTCTCGCGCCCCCTCGGGACGGCGCTGTTCATGCGCATCCAGGACCGCTGGAGCCGCGGCACCAAGCTGACCGCGGCTCTGTTCCTGCTGGGCACGGCCACCGCCGGGATCGCCTTCCTGCCGGGCTACGCGCGGCTGGGGATGGCCGCGGTGGTCCTGCTGGCGCTGTTCCGACTGGCCCAGGGCGTGGCCCTGGGCGGTTCCTGGGACGGGCTGCCGTCCTTGCTGGCGCTGAACGCACCCAAGCACCGCCGCGGCTGGTACGCGATGCTCGGCCAGCTGGGCGCGCCGGTGGGCTTCATCGTCGCCGCGGCGCTGTTCGCGTTCGTGTATTCGAGCCTGTCGACCGACGATTTCTACGCCTGGGGCTGGCGCTACCCGTTCTTCGCCGCCTTCGCGATCAACGTGGTGGCCCTGTTCGCCCGCCTGCGCCTGGTGGTGACCCACGAGTACGAGCAGCAGATGGGCGAGCGCGAGCTGGAGCCGGTGCCGCTGGCCGAGCTGGTCCGGGAGAAGGGCAAACATGTGCTGATCGGCGCCTTCGCGCCGCTGGCCAGCTATGCCCTGTTCCACATCGTGACGATCTTCCCGCTGTCGTGGATCCTGCTGTTCTCGCAGCAGTCGGTGGCCGGCTTCCTGATGGTGCAGGTGGCCGGCGGCTTCCTGGCCATCGGTGGGGTGCTGGCCTCGGGCGTGATTGCCGACCGCTTCGGCCGGGTCCCGACCCTGGGCGCGCTGGCGCTGGCGATCGCCATGTTCAGCGGCTTCGCCCCGACCCTGCTGGGCGGCGGCGACGTCGCCCAGGACGTGTTCATCCTGGTCGGCTTCGTCCTGCTCGGCCTGTCCTACGGCCAGTCCTCCGGCGCGGTGACCCGCAACTTCGGCGCGCGCTACCGCTACACCGGCGCGGCGGTGACCTCGGACCTGGCCTGGCTTATCGGCGCAGCCTTCGCCCCGCTGGTGGCGCTGTGGCTGTGCGCCAACTTTGGCCTGGCCTACCTGGGCGCCTACCTGTTGTCCGGGGCGCTATCCACGCTGGCGGCACTGCTGGCCAATCGCTGGTTCAAGCAGCGCGAGGCGCGGCGCTCTTTGTAGAGGCAGGCCGGGCGTCCACAATGACGGCCCCGTTCCCGACCCGCCGCATGCGATGACGCAGGACCCGTCCTCTTCCGTTCCCGACCCGGCCGCCGAGCTGCGCCGCATCCGCTGGCGCTGCAGGCGCGGCATGCGCGAACTGGATCAGCTGTTCGAGCGCTGGCTCGCACAGGCCTATCCGACGGCTTCCGAGCCCGAACACAGGGTTTTCCTACGCCTGCTGGATTGCGAGGACGATAGGCTCTGGCGCTGGTTCATGGGCTACGAGGCCTGTCCGGATGCCGAGCTGTCCGCCCTCATCGACCGGATCCGCGCCCTGCCGGCTTGAGTGGCGGCCTTCGCGCTGGTTGCTGTCCGCGCTGACCCTGCTGTCGACGCTCGCGCCGCTGGCGGTGCTGGGATCGGACCTGCCGCGCCTGTGCGCCTGGCCGCTGGCCCTGGCGGCGTGCGCGACGGGACTGTGGCAGGTACGACGCGAGGCGGGCAGACCGCCCAGCCGGCTGGTGCTCGTGCATGCAGGCGGCTGCGGCGATGCGGCGGCCGAGCAGGCCGGAGACGGCGGGCCGCCGGCCGCTGCGGACGCGGCGGGCGACACCCTCGACGGCCGCCCGTTCCGGTTGCAGCGGATCGCCTGGCGCGGGCCGCTGGCCTTTGTCTATGGCCTGGATGCCGAAGACCGCCGACGTTGCCTGGCCTGGTGGCCGGATACCTTGCCGTCGCCGGCGCGGCGTGAACTGCGGCTGGCCGCGGCCGCACGCATGGCTTCGCGCCGTCGGCGGCCGATGGCACCATAGGCCCATCGACCGGCGGGACTGCCGGCCCAGGACCTACGGACGCCCCCGGCCCATGTTCAAACCCGTCCCCGTGGCCATCGGCCTGCGCTACCTGCGGGCCAAGCGCCGCAACGGCTTCATCTCCTTTATTTCGCTGGCCTCGATCCTCGGCATCGCCCTGGGCGTGACCGTGCTGATCACCACCATGGCGGTGATGAGCGGGTTCCAGAAGGAGATCCGCGACCGCCTTTTGCAGTTCGCCGCCCACGCCACCGTGGTCGCCGACGGCGAGCCGCTGCACGACTGGCGAAAGGCGCTGGCCACGGCGACCAAGGACCCGCGGGTCGCCGGCGCGGCGCCTTACATCGAGACCGAGGCGCTGGTCTCGGGTACGCGCCGGCAGCCGGCGATGGTGCGCGGGGTGGAGCCGGCGCTGGAGGCGCAGGTCTCGGTCCTGGCGCAGAAGATGAAGCGCGGCTCGGCCGATTCGCTCAAGCCTGGCGCGTTCAACGTGCTGCTGGGCGAGGAGCTGGCCTTGTGGCTGGGCGCCGACGTGGGCGACACCGTGCTGGTGATGGTGCCCGAGTTCCAGGGCTCGCCGGTGGGGGCGATGCCACGGCTCAAGCGCTTCACCGTCAGCGGGATCTTCTCCGCCGGCACCAACGAGATCGACCGCGGCCTGGCCCTGGTGGAAATGGCCGACCTGCAAAGGGTGCTGCGCATGGACGGGGTCACCGGCGTGCGCCTGAAGCTGCACGACATGAACCAGTCCTACGCCGTGGCCCGCGACCTGGCCCTGCAGCTGCCGGGCTTCTACCGGGTCAGCGACTGGACCCAGGAGAACGCCAACCTCTACCACTCGCTGAAGATGGAAAAGACGGTGATGGGCATCCTGCTGTCGCTGATCATCCTGATGGGCGCCTTCACCCTGGTGAACTCGCAGGTGATGCTGGTCACCGACAAGCAGGCCGACATCGCCATCCTGCGCACCCTGGGCCTGACCCCGGGCGGAGTGATGCAGGTGTTCATGGTCCAGGGCACCCTGATCGGCATCATCGGCACCGTGCTCGGTTTCGCCGGCGGAGTGACCTTGACCTGGAACCTGGAACGGATCCTGGACGGGATCGAATCGCTGTTCGGCATCACCCTGTTGCCGCCGGACGTGTACTACATCACCGGCCTGCCCACCGACATGCAGACCGGCGACGTCGTCGCCACCGTGGTGATCGCGCTGGTGATGAGCTTCCTGGCCACCCTGTACCCGGCCTGGCGGGCCGCGCGCACCCAGCCGGCCGAGGCACTGCGCTATGAATGAGACCATCGCGATGCATGCCGAAGGCGAAGCGCTGCGCGCCGAGAAGCTGGGCAAGACCTACGCCGAGGGCAAGCTGCGCACGCCGGTGTTCGACGGCCTGGACCTGCAGGTGGCCGCCGGCGAGACCGTGGCGATCGTCGGCGCCTCCGGCGCCGGCAAGAGCACCCTGCTGCACCTGCTCGGCGGCTTGGACACGCCCAGCGCCGGCGAGGTCTACGTGGCCGGGCAGAAGATGTCGGCGCTGTCGGACGGCCAGCGCGGGCGCCTGCGCAACCGCGCGCTCGGCTTCGTCTACCAGTTCCACCACCTGCTGCCGGAGTTCACCGCGCTGGAGAACGTGATGATGCCGGTGCTGCTGGCCGGCGGCGAACCGGCCGAAGCCGGCCAGCGCGCGACCGCCCTGCTGGAGGCGGTCGGCCTGGGACATCGCCTGGGCCACAAGCCCGGCGAGCTATCCGGCGGCGAACGCCAGCGCGCTGCGGTGGCCCGCGCCCTGGTCAACCGTCCCGCCTGCGTGCTCGGCGACGAACCCACCGGCAATCTCGACGAGAAAACCGCGGCGAATGTGTTCGCGCTGATGCTCGAACTCAATCGCGCCCAGCGTACCAGCCTGGTCCTGGTCACCCACGATCGCCGCCTGGCCCGGCGCCTGGACCGGGTGCTGGAACTGCACGAGGGGCGTTTGCGCGAACTCGCGCCGAAGGAGTTGCCGGCGGGTTGAGGCGCTGTGCGCTCAGGGCGAAGCGGTCAGCCGGCGCCAGACCTCGCGCTCCACGCGCTTGCCGTCCTCGTGGCGCTCCAGCGTCCAGGTGTCGCCTTCCAGGGTGTAGCTGAAACGGTAGCGGCCGCCCTCGGCCAGCGGGTATGAGGCCATCCGCGGGGTTTCGGTGTAGCTGCCGGCATCGGCGACGAAGCCGCCCGAACCGCCGGCCCAGAAGCGCCCGCCCTGGCTGGTGGTGAAGGCGAAGTGCCCGTCGCCGAGCACCTTGATCCCCTGCAGGCCCAGGCTCGCGTAGTCCACCGTCCGTCCCTGCTCGTCGACGAATTCGCCCGATTGCAGCTGCCAGGCACCATCGAGCGTCGCCGCGGCGGGTGCCTCCGCATGAACCGGTGCGGTGGCCAACAGCAACGACAGGCACAGGGCGAAGCGGGGCAGGGACATCGGCGGGTCCTCGAGACGTCGGGTCGGTAAAGGGTATCGGTCGTCGGCTGCAGCAGCGGCGACGCAACAAGGATGAACTCAGGCGCTCGCAGCGCCGCCGCGGTCGGCATGTCCCAGTGACCGCTCCGGCGCGATCCGGTCGCGCACGCGCTGCTTCAGCGTGGTGATCTCGGGAAAGCCGCCATCGTCGGCGCGCGACCAGACCCGCTCGCCATCGGCATGGACTTCGAAGATCCCGCCCTGGCCGGGCACCAGGGTCAGCCGCGCCAGTTCGCCGTCGAAGGTGGTCAGCAGTTCCTGCGCCATCCAGGCCGCGCGCAGCAGCCATCGGCACTGGGTGCAGTAGTGGATCTCGACGTGGTGTTCCAAGGATGCGGCTCCGGCATGGCACTCGGCGAGTATCGCCGATGCAGGCCCGGCGCGCCGCGTCATCCCGGCCATGGTGCGGGTCTGGCTGCCCGCCTGGTCCGGTCATCGGTGCGCGGCCTGGCCAGACTGCCAGGCTGCGGCGGATGCATGCACGATCACAAAGGCCGGACAACGACGCATGGGTCGTGCCGACCCGTTTCGACAGTTCCTAGCGGACCGCCGCGGCCGCGCCTGCAATGGCCTTGCCGGCGGCATCGTTGATCTGCTTCTTCACCGCCGCATCGGCCAGGCCATCGGCCAGTTCGCGGATGGCCACCGCGATCAGGGCCTGGTTCTCCGGCCGGCGGCCCCATTCGGGGTCCTCCCAGTGGCCCTTGAAGTAGTCGGTGATCTACAGAACGAATTCAAGCCTGGATTTGACCTTGCGGATGGCCATGACACTTCTCCTTGTGGTGGATGCCGGCAGGTGTTCGGCATTCCAGCCAACGCAGCCGGCGCTGGCATGCGGCCATCCGCCTGCCGGTGGCGGCCGGTCGCGGACAATTCCTACCGGCACGGGGCTGCTTGCCTGATCGCGAAGGCGCAGCGACGGCACGAACATCGCGGCGACGGCTTCATGGACGAAGCGATGGCCTTTCCCTGCGATGACGAAGTCTCCTGCGGCCGCATCCGCGCATGCGCGCGCGAATGCAAGGTGCGGCGGACATGAGGACCCGGACCGACGCCGTTGCCGGCATCGATGCGTCCGCAATTGCGGCTTCGCGACGCGCCTGGCTGCTTGCCGGAAGACCGATGCCGGCCGCGGGCCTGGCCTGCGCCGCGGCCGTCCTGGGCGGTGCGCTGGCCTGTCTGTTCCTGCCCACGCTGGCATGGGCGCCGTTGCGCTGGGCCTGCTGCCTGCTCGGCGCACTGGCGTGGCTGTGGCCGGGGCGCCTGCGCCTGGTAGGCGCGCTGCTGTTCGGCTTCGGCTGGGCCGGACTGCATGCGGGTTGGGCGTTGGCCGCGCAACTACCCCAGGCCCGGGAGGCGCGCGAGGCGCAGGTGAGCGGCCAGGTGGTGGGATTGCCGGACCACGAGGCACGGCGCACCCGGTTCCAGTTCCGGGTCGACGCGCGGGCGCCGCCGCCGCTGCGCGGACGCCTGCTGCAGCTGTCCTGGTACGACGACTACGATGCCGACCGGCCCGGGCCACGGATGGCACTGAAACCGGGCGCGCACTGGTCGTTTCAGCTCAGGCTGAGGGCGCCGCGCGGCTTGTCCAATCCCGGCGGTGGCGACTTCGGCCGATATGCGCTGGCGCAAAGGATCGCCGCCCCCGGTTACGTGCGTGCGCCGCAGCTGGCCCGTGAGCTGGTGCCCGCCGCCGGCATCGATGCCTGGCGGGGGCGGGCGGCGGCGCGGATCGAGGCTGCGGGTCCGTCGGCGTCGTCGCGGTTCGTGCGTGCGCTGGCGCTGGGCGACACCCGCGGCCTGGACGACGCCGACTGGAACGTGCTGCGGGCGGTGGGGCTCACCCACCTGATCGCGATTTCGGGTTTCCACGTCGGCCTGGTCGCCGGTTTCGCCGCCTGGCTGGCGGTCGCGCTGTGGTGGCTGGCGCCGGCGCTGGGGCGGTGCTGGCCACGGCCGCAGGCGGCCGCGGTGGCGGCGGTGCTGGGCGCGGCCGGGTATGCGGCGGTGGCCGGCTTCGCCCTGCCGACCGTGCGCACGCTGCTGATGATCACGGTGGTGGCCGTGGCCCGCCTGGCGCGGCGGGCCACGGGCCTGTGGCAGGCGCTGGCGCTGGCCCTGCTGGCGGTCCTGCTGGCCGACCCTCTGGCGGTGCTGCAGGCGGGGTTCTGGCTCAGCTTCGCCGGCGTGGCCTGGCTGCTGTGGTGCCTGCCCGAGCAGGGCGGGGCCGGCCAGTGGCTGCGCGGCTTCCTCTCCGCCCAGGGCGTGGCCACCGTCGGCCTGCTGCCGCTGGCGGCCGTGCTGTTCAACCAGGCCTCGCTGGCCGGGCCGCTGGCCAACCTGCTGGCGATCCCGTGGTGGAGCCTGGTGGTGGTGCCGCTGTCGCTGCTCGGCACCGGCCTGGAGGTGCTGCATGCCGGCGCCGGCGGTTGGGCCTGGCGCGCGGCGGCGGCCTGTTTCGAGCCGAGCTGGCGGTTGTTCGCGGGCATGGCCGAAAGCCCGTTCGCCTTGTGGTGGTTGCCCGAACCGCGCAGCCACGCGCTGCCGCTGGCCCTGCTCGGGGCGTTCTGGCTGCTGCTGCCGCGCGGCCTGCCGGGCCGTCCGCTGGCGCTGCTGCTGTGGCTGCCCCTGCTGTGGCCGCCGCGCGAGCTGCCGGGGCCGGGCGGGGTGGAACTGCAGGTGCTGGACGTGGGCCAGGGCCTGGCGGTGGTGGTCCGCACCGCGCGCCATGCCCTGCTGTACGACGCCGGGCCGGCGGTGCGCGATGGCTACGACGCCGGCGAGCGCGCGGTGTTGCCGGCCCTGCGCGCGCTGGGCGTCGCCCGCCTGGACCGGGTGGGGGTCAGCCATGCCGACCAGGATCACGCCGGCGGCTGGCCGGCGGTGCAGGCCGTGGTGCCGGTGGCGCTGTCGCTGGCGCCGGCCGGAGCGCCGCTGGCGGTGGATGCGCCGTGCCTGGCCGGCGAGGGCTGGAGCTGGGACGGAGTGGACTTCCGCTTCCTGCATCCGCCGCCGCACTTCCCCTATCTGCGCAACGAGGCCAGCTGCGTGTTGCGGATCGCTTCGCGGCATGGGGCGGTGCTGCTGCCGGGGGATGCGGGCGAGGTGATCGAGCAGCGCCTGCTGCGCGAAGCCCGGCAGCTGCGTGCGGACGTGGTGGTGGTGCCGCACCACGGCAGCGGCGGTTCCTCGTCGGCCGGCTTCGTGGCCGCGACCGGGGCGCGGCTGGCGCTGGTGGCGGCCGGCTACGGCAACCGCTTCGGCCATCCGCGTGCGGAGGTGGTCGAGCGCTGGCGGCGGCACGGCGCCGAGGTCCTGGAGACGCCGCGATCCGGCGCGATCCGGGTGTGGCTGGACGAGGACGGCATCGCGGTACGCGAGCGGCGCGCGTGGAAGGCGCGGCTCTGGGATCCCGTTGAACAGGAGGATTCCTCCTTGTAGGCATCGGATTGCGCGACTTCGGAGGCAGACCGCCGTTGCATGGGGAATGGCCATTCGCCGAACGCGGAAATCCCCTGGAGCGTGCGCCACGCCGCGCTCCCGCCGGTCCGGGCTGGCGCCGGGCGGGCGTTTGCCGTCATCCTTAGGGTTCGTGGAATGGCCCCGGGGCCGGAGGTGGTTCAGGTGTGGGAGCTGGTCAAGGCCGGTGGATGGCCGATGCTGCCGTTGATCCTGCTGGGGCTGGTGGCCCTGGGCATCATCTTGGAACGGTTGTGGAGCCTGCGCCGGGTCGAGGTCATGCCGCCGCGCCTGGGCGAGGAGGTCCGCAACTGGGCCGCGCGCGGCGAACTGGACCCGGCCCATATCGAGTCCTTGCGCCGCAACTCGCCGCTGGGGGCCTTGCTGGCCGCCGCGCTGGACGTGCGCCACCGCTCGCGCGAGCTGATCCGCGAGCGGCTGGAGGATACCGGCCGCCACCTGGTGTTCCGGATGGAGAAGTTCCTCAGCGCGCTGGGCACGATCGCCTCGGCCGGGCCCCTGCTGGGCCTGCTGGGCACGGTGGTGGGCATGATCCAGATGTTCCTGGGCATCCTCGACCATGGCCTGGGCGACGTGAACCAGCTGGCCGGCGGCATCGGCAAGGCACTGGTGTGTACGGCCACGGGCATGATCGTGGCGGTGCCGGCGCTGATCTTCCACCGCTATTTCCGCAGCCGCATCGCCGGCTACGTGATCGAGATGGAGGAGCAGGCGACCGCTTTGCTCGACGCCCTCGATACCCGTGGCGCGGCCGCGCCCGCCAGCCCGGTCGCCGCGCGTGCGCCCGCACCGGCACGTCCGGCGCGCGGCTGAGGCCTTGGCATGCGCATCCAGGACCATCGCGCCTACGACGAGCCGTCCATCGACCTGGTGCCGCTGATCGACGTGGTGCTGGTGCTGATCGTGTTCTTCGTGATCACCACCACCTTCGACGTGCGCTCGACCCTGCAGCTGCAGCTGCCGGTGGCCAGCCCGCAGCAGCCGGCGCCGCCGAAGACGCTCAACATCCTGGTCAATGCCGACGGCCGCTATTTTGTCGGCGAGCGCGAGGTGCTGCGCAGCGACGTGGAGGCGATCAAGCAGGCGATCGCCGAGGCGGCCGGCGCCGACCGCGAGCAGCCGGTCATGCTGCGCGCCGACGCGCGCACCCCGTACCAGGCGGTGGTCACCGCCCAGGACGCGCTGGCCCAGCTGGGCTTCCGCCGGATCGCGATCGCCACCGCGCCCGAGCCGCAGGCCGCGGCGCAGCCGGAGCCGCAGCCTTGAGCGGCAAGCAGCCGCCTGCCTGGCCGATCTACCGCCGCCTGCTGGGCTACACCCGGCCGTACTGGCCGTTCTTGGCCGCGGCCCTGGTCGGGATGGCGGTGGAGGCGATCGCCGGCGCCAGTTTCGTGCGGCTGATGAAGCCGCTGACCAACAATTTCGTCCGGCCCAGCGCCGAGGATGCGGTGTTCCTGCCGCTGGCGATCGTCGGCCTGTTCGTGCTGCGCAGCCTGGCCACCTTCGTCACCGACTACGGCATGGCCCGCAGCGGCCGCAGCGTGGTCCGCGACCTGCGCGAGCGGGTGCTGAGCAAGTACCTGCGGCTGCCCTCGACCCATTTCGATGCCGAATCCACCCCGGTGATGGTCAGCCGGCTCAACTTCGACACCGAGCAGGTCACCCAGGCCAGCGCCGAGGCGCTCAAGACCCTCGTCACCGACAGCCTGACCATCGTCGGCCTGCTCGGGTTGATGCTGTGGGCCAGCGTCAAGGTGACCTTCGCGATGCTGCTGATCACGCCGTTGATCGGGGTGATCGTGTGGTACGTGGGCCGGCGCTACCGCCGGATCAGCGGCGGCATCCAGGACGGCATGGGGCGGATGGCGCAGGCCGCCGAGCAGTCGCTGGCGGCGCAGCAGGACGTCAAGGTGCACGGCACCCAGGCGCTGGAGATCGCCCGCTATGGCAGCCTGGCCAACCGCATCCTCGGCCTGAACATGAAGGTCGAGAGCACCCGCGCCGGCGCATCGGCCATGGTCCAGCTGCTGGCGGCGCTGGCGTTGGCGGCGATCGTCTGGGTGGCCGCGCGCGAGGCGTTGCAGGGCCGGCTGGACGCGGGCGACTTCGTGATGCTGATGACCGCGATGATGGCGATCATTCCTTCGCTGCGGCGGGTGACCAGCGTGCAGACCGCGGTCTCGCGCGGGGTGGCCGCGGCCGAGCGGCTGTTCGCGATCCTGGACAGCGAGGAGGAGGCCGACCGCGGCACCCGGCCGTTGCAGCGCGCCCGCGGCGAACTGGTGTTCGAGCACGTCAGCCTGCGCTACCGCGACCAGCCGGGCTTCGCCCTGGACGACATCAGCTTCAGCGCGCGGCCGGGCACGGTCACCGCCATCGTCGGCCGCTCGGGCAGCGGCAAGACCAGCCTGGTGCGGCTGGTGCCGCGCTTCTACGAGCCCAGCAGCGGCCGGGTCACCCTGGACGGGGTGGACCTGGACGCCTACCGGATCGCCGACCTGCGCCGGCAGATCGCCCTGGTCGGGCAGAAGGTGATGCTGTTCGACGATACCGTGGCGGCCAACATCGCCTACGGCGCGCCGGCCGACCGCGAAGCGATCCGCGCCGCGGCCGAGGCGGCCAACGCCTGGGAGTTCATCGAGCGCCTGCCGCAGGGTCTGGACACCCATATCGGCGAGAACGGCGCGCTGCTGTCCGGCGGCCAGCGCCAGCGCCTGGCGATCGCCCGGGCGATCCTGCGCGATGCGCCGATCCTGATCCTGGACGAGGCCACCGCCGCGCTGGACAACGAGTCCGAGCGCCTGGTCCAGGACGCCTTGCAGCGGCTGATGCCCGAGCGTACTACCCTGGTGATCGCCCACCGCCTGTCGACCATCGAGCATGCCGACCAGGTGCTGGTGCTCGACCAGGGGCGGATGGTGGAGCAGGGCAGCCATGCCGAACTGCTCGCCACCGGGGGCGTGTACGCGCACCTGCACAGCCTGCAGTTCCGTGAGCGCCGGGCCGGATGAAAGGACCGACGGGCAGGGTGCGGCAAGGCCGGGACGCGACAGGTCGAACGAGATGAGCAAGTCAGCCCCGAAGACGCCGGCCTGGTGGTTCGGCGATGCGCCGGTGCCGGTCTGGGCGCGCCTGCTGGCGCCGGTGTATGCCGGCCTCGGCCGGTTGCGGCGCAGGCTCTACCGTACCGGCTGGCTGCGCACGCGACGGGTGCCGGTGCCGGTGATCGTGGTCGGCAACCTGGCCGCCGGCGGTGCCGGCAAGACCCCGCTGACCCTGGCCCTGGTCGAGAAGCTGCGCCAGGCCGGCTGGCGACCGGGCGTGGCCAGCCGCGGCTATGGCCGCCAGGATCCGCGCACGCCGCGCTGGGTCACCGCCGAGACCGCGCCGGCCGAGGGTGGCGACGAGCCGGTGCTGATCGCGCACCGGCTGGCGGTGCCGGTGCGGGTGGACGCCGACCGCGCCGCCGCCGCGCGCGCACTGGCCGAGGCCGGTTGCGACATCGTGGTCTGCGACGACGGCTTGCAGCACTACCGCCTCGGCCGCGACCTGGAAATCGAAGTGATCGACGGCGCGCGCCGCTACGGCAACGGCCGGATGATGCCAGCCGGGCCCCTGCGCGAGCCGCCGGCCCGCGGGCGTTGTTGCGATTTCCGGGTGGTGAACCTGGGTCATGGCGGCCCGGCGCAGGGGCCTCAGGCAGAGGGCACGGTGCCCGGGACCGGCTTCGGCGAATGGCCGATGCGGCTGCTCTCGCAACATGCGCTGCCGCTGGCGGGCGGCCGGCCACGGCCGCTGGCCTCCTTCGCCGGGCAGCGGGGGCACGCGGGGGCCGGGATCGGCAATCCGCAGCGCTTTTTCGATGCGCTGCGCGCGGCCGGGATCGGGGTGGTGCCGCACGCCTTCGCCGATCACCATGCCTATGCCGCGGCTGACCTGGACTTCGGCAACGACCTGCCGGTGCTGATGACCGAGAAGGACGCGGTCAAGTGCGCGGCCTTCGCCGACGCGCGCTGCTTCGCGGTGCCGGTGGACGCGGAGTTGCCGGCGGCATTCTGGGTGGCCCTGCTGGACCGGATCGGCCGCCCGGGCTGACGCCTGCCTTCCAACGTTCGGAGATCTCCATGCCCTCGTCCCCGGAATTCGTCGTCGCCGTGCCGGCGCGCTACGCCGCCAGCCGCCTGCCGGGCAAGCCCCTGCGCGACCTGGGCGGGCAGCCGCTGGTGCTGCACGTGGCCCGGCGCGCGCTGGGCGCCGGGGCGCGCGAGGTCTGGCTGGCCACCGACGACGCGCGGGTGGCCGCGGCCGTGGCCGGGATCGAGGGCATGCGGGTGGCGATGACCTCGCCCGAGCACGCCTCGGGCACCGACCGCCTGGCCGAATGCGCGGCCATCGCCGGCTGGGACGACGACACCCTGGTGGTCAACCTGCAGGGCGACGAGCCGTTCGCGCCGGCCAGCGGGATCCGCGAGGTCGCCCGGGCGCTGGCCGACAGCGGCGCGCCGATGGCGACCCTGGCCGAGCCGGTGGCCGACGCGGCGACCCTGTTCGACCCGAACACGGTCAAGCTGGTGCGCGCGGCCTCCGGCGACGCCCTGTACTTCAGCCGCGCGCCCGTGCCGTGGCCGCGCGACGCCTTCGCCCGCGACCGCGAGGTGCTGCCCGCCGGCGGCCACTGGCTGCGCCACATCGGCATCTACGCCTATCGCGCCGGCTTCCTGCAGACCTTCGCGCGGATGTCGCCGGGCGTCCTGGAGCGGATCGAATCGCTGGAGCAGCTGCGGGTGCTCGAGGCCGGCCACCGGATCGCGGTGGCGCTGGCGCCCGAGCCGTTCCCGCCCGGGGTGGACACTCCCGACGACCTGGAGCGGGCGCAAGCGCGCCTGCGCGGGGAGGGCGCATGACCCGGCTGCTGGTGGTGTGCCTGGGCAACATCTGCCGGTCGCCGCTGGCCGAGGGCGCCCTGCGGGCGCGGATCGAGGCCTCGCCGCTGGCCGGGCGGGTGGAGGTGGATTCGGCCGGCACCGGCGGCTGGCACGCCGGCGAGCCGCCGGACCGGCGCGCGATCGCCTGCGCCCGTGGCCACGGCGTGGACATCGGCGGCCTGCGCGCGCGCCAGCTGCGCGCAGGTGACTTCCACGACTTCGACTGGCTGCTGTGCGCCGACGCCGACAACCTGCGCGACGTGCGCCGGCTGGCGCCGCCGGGCCTGGAGGGCAGGGCGGCGCTGCTGCTGGACTGGGCCGGCCGGGAGGTGGCGGCGCTGGCGCCCGGCGGCGAGGTGCCCGACCCGTACTACGGCGGCGAGGCGCATTTCCAGGACGTCTGGCGACTGGTCGATGCGGCCGCACGGGCGGTGGTGGCGCGGCTGCTGCGGCCGGCGCCGGCTCCGGCATAATCGCGGCATGAGCGCGGCGACCTTGCAGGAACTGCCCGGCGGGCTGGAGTGGCTGAACGCCCCCGCCGCCTCCCTCCATGAACTCCATGGCCGCCCGGTCGTGCTGGCCTTCGTCAACGCGGCCTCGGCCTGGTGCGCCCAGCGCCTGGCCGAGCTGGCGCTGTGGCAGGCCCGCAACCCCGGCCGGATCCAGGTGCTGGTGGTGCAGGTGCCACGCTTCGACAGCGAGCGCCAGGGCCAGCGCTCGCTCAAGCTGCTGCGCCGGCAGGGGCTTTCGTTCCCGGTGCTGCTGGACGCGGACTGGGCGGCCTGGCAGCGCTACGGCATCCAGGCCTGGCCGACCCTTTTGCTGGTCGACGCCGACGGCCGCGAGCGCGAGCGCATCACCGGCCTGGGCGGCGACCTGGAGCGGGCCCTGTTCGCCCTGTGCGAGGGCCTGCCGCCGCCGCTGGAGGAGGACCTGCGGGTGGCCGAGACCATGCCCGAGCCGCGCCTGGCCCTGCGCTTTCCGGCCGCGGTGCTGGCCACGGCCGAGCGCCTGTTCGTGGCCGACAGCGGCCACCACCGGATCCTGGAATGCAGCCACGGCGGCCGGATCCTGCGCCAGTTCGGCCTGGGCACCGCCGACCTCATCGATGGCCCGCCGGACCAGGCCGCGTTCAGCCGGCCGCAGGCCCTGGCCCTGGAGCGCGAGGCGCTGTACGTGGCCGACACCGGCAACCACGCCCTGCGCCGGATCAACCTGCTCACCGGCATGGTCGACACCCTGTGCGGCAACGGTCGCGCCGGCGATCCGGTCGAAGGCCCGGTGGCCGCGCACGCGCGTACCCCGCTCAACCGGCCGCTGGGGCTGGCGGCGCTCGGCAACCAGGTCCACATCGCCGGCGCCGGCGACAACCGGATCTGGAGCTACGACCTGGGTCGCGGCGAACTGCTGCTGCGCGCCGGCACCGGGCAGCTGGAGCTGCGCGACGGCAACGCCCGCAGCATGGCCGCCTTCGCCCAGCCGGTGGCGCTGGCGGCGGTGCAGCAGCAGCTGTACGTGTGCGATGCGCTCGGCTCGGCCGTGCGTTCCCTGCAGCTGCGCACCGAACTGGTCCAGACCCTGGTCGGTCAGGGGCTGTGGGAGTCGGGCGACGCCGACGGCCCGCGCGCCAGCGCCCGCCTGCAGCACCCGCAGGGCATCGCCCTGAGCGCCGATGCGCCCCTGCTGTGGATCGCCGACAGCGGCAACGGCAGCCTGCGCACCCTGCGCCTGGGCGGCGGCGAGCTGGCCACGGTGACCCTGCCGCGGCGCCTGCACGGGCCGACCGGGCTGTCGGTGGCGGCCGGCGCGGTGTGGATCGCCGAGACCGACGCCCACGGCATCCTGCGCTACGACATCGCCACCGGAGAGCTGGGCGACGTGCCCATCGGCGAGTGATGGCTTCGGCAGTACCCGCACCGTTCGACGGCAAGGCCTTCGTCGCCCAGCTGAGCACCGCGCCCGGCGTCTACCGCATGTACGCGGCCGACGGCAGCCTGCTGTACGTGGGCAAGGCCGGCGCGCTCAAGCGCCGGGTGGCCAGCTACTTCAACAACGCGCCCAGGACCGCGCGCATCCACTCGATGGTGGCGCAGATCGCGCGGATGGAGGTCACGGTCACCCGCACCGAGGCCGAGGCGCTTCTGCTGGAAAACCAGCTGATCAAGTCGCTGGCGCCGCGCTACAACGTCTCCCTGCGCGACGACAAGAGCTATCCGTACGTGCTGCTGACCCAGGAGGCGTGGCCGCGGTTGGCCTTCCACCGCGGCCCGCGCGCGCTGCCGGGCCGCTACTTCGGGCCCTATGCCAGCGCCGGCGCGGTGCGCGAGACCATGGACCTGATGTTCAAGCTGTTCCGCCTGCGCAGCTGCGAGGACAGCGTGTTCCGCAACCGCAGCCGGCCCTGCCTGCAGTACCAGATCGGCCGCTGCAGCGCGCCGTGCGTGGACCTGGTGGCGGCCGACGAATACGCCGAGTCGGTGCGCCGCGCCTCGCTGTTCCTGGAAGGGCGCAGCGACGAGCTGGGCGAGGAGCTGGCGGCGGCGATGGAGGCGGCCAGCGCCCGGCTGGAGTTCGAGCAGGCCGCGCGCCTGCGCGACCTGCTGGCGACCCTGCGCGGGTTGCAGGCGCGCCAGTACGTGGACGGCCACGCCGCCAACCTCGACGTGCTGGCCTGCGCCATGCAGGGCAGCCAGGCCTGCGTGCTGTTGCTGGCGTTCCGCGACGGCCGCAACCTGGGCACGCGCGCGTTCTTCCCGCGCACCAACGGCGAGGAGAACGCCGAGGAGGTGCTGGCCGCGTTCGTCTCCCAGTACTACGCCGAACAGCCGCCGCCGGCCGAGATCGTGCTCGACCGCGCGATCCCCGACGCCGGGCTGATCGAACTGGCCCTGGCCGAGGCCGCCGGGCGCAGGGTGGCGCTCAAGTCCAGCGTGCGTGGCGAGCGCGCCGGCTACCTCGACCTGGCGCGGCGCAACGCCCAGCTGGCGCTGGCCACCGAACTGGCCAGCCGCGGCGCCCAGCAGGCGCGCGCCGAGGGCCTGCGCGACCTGCTCGGTTTGGCCGAGCCGCCGGCGCGGATCGAGTGCTTCGACATCAGCCACACCCTGGGCGAGGCCACGGTGGCCTCGTGCGTGGTGTTCGACCCGGCCGGGCCGGTGCGCAACCAGTACCGGCGCTACAACATCGCCGGGATCGAGCCGGGCGACGACTACGCGGCCATGCGCCAGGCGGTGGAGCGGCGCTTCCGCCGCGCGCTGGAGGCCGGCGCCGCCGAGGCGCAGACGCCGGCCACCGCCCGCAATGCGGTGCTGCCGGACGTGCTGCTGATCGACGGCGGCGCCGGGCAGCTGGCGCAGGCGCGCGAGGCCCTGGCCGACCTGGGGGTGGAGGGCGTGCTGCTGGTCGGCGTGTCCAAGGGCGAACAGCGCCGCGCCGGCGACGAGACCCTGGTCCTGGCCGACGGCCGCGAAATCCGTCCCGGCGCGGCCTCGCCGGCCCTGCAGTTCATCCAGCAGGTGCGCGACGAGGCCCACCGCTTCGCCATCACCGGCCACCGCGGCCGCCGGCAGAAGGCGCGCACCACCAGCCGGCTGGAGGACATCGAGGGCATCGGCCCGCGCCGGCGCGCGGCCCTGCTGCGGCATTTCGGCGGCCTGGCCGGGCTCAAGGCCGCCGGCGAGGAGGAGATCGCGCGGGTGGAAGGCATCAACGCCGCGCTGGCCGCGCGCATCTACGCTAACCTGCACGGACTCGTTCCCCCCGAGCCGGCGTCCGCGCAAGACCGATGAAGTTGACCATCCCCACCTGGCTGACCCTGCTGCGGATCCTGATGATCCCGGTGCTGGTGCTGGTGTTCTACCTGCCGTACCGCTGGACCAATTTCGCCTCCGCCGGCGTGTTCATCCTGGCCGCGGCGACCGACTGGCTGGACGGCTGGTGGGCGCGGCGCTACCAGCAGCACTCGGCGTTCGGCGCCTTCCTCGACCCGGTGGCCGACAAGCTGATGGTGGCCGTGGCCCTGTTCCTGATCGTGCAGGGCCATCCGACCCCGTGGATGGCGTTCTGGGCGGCGGTGATCGTCGGCCGCGAGATCGCGGT
Organism: Pseudoxanthomonas jiangsuensis; assembly: GCF_010093185.1. Taxonomy (GTDB): domain Bacteria; phylum Pseudomonadota; class Gammaproteobacteria; order Xanthomonadales; family Xanthomonadaceae; genus Pseudoxanthomonas; species Pseudoxanthomonas jiangsuensis. Next base: position 43,573 of record NZ_PDWL01000022.1, on the reverse strand, counting down.
CTCGGCCCTGCGCGAGTGGATGGCCGAGCTCGGCCAGCGGGCGACGGTGAAGGTGGCGATGATCGGCAAGGTCAAGACCACCGCGCAGATGATCGCGTTGTCCTGCCTGCTGTATTCGGTGATCCCCGGGAAGTCGCCGTCCAGCATCTGGATGGGCGAGCCGGTGTTCCACCTCGGCGACTGGCTGCTGGCGATCGCCGCCCTGCTGACCCTGTGGTCGGGCATCCAGTACCTGCACGCGGCCTGGCCGGCGCTGCGCGAGGACGAACGCAGCGCCGCCCTGGCCCGCGCCGAGGCGAAAAAAAACCGCGCCCCCGGTTGACAGCCTGCGCCGAAACCCTAAAATGCGCGTCTCCCAAGCGGGAATAGCTCAGTTGGTAGAGCGCAACCTTGCCAAGGTTGAGGTCGCGAGTTCGAGTCTCGTTTCCCGCTCCAGACAATGATCCGCAGGCGCCCGTGCGCCGGCAGGTCGACACGGAACCCCGGCGACGGGGTTTTGTTTTGTAGGGCTCCCCGGCGCGGCGTAAGCTGCACCGGTGGTACCGGTCGAATGGCCTGGTGGCAGAGTGGTTATGCAGCGGACTGCAAATCCGCGTACGCCGGTTCAATTCCGACCCAGGCCTCCATCCGGTACGTCAAAACTCAAGCGGGAATAGCTCAGTTGGTAGAGCGCAACCTTGCCAAGGTTGAGGTCGCGAGTTCGAGTCTCGTTTCCCGCTCCAGCATGCACACACCCTCAGGGCCCCGTCACCGGGGCCTTGTCGTTTCCGCTTCAGCACTTCGGTGCCGGCCCGGTCGAGTGGCGGATCTGCAGCTGGTAGGGCGCCTTGACCATGCGCCCGGGCTCGTGCCCGGCGATGGCGGTGAGCAGCTGCTGGGCGGCGATCCGGCCCATGTCGCGGCTGGGCTGGCGCACCGTGCTCAGGCTGGGCCAGACCTGGCGCGACATCGGGGTGTCGTCGAAGCCGAACACCGACAGCTGCTCGGGCACCTTCAGCCCGCGCGCGGTGGCCTCGTACAGCACGCCGCAGGCGGTGTCGTCGTTGGCGCCGAAGATCGCGGTCGGCGGATCGTCCATGTCCAGCAGCTGGCGCGCGGCGGCGATGCCCGATTCGAACGAGAACTCGCCTTCCACCACCAGGTCCGGGTCGGCCTCGATCCCGGCATTGCGCAGGCCGTCGAGGTAGCCGGCCAGGCGCCAGACCCGCGCGCCGTGGCTGCGGTGGCCGGTGACGTGGGCGATGCGGCGGTGCCCGAGCGAGATCACGTGGGCCATCATGTCGGCCACCGCGGCGCGCTCGTCCAGGGTCACGCCGACGCCGTGGGTGTCGCGCTTGGCCGAGATGGTGGAGTAGCGCACGCCCAGCTCGCGCAGGCGCTTGAGCAGGGGCGCGTCGTCGGTCAGCGGCGGGGTCAGGACCAGGCCGTCGGGCCGGTACTGGGTGATCAGGGCCTCGACCGCCTCGACATGGCCGCGGCGGCCGAAGTCGATCGGGCGCAGGGTCAGGCCGTAGTGCGCCTGCTCGCAGGCGGCCAGCACGCCCTCGATGATCTCCATCACGTAGTTCGAGGAGGGGTTGTCGTACAACAGGGAGATCAGGTACGAACGCCGGCCGGCGAGGCTGCGGGCCGAGGAGTTGGGCCGGTACTTGAGCTGGCGCGCGGCCTCCTCGACCTTCAGCCGGGTTTCCTCGCGGACGTTGGGCTCGCGGTTGAACACGCGCGAGACGGTCTTGATCGACACGCCCGCTGCCGCGGCGACATCCTCGATTCTGGCGCGCATGCCTGGCTCCCCCTCCACCGCCCGGCGGCGGTCGCCAGGGATGGCGCCGATTCTAGCAACGCGCCGGCGCGGCGCGCGGCGGTGGCACAATGGCGCGGCCGTTCGCGCGACCCCGGCCCGGGTGGTGAAATCGGTAGACACTGGAGACTTAAAATCTTCCGGCCGCAAGGCCATGCGGGTTCGAGTCCCGCCCCGGGCACCACTGCCATCGCGGGTGCTCCGCCGGCCGGGCGGGACCGGCTTGCGGGATCGATGGCGGTTCCGGCGTCCCTCCATTCCAGCGGCCCGGGAGGCCCATGCAGGTCGATAGCAAGGTCGAACGCCATGACACGCCGCTGCCCGCCGCCGAGGCCCGGATCGCGGTGGTCGGCCTGGGCTACGTGGGCCTGCCGCTGGCGGTGGCGTTCGCCGCCGCCGGCCGCGAGGTGACCGGCCTGGACCTGGACGCGGCCCGCGTGGCCGAGCTGCGCGCAGGCCACGACCGCACCCGCGAGCTGCAGCCGGAGGAGCTGGCCTGGCTGCCGCGGCTGCGACTGACCTCCGATCCGGCCGACCTGGCCGGCTGCGCGATCCACATCGTCGCCGTGCCGACCCCGATCGACGCCCGCCACCAGCCCGACCTGGAGCCGCTGCGCCAGGCCACCGCGCAGGTCGCCGCGGTGCTGCGGCCCGGCGACCTGGTCGTCTACGAATCCACGGTCTACCCCGGCACCACCGAGGAGATCTGCGTGCCGATCCTGGAGGCCGGCTCGGGCCTGCGCTGCAACCGCGACTTCAGCTGCGGCTACAGCCCGGAGCGGGTCAGTCCCGGCGACCGCCAGCGGCGCCTGGCCGACATCCGCAAGATCACCTCCGGGTCCAACCCCGGCGCGGCCGCCGCGGTGGACGCGCTGTACCGCACCGTGATCGCCGCCGGCACCTGGCCGGCGCCGTCGATCCGGGTGGCCGAGGCGGCCAAGGTGGTGGAGAACATCCAGCGCGACGTCAACATCGCCCTGGTCAACGAGCTGGCGCTGATGTTCGACCGCCTCGGCATCGACACCGGCGAGGTGCTGGAGGCGGCCGGGACCAAGTGGAATTTCCTGCCGTTCCGGCCCGGCCTGGTCGGCGGCCACTGCATCGGCGTGGATCCGTACTACCTGCTGCACAAGTCCGAGAGCGTGGGCTACCACCCCGAGCTGATCCACGCCGCGCGCGAGGTCAACGAGCGGGTGGCCGGCCACGTCGCCGCGCGGGTGCTGGCGATGCTCGCCGCGCGCGGGCGGGAGCCGGCGCGGTCGCGGGTGCTGGTGCTGGGCGTGACCTTCAAGGAGAACTGCCCGGACCTGCGCAACAGCCGGGCGATGGACCTGGTGCGCGCGCTGGCGGCCGCCGGCGCGCGGGTGGACGCGGTCGATCCCTGGGCCGATCCGGCCGAGGCCGCGGGGCAGGGCGTGGCGCTGCTGGACGCACCGCAGGCCGGCGAATACGACGCGGTGGTGCTGGCGGTGGCGCACGAACAGTTCCGCGGTTGGGACGTTGCCCGCATCCGCGCCCTCGGCCGCGCCGGCGCGGCGGTGTACGACGTCAAGTCGGTATGGCCGCGCGAGGCGGTGGACGGGCGTCTGTAGCGGCCGGCTAGACTGGTCCGTATCCGCGTCGCCCGGGAGGACCCATGAGTCGATACCTCGCCTACGCCGCCAGCTGGCTGTTGCTGCTGGCGTCCCTGCCGCTGGCCCTGCGCTGGCCTTCTTGGGGATGGGGCGTGGCGGCCGGCGGGGTCCTGGTCCTGCTCGGCAGCTGGGACCTTTTGCAGACCCGCAGCACCCTGCGCCGCAACTATCCGATCCTGGCGCACTTCCGCTACGGCCTGGAGTCGGTGGGGCCGGAGATCCGCCAGTACTTCATCGAGAGCGACACTGCCGAGGCGCCGTTCTCGCGCCAGCAGCGTGCGCTGGTCTATCGCCGCGCCAAGGGGGTGATGGACGTGGTCCCGTTCGGCACCCTGCAGGACGCCTATGCGGTGGACTACGAATGGATCAACCATTCGCTGGCGCCGGCGCAGATCGAGACCCACGACTTCCGGGTGACGGTCGGCGCGGACAGCGCCAAGGCGTACTCGGCCAGCGTGTTCAACATCTCGGCGATGAGCTTCGGCTCGCTCTCGGCCAACGCGGTACGCGCGTTGAACGAGGGCGCCCGCCGCGGCGGCTTCTACCACGACACCGGCGAAGGCTCGATCTCGCCCTACCATCTGGAGAACGGCGGCGACCTGGTCTGGGAACTGGGCTCGGGCTACTTCGGCTGCCGCGACGAGGCCGGGCGCTTCGACCCGCGAAGGTTCGCCGCGCAGGCGGCGCGGCCGCAGGTGCGGATGATCGAGATCAAGCTCTCGCAGGGCGCCAAGCCCGGCCACGGCGGGGTGCTGCCGGCGGCCAAGGTCAGCGCCGAGATCGCCGCCACCCGCGGCGTGCCGATGGGCGTGGACTGCATCTCGCCGGCCAGGCATTCGGCCTTCGACACCCCGCTGGGGCTGTTGCGTTTCGTCGCCCGCCTGCGCGAGCTGTCCGGCGGCAAGCCGGTCGGCTTCAAGCTGGCCATCGGCCATCCCTGGGAGTGGTTCGGGATCGCCAAGGCGATGGCCGAGAGCGCCGCGCAGGACCCTCAGCTGCTGCCGGACTTCATCGTGGTCGACGGCGCCGAGGGTGGCACCGGCGCGGCGCCGGCCGAGTTCATCGACCACATCGGCGTGCCGATGCACGAGGCCCTGCTGCTGGTCCACAACACCCTGGTCGGGCTGGACCTGCGCGACCGGGTGCGGGTGGCGGCGGCCGGCAAGATCACCAGCGCCTTCGACATCGCCCGCACCCTGGCCATGGGCGCGGACTGGTGCAACGCCGCGCGCGGCTACATGTTCGCGCTGGGCTGCATCCAGTCGCTGAGCTGCCACACCGACCGCTGCCCGACCGGGATCGCGACCCAGAACCCGCGCCGCTGGAAGCACCTGGATCCGGCCGACAAGGCCACCCGGGTCCACCAGTACCACGACAACACCCTGCGCGCCCTGCGCGACCTGCTGTGCGCGGCCGGCCTGACCGATCCTTCCGAACTGGGACCGGAGCACATCCTGCGCCGGGTCTCGCCGGTGGAGATCCGCTCGCTGGCCGCGCTGTACCGTTACCTGCGCCCGGGCGAACTGCTGCAGGGCCTGCCCGACCACGCCGTGTTCCGCGACTTCTGGGCCGAAGCCCGCGCCGACGCCTTCCAGCCGCCGGGCCGGGTGGACGCGCTGCGCCGGAGCAAGGCCTGCTGAAGAGGGTGTCGGGGATGCTGGCCGGCGGCGGCCGACTCCGCTGTTTTCGGTACACCGCGCGCCGTGAACCGTTGACCGGATCGCGATGCGCCATTAACATGCGCAGCCCGCACCGATCCGTGCGGGCATCGGGCGGTTAGCTCAGCGGTAGAGCATTGCCTTCACACGGCAAGGGTCACAGGTTCGATCCCTGTACCGCCCACCATCTTCCTCAGGTCGGAAGTGCTTGTAGATCAGCAGGTTAGTTGCTGGCTCCACAAGGTACCCCCTGACACCCAGCGACCAACACACCAAATTCGCCACACTGATGGCGATTGGGGTGTGTGTTTTGGCAACGCTGCGCAAGAAGCCCTGGGGCTGGGAAGCCCAGATCCGCCTTCGCGGCCGCCCTTCGGTTTCAGCCACCTTCGGCAGCAAAGCCGATGCGCGGGCCTGGGCGGCCGACACTGAGTCGCAAATTGCACGCGGGGTCTACCGGGAGCGGGGGAACGATGCCCGCCTCACCCTGGGACTGCTGATCGAGCGCTACCTGGTCGAAGTGACGCCCCACAAGAAGGGTGCGGCCGTCGAAGCGGTCCGCCTGGCGCTGATCCAGCGTGACCCGATCTGCCAGATCCGCCTGTCGGACTACCTTCAAGGGGATATGGCCGCCTACCGTGACCGGCGGCTGGCTGTGGTCAGCGGTTCCACGGTCAACCGCGAACTCAACCTGATCAGCCACGTCTTCAACATCGGGCGCAAAGAGTGGGGTGTGAAGATGGACAACCCCGTCCAGCGCCTGCGGCGCCCCAAGGAGAACCGGGCCCGGAGCCGGCGACTGGCTCCGGCAGAGGAGGCAGCATTGCTCCACGAGCTGCGTCCCAGCGAGCGTGACGACCGCGGGGTCTACCGGCCGGGCGGTTGCCGGAATACCTGGATCCTCCCCCTGGTCCGGCTGGCCTTGGCAACCGCCATGCGCCAAGGGGAGCTGCTGTCCTTGCGCTGGCAGGATGTGGACCTGGCCGGCAAATGCGCCCGTCTGCACGACACCAAGAATGGGGAAAGCCGCGATGTGCCGCTCAGCACCCAGGCACGCAGCATCCTGGCAGGCCTGCCGCGGGACGGCTCCGGTCGGGTGTTCCCCACGACCAGCGAGGCCGTCAAGCAGTCATTCTCTCGCGCCACTGAGCGCGCCGGACTGGTTGACTTCCACTTCCACGACCTGCGCCACGAGGCGGTGAGCCGTATGGCGCCGCTGATCCGTGATTCGCTGACCCTGTCCAAGGTCACCGGGCACAAGAGCACCCGGATGCTGGGGCGCTACTTCCACCCTGATGCCAGCTACATGGCGGGGCTGCTCGATGGTGGGCCAGAAGAAGCTGGCGGAACGCCGAACGCCCCGACTGCTGCCAGCCAAACGCCCGATCTGGGCTCGATCCTGGCGATGGGGCAGCAAGGGGAGGGCAGCGTCGACGTGGTGAATGTTCTGGAGCACCTGCTGCGCCAGCTCAAGCCGGCAGCGCAGTCGGCGCCTTGAGCGCGGTAGCGCACGGGACGTCCGAGGCAGGGGCACCAAGCGCATGGCTGTCCCGGCCTTGGCCCTTGCTCGGCACCACAACACGCAGCACATCAAGCTTTTTGCCCCGTGCCGGCTGCCAAGCGAGGGCTTTGGCGCCGGAATGATGACGTCACGTCACGTCACGTCACGTCACGTGACATGGTTGCGAACCAGACGCCCGGGGGGCTTGTCACCAAAAAACTGCAGGTTGATTCGTCCGCCATACGGCTGAGAAGGCTAACGAAGCACCCCCGGTTTAGGCGGCCAAATGGGCATGTCACGTCACGTGACGTCAAAACGAGCACGCCGCAGGTCTCGCAACCAAAGCAGGGCTTGCGCTCCCTTGTCGCCCAGATTGATGGAACTGCCGCCGCAACATCCGGGCTTGCCGCTTTACCAGGCTCTCTGACCAACATCCAACACAGCAGCTTCTGCCGTCGTCGGCCAGCCGGACTTGATTGCCGTCATCGATGGCCAAATGGACGCACTCCCAGCCGTTGCCATCAGAATTTACCTGCGGACTGCCAGACTCCCCGTGCGTGGCCCGCCTGGATCGGGCGGCTGGCATGCGGTGGGGAGGCTGGGGAGCGGCAACCCCCTATGGGATTCTGATACCCGGTGCGTCGGGAATCTCCGCCCCTGCGACGGCATTGACTATCATCCCCCCTGGAAACGGGATCGGGGATCGGTTGTCGCATGAATCAGGCGTCACTTTCGGCTTTCATCTGGTCGGTCGCCGACCTGTTGCGCGGGGACTACAAGCAATCCGAGTACGGCCGGGTGATCCTGCCGTTCACCGTGCTGCGCCGTCTGGACTGCGTCCTGGCGCTCACCAAACCGGCGGTGCTCAAGGAGTTCGAGGCCAAGACCGCCGCCGGGCTGAACCCGGATCCGTTCCTGCTGCGCAAGGCCGGCACCAGCTTCTACAACACCTCCCCGCTGGACATGGCCCGGCTACTGGGCGACCAGGACCACATCCGCCAGAACCTGTACGCCTATATCCAGGCGTTCTCGCCGGCCGCCCGCGACATCTTCGAGCGCTTCGATTTCCACGCCCAGGTCGAGCGCCTGGCCAAGGCCAACCTGCTGTATCTGGTCACCGAGAAGTTCGCCAACATCGACCTGCATCCCCAGACCGTCAGCAACGCGCAGATGGGCGTGGTGTTCGAAGAGTTGATCCGCAAGTTCGCCGAAATCTCCAACGAGACCGCCGGCGAGCACTTCACCCCGCGCGAAGTCATCCGCCTGATGGTGAACCCGGTAGAACCCGAGGCCGAGAGGTACAGGCGCTTGCCGCCCGAGTGGGGAAGCTGCCACTACGAGGAAACCCTCGGGATGATGCGGGCGCAAAGTCCAATGTTTGCCCGACCCTAGCTGGCCTTACGGCGCTGGCGACGTCTACGAGGGACTGGCCGGTCCACTGGCCGCTTTTGGCCGGAAGTCGCCAGTGACAGGGGCCAGGGATTAGGGCACGTTATCGAGGGTGGGCGGGCTGGATTGCCAACCCGAGCGGATGTTCAGTTAGGGCATCACGCCCTACCTCTGTCTTCTTCGAGAAGCGGCGCTTGTCCTGAGAGCAGATAACATGACTGCTGGGCGGGATCGATGCAGCAGCGCAGCAACCAGGCTGCGTCGAGGCGTAAACCTAGGGAGCCCCAAGAATGGCTGGCCAGTCAGGCTGCAATATCAACTGTGCCACTTCAGTGGGTGCCTCGCTCAACCAGCGGTGTGCATGCGAAGTAGTCGACGTCTTGCGGCTGCACGAGTCGATCCGGGCCGCCTTCTCGGAGTCCATGTCTGACCCGGCCGTTCACGCACATCTGTTCTCTCGGTACGCCCTGTTCGTCGACCGTGCGGCGTTGGACGCCATGGGGCGAGTCGCGGCGGCGCTCTTCGAAGTTGCAGAGAATCCACGATACCGCGAGCGCGTCCTGCAATGGGCCCCCGACATCGCAACCCATTACCCGGGTTCGGCGGGTGGCGTCCTGGGGCTGGACTTTCACCTGACCGTCGACGGCCCGCGGTTGATCGAGGTCAACACCAATCCAGGCGGGCTGCTCCTCAATGCCGTGCTGCTCGATGCCGTGAGATCTTGCGCGCCGGCTGCGTGGACCACCTGGACCACGGCGACGGAGGCCCATAGCGCGGCTGTAGCCGCCTGGCTTGACGATGCCCGGCAGCAGTCGGGCCGCGCGCCGTCCCGTGTGGCCATCGTGGACAGCGCCCCGCGGGAGCAGTTCCTCTACCCCGAGTTCGAGCTGTACGCGGACGCATTCCGGGAGCACGGCGTGGACTGCGTGATACGCGCGCCCGAGGATCTGAGGTTCGGCCCGGAGGGGCTTGCAGATGCCGACGGCCCGATCGACATGGTCTACAACCGGTTGACCGATTTCGCGCTTGAGGAAGCTTCGCATGCGGACCTTCGTCAGGCTTATCTCGCAGGGGACGTCGCACTCACCCCGCATCCGCGTGCGCACGCGCTGTTCGCCGACAAGCGCAACCTGGCGGTGCTTGGAGACGCGGCTTTGCTCGGCGGGTTTGGGGTCGATGCGGGTTTGACAGCCCTGCTGGCCGAGGTGATCCCGACAACGGTTGAAGTCGTCCCCGGAAACCGGGATGCGCTGTGGGCAGCGCGCAACGGCTACTTCTTCAAGCCTGCAGCAGGGTTCGGCAGCCGTGGCAGCTATCGGGGCGACAAGCTCACCCGGCGAACGTGGGAGTCGATGGCGTCGGCGACCTACATCGCACAGGCCTTCGCGCCACCGAGCATGCGGATCGTGCATGGGGGCCAGTCCCTCAAGGCGGACGTGCGCTGCTTCGCGTCCGAGGCGGGTGTGCTGTTGTTCGCGGCCCGGCTTTATCAGGGCCAGACTACGAACATGCGCACCCCAGGTGGTGGATTCGCAGCGGTGCTCACGACGCCACTGATCGGCGAGTAATCCTGGCTGGGGCCGCCCTGGCGGTATGCCGTGGACTACAGCCAGGCCAATGCTGATTCGGCCAGCTCGCGTTCCTCATTGATCGCGACGTTCCAGATGGCCGGCCCGCTCGCGGCATCGATCCGCGTGGCCCCAGCATCGTTGTCGTCAGGTGCCAGCGCCAGGCCAAGCCAGCCCAAGCGCGCGATGATCCGCGCCCGCAGACCCGGCGCGCGGTGGCCGATGCCGCCGGAAAAGACGACATGGTCGAGTCCGCCGATTCCCGTGGCCATGGCCGCGATGGACTGCGCGATCCGGACTGCGAAGAGGTCCACGGCAAGCTGGGCCTGCGGGCCAGGATCGGCAAGCAGCACGCGCATATCGCCGTGCCCGGCGATGCCGGCAAGACCTGCAGTGCGGGACAAACCATCTTCAATCGCTTGCGCGTCCAGCCGTTCGTGCCTGAGCAGGTACAGCAACGCACCGGGATCGAGATCCCCGGAGCGGGTAGGGCTCGGAATTCCCCCCAGCGGAGTGACCGCCATGGTGGTGTCGCGGCTCCGACCGTCCTCGACGGCGCAGACGCTGCAACCCCCCCCCAGATGCGCGAAGACGGCGCGGCTCCGCAGGATTCCGGCGTCCTGGCTGGCCACGACTCGCAGTGCAGAGGCGAAGGCGAGTCCGTGGAAACCGTAGCGGCGGACGCCCAGCGCATCCCATGCTTCGGGGATGGGCAGGCGCTGGCTCCAGGGTGCGAGTGTCACGTGGAAGTCCGTGTCGAAGGCCACGCCCTGGCGGGCTTGCGGCCAGCGCAGGCGCGCGGCACGCGCGAACGCGAGGGCGACCGGCTGGTGCAAGGGTGCGAATGGCACCAAGGCATCCAGTTTCGCAAGTACATCTTCGTCGAGCTCGCTGGCGTTGCGCAGGTCGCCGCCATGTACGATTCGGTGGACCACCACGTCGGGGCCGGGCGCCGGTATCGACAATATTTCGAGCAGGGTGGCAAGTCGCTCTTGCGCATCCGCGCCGACGGCAATCTCGGCCCGGGAGCGCTCCACGACGCGTGGCTGCGCGCCTGGCCCCTCAGCGTGCAACAGATAGCACGCGCCCTTGAGGGTGGACGAGCCAACGTTGAGTGCCAGAAGCCGGCGCGTGGTCATAGGTGTCGCCAGTTCATGTTCATGGGGACCGTACCGCCCGGCGCAACAGCTGCGCATTGATCGCCACCACGATGGTGCTCAGCGACATGAGCACTGCACCAAGCGCGGGTTGCAGCATGATCCCCCATGCAGCGAGAACGCCGGCAGCGAGCGGGATGGCGACGATGTTGTACCCGGCGGCCCACCACAGGTTCTGGATCATCTTGCGATAGGTCGCCTTGCTCAATGCAATGATCGCCGGCACGTCGCGCGGGTCGCTGCGCACGAGTACGACGTCGCCGGCCTCGACCGCGACGTCCGTCCCTGTGCCGATGGCGATGCCGACGTCGGACGTGAGCAGCGCCGGAGCGTCATTGACACCGTCACCCACCATCGCGACGCGCTTGCCCTGGGCCTGCAGCTCCTCGATCTTTGCCACCTTGTCCTCGGGCAATACCTCGGCGAAGACGGTGTCGATGTTGAGTTCCTTCGCGACCGCGTTTGCGACCGCCGTGGAATCACCCGTCAGCAGGACAACCTCCAGTCCTTCGTCGTGCAGCCGCTTGACCGCGTCGAACGATTCGGGACGGATGGCATCCGCGATCGCAAATACGGCGAGCACCCGGTCGCCTTCCACCAGGTAGGTTGCAGATTGACCATCGGCTGCCGCTGATTCGGCAGCCCGCCGAAGCGTCTCCGGCGGTTCGACCGCGAGCATTCTCAACAGACCCGGCCCGCCAACGTGAAGCGAGCGCTCCTCGACGACTGCGCGCACGCCGCGTCCCGGCATGGACTCGAAGTCCTGCGACATCGGAACGTCGATGCCATGTTCCTTGGCGCTGGTCATCAGCGCCTGCGCGATCGGATGTTCAGCGTCGCGCTGGACCGACGCGGCCACGCGAAGCACCTCGTCGTCGGTGAGTCCATCGGCGGCAGTGGTCTTCACGACGCGGTGCGAACCGAGCGTGAGCGTGCCTGTCTTGTCGAACACGACCGTGTTCAGCAAACGGGCCTCTTCCAGGCCGCGTCGATCGCGCACGAGCAGGCCGTTCCGTGCGCCAATCGTGGTCGAGATGGCGGTCACCAGCGGGATGGCCAAACCCAGCGCATGGGGACAGGCGATCACGAGCACGGTCACTACGCGCTCGATCGTGAAGCTCCACGGTCGACCGAGGAGTGGCCAGACAATGGCGGTAACCGCGGCGGAGACGATGGCGATGATCGTGAGGTAGAACGCCGCCCGGTCCGCCAGGGCCTGGGCGCGCGAGCGCGACGTCTGGGCCTGCTCGACGAGCCGCATGATACCCGCGAGCGCGGTCTCGTCGCCGGTTCCCGTCACCTCGACACGCAACGAGCCCTGTCCGTTGACGGTGCCGGCGATCACCCGGTCGCCCGTCGACTTGTCCATCGGCTTGGACTCGCCGGTGATCATCGCTTCGTTGACGGCGCTGGTCCCTTCCTTCACGACGCCGTCGGCGGGAATGCTCGCGCCGGGCCTGATGAGCAGCAGGTCGCCGCGCTTCAGTTCCGCGACAGGGACTTCCTTCGCGGTACCGGCCTCATCCAACCGCACCGCCATATCAGGCAGCAGCTTCGCGAGTTCCTTGAGAGCGCCCTGTGCCTGGTTGATCGAACGCATCTCGATCCAGTGGCCGAGTAACATGATCGCCACCAGCGTCGCCAGCTCCCACCACAGGTCCAAGCCCTCGACAACGCCGAGCGTGACCAACGCGCTGTAAAGGAAGGCGACGGTGATCGCAAGCGAGATCAGCGTCATCATGCCCGGCAGGCGATTTCTCAGCTCGTGGTATCCGCCGCGGACGAACGGCGAGCCGCCGTAGAAGTACACGATCGTGCCGAACACCGCCGGGATGTACGCCGACCCCGGGAACTGTGGTGCGGTGTAGTCGAACCAGTGCTGGATCATCCCGCTCCAGATCAGAGTGGGGATGGTCAGCAGCAGCGTGAGCCAGAACTTGTCGCGGAAGCTCGCCACGCTGTGGCCGGCATGCTTGTCGTGCCCGGCATGGACGTCGCCGTCAGCACCCTTGCGGGAATGCGGCGGTTGCCCGCCATGCGCCTGATGATCGTGCTGATGATGGTCGTGTTGCGTCATGGGTCTGCCTTTCTGGATGCACTGATGCACTGGGCATCAGCGGGGAGATAGATCAGTGATTCTGCAAGGGACTGTCTGAAATCGCGATCCCCAATGGTCGGGGCTCCAGCTGCTTACAAGTGCCCCGATCTGGCGATGGCCGTCACCAGCCGCAGCGAGAGCAATGCCGCAGCAGCGAAAGCCACGACAGCCAGGAAAGGCATGTGACCGAACACTTGCGGGCCGTCGGAGTGCAGGCTCAACAGCGCACCACATACATACAGGCCCAAGGTGACCAGGGCCAATGCCAGCCGATTGCCCGTGCGGGCGATTGCCTCCTGCGTCGAACTCAGGCCATGGTGATGTACGGAGAGGGCGGGCCGTCCGTCGCTCAGTTGCGCCTGCCGCAACAGGTCGGTGGCGATCTGGGGCAGCTGGCGGGCGGTGCGGGCCAGCCGCATGGCGAGCGGCCTGTTGCCGCCGGGGCGGCTGGCATCGGCGATCTCGGCGATCTCGGCGGCCTGTGCCGACAGCGTCCCCAGCAGATCCAGATCCGGATCCAGTGCCCGCAACGTGTTCTCGACCAGGAAAAGCGTCCGGATCAGGGACAGCAGGTGGGCAGGAAGCCGGAAGCCCGCGCCTTGGCCAATGCGTGCCACGCGCCAGATCGCCTCGGCAATGGACCACGCCGCCAATGGGCGGCTGGCCATCTCGGCCAGGATCAGGTGGATCTCGCGCACATGCGAGCGTCGCTCGACCTGCGGAGGGAAGAAGCCCAGGGCGATTGCCGCATCCAGGACACCCTCGGCGTCGTCGGCTGCAATGGCCTCGACCATGCCGCCAAGCGCGAGCCGCGATGCCGGGTCGAGCACACCGATCGAGCCGAAGTCATGCAGGCACAGGCGACCGTCGTCAAAGAAGAACAGGTTTCCCGGATGGGGATCTGCATGGAACACACCGGCGCCGAAGAGCTGATGCACGTAGGCATCGAGCAGCGCGCTCGCCAGCGCGGGAGCGGCCCCGGTTCCGTAAGCGGTCTCCAGGCGGGTGCCGTGGCTTCGGTCCTGGACCAGCACGTCGCGGGTAGCGTAGGGCTCGACGACGTGTGGCTGGGTAATGCCGGGCAGTGAGTCAAGCACCTTGGCCATGCGCCGCATGTTCTGTGCTTCGTGACGCATGTCGATTTCATCGCGCATGAAGGCGCCCAGTTCGTCCACGAGTTCGAGCGGCCGGTGTCGCTTGAGGGGCGGCCAGATCCACTGGGCCACGCGCATCGTGCGCCGGAGCAGCCGCAGGTCGGCCTGCACCTGGGCATGGATGCCGGGGCGGGTGATCTTGACGACCACGTTGCGACCGTCGTGCATGCGCGCAGGGTGGATCTGGGCGACTGAGCCCGCGGCCATCGGCTTGTCATCGAAACTGGCGAAGAGCGCGTCGACCGGTGCGCCGAACGCCTGTTCGACCACGTGCCTGGCCTGGTCCGCAGGAAACGCCGGCACGTCGCTGTGCAGCTGCGACAACGCATCGCGATACGGCGCAGGCAGCAGGTCCCAGCGCAGGCTCAAGCCCTGGCCCAGCTTGACGAAGGTGGTGCCGAGCCCCACCAGGGTGGTGCTGATGTAGGCGGGAAGCCGATCGGGTGCACGCCGGCGCAGGCGCAGCACGGCGACTCCGAGCTTCAGTCCGGCCCAGGCGATCTGACCTCCGCGGCGCACCGTGCCGGCCATCAGCGCGAGGTCCTGGCCGGCACGCTCACGACGCCTGTCCCGTTTCCGGGCGCAGGACGGTGGCCGGATCACCCCGACCATCCACTGCCGCCAACTCGGCTTCGGACAACAGGCTGCCACGGGGCTGGCCGAGGACGCCCGCAGCCGCGTCGACCACGTGCGCCCAGGTGCTGCGATTGGCGAACAGCAGGCCCGGCACGTCCAGCGTGCCGCCGCGGTTGACGAAGCCAAGTGCCGCAGTGGTGGCCGGGCCGGTGTCGAGCCGGCGCAGCGCGCCGAGGAAGGGCTCGGGCCGGGTGTGGGTGACGAATACGCGCGGCCGCTCCGCCGGGAACAGCGTATGGACCTCGCTGTCGGCGTGCACGTAGCGCGCCTCCTCCGGATCGCGCGGCGCGCGGAACCGGCCGGGCTCGCCGAGATAGACGATCGCTGCCGATGCACCGCGTTCGACCAGACGCGCCTGCGCGCGACGCACTTCCTGCAGCTGGTAAGCGCCGGTGGCGACCAGCAGGATGGCCGCCGTCGCCGGATCGCCGGCCAGGCACGTTGCGCCGGTCTCTGCCAGCGCCTTGGCCTGCTGTGGCGTCAGCTCATGCGACACCGGGCGCTTGGGGACAATCAGGGTGGTGACCGTGCCGCGCTGCGCGTAGGCGTGGGCGAGGGCGGCTGCGGCGCCGTTGGCGTCAGGCGGAAAGACCACGCGCGAGATGTCGGCCATTTCGCCCAGCAGCGTCTCGGCCATGGTCGGATCCTGGTGGGACTGCTCGTTCTTCGCGTTTTCCCAGGTGTGCGAGGTCAGCACCAGAGGCACGCCCAGCCAGCCGGGTGGACGTCCGGCTTGCTTCTGATGGCGGGCGAGAATCAGCTCCTGGCGCACGGCACCGAGCATCTTCGGCGCGAAGGCCTCGTACGTCACCACCAGGTTCAGCCCGCCCTTGTTGCCAAGCGCCGCGCACACGACAGCCTCCTCGTTGAGCGCGGTGATGACCGCGCCGGTCGTCGATTCGGCGACGCCGGGCTCGGGCTCGTGCACCCGGTGCTTCATCGCATCGAGGGTGCGGTCGAGCTTGTTGCTGCGCAGCTCGTCGGGATTGCCCACGCGCACGCGCAGCCCCGGGTTCGCTTCGGCGATGGCGACGAACTGTTCGTCGAGCGCGGTCATCGGTGAGCTCTTGCCGCCGACGCCGCGATCGGCAATGGCTGGAACGCGGGGCGGGTCTATCTGGCGATCGGCGAGCGCATGGTCGCGCTCGCGCACACGCTGCTGCAGGTCGTGGCTGTTGAGTGCGGCAATGGCCTCATCCAGTTCGGACGCGGCCACGAACAGCGCCGCGGCGCCTTCATTGAACAGCGCGCGTGCCGCGGCATCCTTCGCCGGATTCCCGGGCAGGGGCAGGTTGTGCGAGGCGTTGGTCCCGGCGCCGGAGAAGCCGAAGCCCTTGACGGTTTCGGCGATGCCATAGGGCAGCCGCACGTGTGCATCGGGGACGGCGGCACCCGCCTGCAGGCGCGACTCCATCACGTGGATGCCCCAGGCGATGCTGGCCGGATCGCGCCCGTCCAGCGCGATCGGATCAAAGCCGTTCAATCGCAGGTGCCGGTCCAGCCACCGCTCGCCGCCCTGCTGGGTGATCTGACTGCGCTGTTCGATGCGCCGCCCGTTGAGGATGATGATCGGGCTGACCAGTCCGCTGTCCTCGGCACGCCACCAGCGCGGCGCCCAGTCGCTGCCGCGCTGTTCCTCGAACGCACCGTCGCTGAGGAACGCCACCAGGCGTTCGTCCTTGAGCGGCGCATGCACGTACTGCAGCTCGGCGAAGCCGAGATAGCCGCCTTCCATCACGCCGCCGGCGGTGTGCGCATTGACGTGGGAGCCTAGGGGCGACGCCGGCGTGCCGTCTGGATTGAGCGTGTAGGCGTAGAAGTCGCCGACGAGCCGGCTCAGGCCGTCGTCCGATCGGTCGTAACGCTCCGCGTGCCGGTCGGTCATGTTGCCCACCAGCACGTTCAGCGCGTCGATCGCGGCCACGCAGTGTCCCTGGCCCATCATCCATGCGCGGGTGACGCCATCCAGGGCGTCCATCAGCAGGTAGCCGGCATAGGCGGGCACCATGTTGAGGGACCCGCCGGTGTGGCCTTCGGGGGTGATCTTGAAGTCATCGGACTCGAGGGCCGCACCGTCGGTACGGACCCGCTGGCTGTAGGTCATGTGCGCCACCAGCCACATGCCGGCGCTGGTGACGCGGTCGGCCGCGGCGAGCCGCTGCCAGGCGGTGCCGGCATCGGGCGTGCGGCCCAGGGTCACCAGCTCGTCCACCATCTGGCGGACCCGGAGCTGGGTGAGCGGGTCATGCCGGATCACGCCGTAGCCGGCAGCCCAATGGGCGAACGCGGGATCGGTCTGCCGGTGGGCGTCGGCCAGTTCAAGGATCCGCTGGCGCTCGGCGGCCGACAGCTGGTCGGCGGTGCAGCAGTTGAGATGCAGGTTCATGGGTCCTCCGGGGAATCGGTCGAAGCGCGCATCAGGGTCGATGCCGCGGCGGCGAGGTCGGCGCCCAGCGCGATCGCGTTCGACGGGTGGGGAATGGTGTCGGTGCTGACGATGCGGGCCAGGCCCGCCTCCTGCAGGCGGGCGTAGGCATCGCCCGCGAACACCGGATGGAGGGCGACCAGCAGCGGCGGCGGCAGCGACAGCTGGCGCAGGTGCGCGAGGGTCTCCAGGATCGTATGGCCGGACGACACGATGTCGTCGACCAGGACCGGGGTCCGGCCGGCCACGGCCGCCGGGTCAGGCAGGCTCACGCGCACGTCGTAGTCGCCGTGGCGTTCCTTGGCCAGCACCTGCCAGTGCATGCCGGAGCGGGCGGCGATGTCGGCGACCCATTGCTCGCTCTCGCTGTCGGGTCCGATCAGCACCGCGTCGGGGACGGTCTCCGCGATCCAGCGCGCCACGGCCGGCGTCGCCGACACGTGGGCCGTCGGAATCCGGTAGAGCGACTGCAGGCGCTCGACGCGGTGCAGGTGCGGGTCCACGGTCACCAGCCAGTCGAACGTCTCCTCCAGGAACTGGGCAAACAGCGGCGTGCTGACCGCTTCACCACCATGGAAACGCTTGTCCTGGCGCATGTACCCCAGGTAGGGCGCGATCAGGCCGACCGAGCGCGCCCCGAACTCGCGCGCCGTTCGGGCGGCGAAACGCAACGGGAGGGCCAAAGCATCGGCGTGGCGCAGGCTGGCCAAGATGGCCACATCCGCGCCAGCCAGCGAGTCCTCCAGGGTCACCAGCGACTCGCCATCGGGAAAGTGCCGCCAAGCCACAGGTGCAATGCGCGCCTGCATAGCCTGGTTCATGGTGCTGGCCAATGCTGCATCGGCCGGGAAGGGCATCAGCACACGGGTCATGGAACCTCTCCAAGCACAAAGGGTTGCAGCGTCGCGGCGTGCTCCAGCGCGTAGGCCAGCTCGCCCGGAGACTCCGCATGCAGGGTCAGCAGAGGCTGTCCGCGCTCGACCGCATCGCCGACGCGCAGACTCGTTTCCAGGCCGGCGGTGGGGGATGTGGGTGCGCCGGCCAACTTGGCCAGCTTGGCCAGCCTGCGGTTGTCGATTTCCGTGATGCGGCCCGACGCGGATGCCGGAACGTCGGCGGTGAATGGCGCCCGCGCCGGTTCGCGGAAGCCTCCCTGGGCTTCGCAGATCGCCAGGAACTTGGCCAGCGCCCTCCCGGAATCCAGCACGCTGCGCGCGCGCTCCAGTCCGGTGCCGGCGCTGCTGCCCGGTGCCATGTCCAGCAGCGCCGCCGACAGCGCAAGCGCGCGTTCGCGCAGGTCGGCCGGTGCGTCGGTGGCGTTGCGCAGCACCTTGAGCACATCGTGCGCCTCGAGCGCCGGGCCGATGCCCCGACCCACCGGCTGGGTGCCGTCGGAGCGATGGATGGCCAGCTGCAATCCAAGCGCGCTGGCGGTGTGTGCAAGCCGCGAGCCGAGGCTGTCCGCCGCAGCCTCACTGCGCACCTTGGCGGTCGGACCCACCGGCATGTCGATCAGCACGTGGGTGGAGCCCGCCGCGATCTTCTTCGACAGCACGCTGGCTACCAGTTGTCCGTCGCTATCGAAGTCCAGCGGGCGCTGGACCCGGATCAGGATGTCGTCGGCCGGGCTCAGGCGCACGTTGCCGCCCCAGACGATGCAGCCGCCCTCGCGCTCCACCACCCGCCGCATCGCCGCCAGGTCGAGCGCCACCGGCGCCATCACTTCCATGGTGTCGGCGGTGCCCGCGGGCGATGTGATGGCGCGCGAGGACGTCTTCGGGATGCGGTAGCCCAGCGCGGCCACGATGGCCACCACGATCGGGGTGGTGCGATTGCCCGGCAGGCCGCCGACGCAGTGCTTGTCCAGCACCGGCCCATCGCCCCAGTCCAGGCGCTGGCCAACCGCGATCATGGCCCGCGTCAGCGCGGTCGTCTCGACGTTGTCGAGGCGGTCGGCCGCGCTGGCCGTGACGAAGGCGGCAAGCTCCAGGTCCGACAGCCTGCTTTCCATCACGTCCTGCACCAGGGCGAGGTACTGCGCGTCGTCCAGCCGTGCCCCGAACACCTTGGCGCGGAGCGCGCCTGCCGACGCCGCGGGTTCCGCGTGCCGGACCCGGGCAAGGACATCGGGCATGGGATCGAGCAGCGTCCACGCGGTCTCCGAGAGCGCCACCTCGTCCAGGCCGAGCCGATCGTCCACGACCACGTTCAGCGTCGCCACCAGCGTGCGCGCGCCGACGTCCAGCCTCACGCGAGTCATCGCGGCAAAGCCTTCCGAGCGGCAGACTTCACAGTCGCGGTGCATGTACACCACCGGCTGCTGGTAGGTGTCGATGCCGGCACGGGTGACGCGCAGCAGGGTGTGAGCAGCGGCCAGCTCGCTCATCGCGCATCCTCCAGCCCAACGCGCTCCAGGTGCTCCGGAACGCGCGCGCGCCAGCCCAGCTCGCGCTGCACGCGCCCGCGCAACGTGTCGGCTGCATCGGGCTCGCCGTGGGTGAGGTAGACGACGCGCGGCGCGGACGGCGCGGTGCGCATCCAGTCCAGCAGTTCCCCGGCGTCGGCGTGGCCAGAAAAGCCTTCCAGCTGCACTACCTCGGCGCGAATGGGGACCTCGCGGCCAAACATGCGCAAGGTTCGCTTTCCTGCCGCCAGCGCGGCACCGCGTGTTCCGCCGGCCTGGTAGCCCGCGAGCAGGATCGCGTTTCGGTCATCCGGACCGAACGCCTCGATGTGGTGCAACACGCGCCCCCCGGTCGCCATCCCGCTGGCGGAGATGATGATCATCGGTCCGCGCTGGCGGTTGAGCGCCTTCGACTCTTCCACCGTGTCGACGAAGGTGGCCACGTCGAACATCCGCTGGCAGTCCTCTTCGGACACGTGGTGCTCGGAATGGTGGGCGTGGTAGTGCCGGGTCGCGTTGATCGCCATCGGGCTGTTGAGGTACACCGGCACGCGAGGGATCTCCTTGCGCTCACGCAGCCGGGCGATATGCAGCATGAGCGCCTGGGCGCGTCCGACAGCAAAGGCGGGGATGACGATAACGCCCCCGCGCGCGGCAACACGGCGGATGATCGGGGCCAGTTCCGCTTCCTGGTCGATGGGAATGTGTTCGCGGTCGCCATACGTGGACTCGCAGACCAGCGCGTCACAGGCGGGTAGGGGCGTCGGCGGATTCATCAGCGATTCCTGCTGACGCCCCAGATCGCCACTGAAGTGCAGACGCTGGCCCTGGACGTCCAAGCTGAGGTGTGCGGCGCCCAGGATGTGGCCGGCGGGATGGAAGCGGACCTTGAAGCCCGACGCGACCTCGATGTCGCGCTCGTAGTCATGCCCCTTGAGCTGCTTCAGGCTGCTGCGGGCGTCCTCCTCGGTGTAAAGCGGTCGAGGTTCCTTGTGCTTGGAGTACCCCTTGCGGGCTGCGTATTTCGCCTCTTCTTCAAGCAGGTGCCCGCAGTCGGGAAGCAGCAGGCCACACAGGGACACGCTGGCGTGGGTGCAGTGGATCCAGCCGCGGAATCCCTGTTTGACCAGCGCGGGCAGGTAGCCCGAATGATCCAGATGGGCGTGGGTCAGGAGCACCGCGTCGATGGACGCCGGATCGACTGGGAACGGTGCCCGGTTGCGGTCGCGCAGCTGCTTGTAGCCCTGGAAGAGACCGCAGTCGACCAGCACGCGCTGGCCATTGGCCTCGACCAGGTAGCGCGATCCGGTGACGGTACCGGCGGCACCGAGGAACTGCAGCGTCGGGCGGGAAGTCGAGGTCATGATGAGCTCCGGGCCTGGCAGGAAGTGATGGGGGACAGCGGGCACACGTCCGACGCAGATCGCGCCGGACGCGTGGCTTGCTCACGGTCGAATCAGCTCGACGATGTCATTGACCTTGGGCTTTCCGGAGATCACTTCAGCCTCTGCGTAGTGGTCGTCGAACAGCCCGGTGATGCGCACCTGACCGACGGCTTCCCGGCGAAAGCGCGGCCCGGTATTCCGGGGACCGCGGTTACTGCGCTTGTGCCGGATCACATCCAGCACCTGGTCGACCTGGGCTCCGTCGGCCTTGCCGACGCAGACCACCAGTGTGTCGTCCTGCGTCTCCAGAACCTGGCCGCGCATAAACACGTTGTGGCGGAACCCGCCTTCGCTCGCGGAAGCAGCCCCCGGCAGTGCGAAGGAGAAGGCAAAGGCGCCCGCCAGCGCCAGCGCGGCGAACCAGCGATTGGGATTGGTGCGTGGGCCAGCAAAACAGGCGGCATGTGTGACGTTGTTCATTGTGTGGACTCCTTGAATGGATGTGAGGCGAAACAGCGAGACTGCGAGAGCACAAACGGATGGAACACGACGGTCGGCCTTCATCGGACTTCCCCCGCCGATCGGACAGGACCGCGCCGGCGTCGCGGTATGAAGGCCGGCACCTCCTGCATGTAGCTCACGTAGTCCTCGCCGAAGCGGCTCAGGCAATCTCTCTCCTCACGACGCGCGAGGCGGGCATAGGCCCACACCAGCACCGGATAGCTGGCGAGCGTGAGCAGCGTGGGCCACTGCAGGAGGAAACCAGTCAGTACGAGTACGAAGGCGACGTACTGCGGGTGACGCATGCGTGCATACGCGCCCTCCCGGGCAAGCCGACCCTCACGCTGTGCCCGATACAGCACGGGCCAGGCTGCCGACAGGAGCCAGAACCCGCCGCCGATCAGGATGAAACTCGCCAGGTGGAATGGACCGAGATGCGGATTGGCGCGCCAGCCGAACCACATCTCCAGCAGATGGCCGGCGTCATGGCTGAGCCAGTTGACCTGCGGATAGTTGGCGCTGAGCCACCCGCCCAAGACGTACAGCGTCAGCGGGAAGCCATACATTTCCGCGAACAGGGCCACGACGAAGGCGGAGAACATACCGAACCCACGCCAGTCCCAACGGGTCAGCGGTTTGTAGAAGCTCCAGGCGAAGAAGATGAAGAACGCGGCGTTGATGGCGGCGAGGAGCCAAAGACCGTAGCCGGAGTCAGGTGCGTGCATGTCGGTGTCCTTCGTTCGAGGTGTCGGACGTTTCGTCGTTCCATGCCCGGTTCCGACGGCTCTGATGGTGGCCATGGGGTGGGTCGTCGGCATTGCCGTCGCGCCCATGACTTCCGTCGCCTCCATGACCGCCATGCCCTTTGTGCATGAACACATGCATCAAGGGACACAGCAGCAAGATGGCCAGCGGCAGCCAGCGGAGCGTCCCCGCAAGGTGGGCGCGGTGCTCGACGCCGAGATAGAACAGGGCCAGCGCCAGGAAGATCCAGAAGACCCAAGGTCGGGACCCTGAGGTGGCAGGACCAGGAACAGTCATGGCAAGTTCTCCTGAGTGGGGCGACGTCCAAGGAGTCGCCCCGGGGTGGACCTGACGAATCCGCCGCCCTCAGCGGCGGCAACGGATTCGATCAATGCGCAGACATCGTCGCCAGTCGGGATGGAGTCCGGCAGCGAAGTCCAGGCGTGGACGGCATGCTCCATCCGCCCGTGCATTGCCAGCAGGTTGTCCAGTTGCTGGCGGGTGTCTTCGAGTCTGCGTCGGATGATGTCGCGCACCAGCGGGCAGGGACTCCTTCGCAGAACACTGTGGCGGACGATTTCCTCGATCTCCGCCAGCGTGAAGCCGAGCTGTTGGGCGGTGCGAATGAAGCGCAGGCGCTGGAGCTCCGAAGCCGAGAACAGCTGGTAGCCGCTCTCGGTGTGCCTCGCCGCCTGCAGCAGGCCGCGCCGCAGGTAGTTGCGCACCACATGCACCGTGACATCGCCCTGCCGTGCCAGCTGGCGGACCGTCATCAGCGGCAGCGTCACTTCTTCCTTGGTCGTCATCGGCTTGCTCCCGGCGAGGTGTTGATCAGGCTAGACCTGTGTCTCGCACACAGGTCAACCGGCCTTGCGGTGGGCGAAGCCAGTAACGCGCGAATTGGCCGTAGACGGACGGATGTTCGCGGCCACAGTTGCATGAACCGTCGGTCCCTGCCTGCGTTGAACGGCCCCATCACTACTTCTCCTTGGGTAGTGCGGAGGAGGGGTGCGGCTTCCTGGCCAGCTGCCGCTGCTTGATCAGCGAGTACAGCGCCGGGATCACGACCAGGGTGAGGATGGTCGAAGACACCATGCCACCTACCATCGGCGCAGCGATTCGGCGCATAACTTCCGAGCCAGTACCGCTGCTCCACATGATGGGCAGCAGGCCCGCCATGATCGCGACCACGGTCATCATCTTCGGGCGCACGCGGTCGACCGCGCCTTCGATGATGGCCTCGCGCAGGTCCCGTGAATCCAGTGCCCGGCCTTCGGCCTGCCTCTGCGCGGCACGCGCTTCAAGTGCGTGGTCGAGGTAGATCAGCATCACCACGCCGGTTTCCGCGGCGACGCCGGCCAGCGCGATGAAGCCCACGATCACCGCGACGCTGGTGTTGTAGTCGAGCATCCACATCAGCCAGATGCCACCGACCAGTGCGAAGGGCACCGACAGCATCACGATCAGCGACTCGGTGACACGGCGGAAGTTGAGGTACAGCAGTAGGAAAATCAGCGCCAGCGTCACCGGAACGACGACACGCATCTTCTCCGCGGCACGTTGCATGTATTCGTACTGTCCACTCCAGGTCACGTAGTAGCCAGGCGGGAACTGCACCTGCTCGGTGACCGCTTCCTGCGCAGCCTTCACGTAGCGGCCGAGATCGCTCTCTCGGGTGTCGACGTAGATGTACGCCGCCAGCATCGCGTTCTCGGTGCGGATGCTCGGCGCACCCTTCCTGACCTCAATCCGCGCCAGTTCGCCCAGCGGCACCTGGGCGCCGCCGGGCACCGGCACAAGGACTTGGCTGCCTATCCGGTGCGGATCGTCGCGGAGTTCGCGGGGATAGCGCACGATCGCGCTGAAGCGTTCGCGGCCCTGGAGGATGGTGGTGACGATCTCGCCGCCCAGCGCGGCGGCCACCACGTTCTGCACCTCGCCCAGGGTGACGCCGTACTGGGCCAGGCTGCCAAGGTCGGGGGTGATGTCGAGGTAGTAGGCGCCGGTCAGGCGTTCGGCGAACGCGCTGGTCGTGCCCGGCACTTCGCGCACCACGGCTTCGATCTCGGTGGCCAGCGCGTCGAGTTGCTCAAGGTCCGTGCCGAAGAGTTTGATGCCCACGGGCGTGCGGATGCCGGTGGCCAGCATGTCGGTGCGCGCCTTGATCGGCATCGTCCAGGAGTTGGCGACGCCCGGGAACTTCAGCGCCGCGTCCATCTCGGCGATGAGCTTGTCGGTGGTTATGCCGTCCCGCCATTCGTCCTCGGGCTTGAGGTTGATGACGGTCTCGAACATCTCCAGCGGCGCCGGGTCGGTGGCGGTCAGGGCGCGACCCGCCTTGCCGAACACCGACTCCACTTCCGGGAAGCCCTTGATGATCCGGTCCTGCTGCTGCAGCAGCTCCGATGCCTTGGTCACCGACATGCCGGGAAGCGACGCGGGCATGTACAGCAGCGTGCCTTCGTTGAGCGTGGGCATGAACTCGCTGCCCAGGCGCGATGCAGGCCACAGGCTGGCAAACAGGGCGACCAGCGCGAACATGACTGTGGCCATGCGGTGCCGCAGAACGACGTTGATCACCGGCCGATAGGCCGCAACCAGGAACCGGTTCACCGGATTCTTGTGCTCGGGCACGATCTTGCCGCGCACGAACAGCAGCATGAGCACCGGTACCAGCGTGATCGACAACAGCGCGCCACCGGCCATCGCGAAGGTCTTGGTGAATGCCAGCGGCTTGAACAGGCGACCTTCCTGAGCCTCCAGGGCGAACACGGGCAGGAACGAGACGGTGATGATCATCAGGCTGAAGAACAGCGCCGGCCCGACCTCGCGGCAGGCGTCGATGATCAGCTGGGTCCGGCTGCGGGAGCGATCGTCGCGCTCGATGTGCTTGTGCGCGTTCTCGATCATCACGATCGCCGCGTCGACCATCACGCCGATCGAGATCGCGATGCCGCCCAGGCTCATGATGTTCGAGTTCATGCCCAGCATGCGCATCGCGATCACCGCGATCAGCACGCCGACGGGCAGCATGACGATCGCGACCAGCGCGCTGCGCGCATGGAACAGGAATACCAGGCACACCAGTGCGACGATCAGGCTCTCCTCGAGCAGCGTCGTGCGTAGCGTCTTGATCGCGCGCACGATGAGATCGGAGCGGTCGTAGACCGCCTGGACGCTGACGCCCTCGGGGAGTCCACTCGCAAGCTGGGCGATCTTGTCCTTCACCCCCCCGATCACGGCCAGGGCGTTTTCGCCGAAGCGCGCAATGACAATCCCGCCCACAACGTCGCCTTCGCCGTCCAGGTCGACGATGCCACGGCGCTCATCGGGTACCAGTTCGACCCGGGCGACGTCGCCGATCAGCACCGGTGCGCCCCCTTCGGCGCGCAGAACCAGGCTCTCGATATCCTCGATACCGCGCAGGTAGCCGCGGCCCCGCACCATGTACTCGGTCTCGGCCATCTCGATCACGCGGCCGCCGACGTCGCCGTTGCTCTCGGCGATCACCTCGGACACGCGTGAAATCGGGATGTCGAACTCGCGCAGCCGGACCGGATCGACGGTGATCGAGTACTGGCGCACGAAGCCGCCGACGCTGGCGACCTCGGCCACGCCGGGCGCGGTGGTGAGCTGGTAACGCAGGTACCAGTCCTGCATCGCGCGCAGCTCGTCCAGCGAGTGGCGGTCGCTCTGCAGCACGTACTGGTAGACCCAGCCCACGCCGGACGCGTCGGGTCCCAGTGCCGGTGCCACGCCATCCGGCAGGTTCTTCGACGCGACGTTGAGGTTCTCGAGCACGCGCGAGCGCGCCCAGTACAGGTCCGTGCCTTCTTCGAAGATGACGTAGATGAAGGAGGCGCCGAAGAACGAGAAGCCGCGGACGTCCTTCGACTTCGGCGTCGCGAGCAGGGCGCTGGTCAGCGGATAGGTGACCTGGTCCTCGACCACCTGGGGCGCCTGCCCCGGGTACTCCGTGAACACGATCACCTGCACGTCCGACAGATCCGGTTGTGCGTCCAGCGGCGTGTTCATCAGTGCGTAGATGCCACCGGCGACAATCGCCAGCGCCATCAGCAGCACCAGGAAGACGTTGCGCACCGACCATTCAACGAGACGGCCAAGCATGTCAGTGCCCCTCGTGGCTGGTGGCGGGAGCAGGTGTGCCGTGGTCGTTCATCATTCCATGGTCGCCATGGCTGTCATGGCCGTCGGACGCGCCAGGATCGCTGGCGGCAGCCGGTGGATCTCCCGATGTCGCCGGTATGGCATGGCCTGCGTGGGGATCAGCGACCTCGTCAACATGACCTGCGTGCGGATCGACGGCGTCCTCACCGTGCCCGGCGTGTGGATCCTCAGTGGTGCCCGAAGGCGCGCCGTGTCCTGCATGACCCTCAAGCCCCTGGAGTGCCGACTGCAGGTTGCTTTCGGCGTCGATCAGGAAGTTGGCGGAGACCACGACCTGTTCGCCTTCGGCGATCCCGTCGAGCACTTCGATGCGATCGCCGCCACGGCGACCCAGGGTGACGTCGCGCGGTGCGAACCGGCCGGGGCCGGTCTCGACCAGCACCACCTGGCGCGTGCCGCTGTCGAGCACGGCCGAGCGCGGAACGGTCAGGACCGGTCCAGCACCCGGCTCCTCCAGCACCACCGTCCCGTAGAGCCCCGGCCGGAGGTCGCCGTCGGGGTTGGGCAGGGCGATGCGCACATCCACGGTGCGCGTCATCGCATCGATGACGGGCTGCACGAAGGTGACCGCGCCCTCGGCCACCTGGCCCGGCAGGGCCACGGTTTCAAAGCGTGCGGGCTGGCCGGGCTGGATGCCCGCGGCCTGCGCCGCCGGGACCTTCGCGATCACCCACACCGTCGACAGGTCCGCCAGGCGCAGGATGGTTTCGCCGGGCTCGAAGCGTGCGCCCTGGACCACCGGCTTCTCGATCACGACCCCGTCCGCGGGCGCGGTGAGCACCAGCCCCGTCTTGCCGAGTTGCGCGTCGCTGATTTCCCAGTTGCGCAGGCGGGTGCGTGCGGCATCGCGCAGGCGGGTCATCGATGCCGCGCTCGCGGGATCGGACCCGGCCAACCTGCGGGCGGTCTCGTCGGCCAGCCGGTATTCCTTCTGCGCCGCCGCCAACTGTGGGCTGTAGACGGAGAGCAGCGGCTGCCCGGCGCGGACGCGCATGCCGGTCTGGTTCGCGTACAGCCGCTCCACCCAGCCTTCAAAGCGGGGCGCGATCGCGTACTGCCGGGTCTCGTCGACCTCGACCGTGCCGCTGGTGCGCACGGTGGCGGACATGGCTCCTCGCTTGACCGCCTCGGTGCGCACGCCCAGCGCCTGCACCTTGTCCGGGGGCAGCACCACCGTACCCGGCGCCGCCGGCGGGGCGTCGTCGGCATAGACCGGGACGTAGTCCATGCCCATCGAATCCTTCTTCGGCACCGGCGACGTGTCCGCCAGGCCCATTGGATTGCGGTAATAGAGCACCCTGCGTTCCGCGGCCGCTGCCTCGGCGGACGTGGCTGCGGTGGGCGAACCGTTCGTGGCGCGGCCCGCCATCCAGCCGACGGCGAGTGCGGCGAGTGCGACGCCGATGGCGAGCGACAGGGTCTGGACACGGGTCATCGGATCTCTCCTTCGATGGCGCGCACGGCGGCTGCGCCCAACAGTTCGTCACGCAGTGCATCGACCCGTGCGAGGTCGGCGCCCTGCCATTCATTGAGTGCTTCCAGCAGCGTCCCGAAGTCGACTTCGCCGACCTGGTAGCTGGCCAGCGCGGACTGCCAGGTGGCGTCGGCCTGCGGCAGCAGCGTGTTCTCGATCAGCGCGCGGCGCTCGCGTGCGCTGGTCCACTGCGACCAGGCGGAGGCGCCGCTTTCCTCGACGGCCCGCAACGTGGCGTCCCGGCGGGCCAGCGCCGCGTCTTCGAGCAGGCGCGATTCGCGCTCGCGTTCGCGACGCGCGCGCTGCTGGAACGGGATCTCGACCTCGAGCATCAGCTCGGTGCTTTCGATGCCGTTGCCGTACTGCATCGCACCCACGCCCACGGTGATGTCGGGAAAGCGGTTGCGACGCTGCAGTATCACGTTCGTGCGCGCGGCCTCGGCGCGGGCCTGCTGCGAGCGCACCGCGGGATGCGCATCGGCGTCATCCAGTGCCTCAGCAAGCGAGGCGCTGTGGACGGCGAGGCGCGGCGCCTCGCCGGGAGTCGCCAGCGGTGCATCGGACCGGCGCCCCAGCACCGCGTTCAAGGTGGCGGCCGCCTCCTGCTTGGTCGCGAGGCGTTCGATCCGCTCGCGCTGTAGGCTGGTCTGCTCGACCTGGGCGCGGATGGCATCCTGCTGCGCGGCGCGGCCCAGCGCGTAGCGCACGCCGGCCATTTCTTCGACCTGGCGGAGCAGGGCGATGCGGCGATCGAGCACGGCCACGGCCTGGTCGGCGTGCCAGTAGCGTGCGTAGGCCGCCTCGGCATCGGACAGCAGGTCGCGCGCCGTGGCGATGCGGTCGAGTCCGGCCGCGATCGCATCCTGGCTGGCCGAGGTCCGCGCCAGGCCGCGCTTGCCCCAGAGCGGGAAGCGCTGGCGCAGCGCGTAGTTCACCTCGCGCTCGGCACCGGCGGTGCGCCAGGGCTTGTCCGGATCGAGGCCGCGGAATCCAACCGAGGCCATCGGATCGGGCAGGGCACCTGCGGGAAGGATCCTCGCTTCGGCGGCCTGGGTTTCGAAGTCCATGGCCCGCAGCTCGGGGTTGTGTTCCAGAACCCAGGTGCGGATCGACTCGAGGCTGTGCCCCGGGATGGGTTCGGTGGCGGTCGCGGGCAGCGCCAGCGTCCACAAGCCGCCGGCGAACACGCAGGCAAGCAGGTGCCGGAGCAGTGGCCGACGGCGGAACAGCGGGTAAGGGTGCAGGCGCCTGGCCTGCATCGGGTCGAACAGGGATGCCATATCAGTGTCCTTGGGCCGACGCGACGCAGGTCGCTCGGACGAGGGCAGGAACACATGCCGTGACGCAGCCACGGCGCGAACGCACAGGACCGCGCCGCACAGTTGTGCGGGCGGGTCAGCGTTCGGGCATCAGATCAGCAGGAGAGCCGCGGGATGGGCGGTGGGCCGGTGCCAGGCGGCCCTGGGGGGCGATTCCACCCAGCTGGGCGTGACCCCTGGGCCGGCATCGGCGACCTCGGCCACGACGAACCAGGAGACCCACGCTCCGACAAACAGCGGCGGGACCGGTGGGATGCGCACACTGTCGGCCGAAATACCCCCCAAGCTGCAGTGCGCGGCACACACCGCCCTGTCCGCCGAGGGAAGCTCCGCGTCGCAGCCGTGGCCGTGGTCGTGGGGGGTATCCGCGCCGGCCGCGACTGCGGCGGCGGGTGTGCCCGGAAGATCCAGGCAGCCGCCATGGCTGGCCAGCGCGAGCTGAGACCAGAGCAATGCCGCCATCGCGAGGAGGGCGGTGCGCTG
Source organism: Pseudoxanthomonas jiangsuensis (assembly GCF_010093185.1). Classification (GTDB taxonomy): domain Bacteria; phylum Pseudomonadota; class Gammaproteobacteria; order Xanthomonadales; family Xanthomonadaceae; genus Pseudoxanthomonas; species Pseudoxanthomonas jiangsuensis. The sequence continues at coordinate 14,054 of NZ_PDWL01000022.1, read as the reverse complement.
GAACCAGCTACGGTGACGACGGCGGATCATGGCTTGAGGTTACCTCTTGCTCGGTCAGATGCAACTGATCCAGATCAATCCCCCGGGCAGATCGGGTGACTGGACCGGCATGGCCGCTTTCGGTGTCGCCGAAACCGGAGCCGACCCGGCCAGGCGAAGCGCGCGGGCCACAACCGACACCTAGCTCAGTCTCATGGCGAGCGCCGCAACCATCGGGCTCAGCGGGATCCCCGAGCGCGAGTAGAGCGCGCCGGCGGCGGCCGGAACCAGCTTCAGGCTGATCGCTCGTCCGGGTACCCAGTCTCACTGAGCGCTGAGAGGAACGCGCCCCCGTCCATGTCGCTATCGACCCTCACCTGACGCGTCGGTGGGTCGGTTTCGATGCGGGCTTGGGGGTCCACACTGAGCAGTGCCTTCTTGACGGACTTGGCGCAGCCGCCGCATGTCATGTTTGGAATGTGGAAACGAAGCATCTTGATCTCCTGATCGACTGTGGTGTCGGATCAATATGGGGTTTGACAGCGTGGCAAAGTCAATCGGCTATCAGCAGAATGTTTGCAAGCTGCTCACGGCTGGCCGACAACGGCGCCGAGAACTCTTGCGAATGCACGTCCGACCACGAATGAGTCATCTGACGCCCCGGTTACGCGAGGAGGCGGGCGTGTCGGCCCCAAACCGAGGCGTCCTATGTGGACCCTGCGAACGCGACTCCGCCGCTGTTGGCTCGGCCAGATCCGCAAGGATCGGGCATTCCGGTCGGTCATCCCCGTGGCAGTGGTCGGCCAGATGCTCGAGCGTTTGCACCATCGCCTGCAGCTCGGCGATTCTCGTCTTCAGTCCGGCGGCATGGGAAAGCGCCATCGCCTTGACGTCGGCGCTTGCGCGGTCACGGTCGCGCCACAAGACCAGCAGTTCTGCGATCTGTTCGACAGAGAAGCCAAGGTCTCGTGCGCGACGGATAAAGCGAAGGCTATAAGCGTCAGGCGTGCTGTAGTGTCGGTAGCCGGCCTCAGAGCGCGCAGCTTTGGGGATCAAGCCGATCTGTTCGTAGTAGCGGATCATCTTCGCCGACACGCCTGAAAACTTGGCTGCTTCACCGATATTCATCATTCTCTTTTCCTGGTCACCCAAGGATGCTTGGTTCGACACGCTAGGCCGGCGTCCGCCACATCGATCCTGTCTTGGTGTTCAGTCAGGCGGCACCGTGTCTTGGGATCAATGTTCGATTGCCTGGCGCGGATTGGGCAATGCCGCCCCGCTCTGGGGCATCCCCGGACGGGTTTCGATCGTTATGGGAGCCTGGAAGCGCTTGAGCCGGAGCGCGTTGCCGAGCACGAAGACACTGGAGAGGGCCATCGCGGCCGCAGCGAAGATCGGCGAAAGCAACATGCCGTTCACCGGGTAAAGCGCACCCGCCGCGACCGGGATCAGCAGGGCGTTATAGGCAAAAGCCCAGAACAGGTTCTGCTTGATGTTGCGGATCGTCGCTCGGCTGAGCGCGATGGCATTCGTCACGCCGCGCAGGTCGCCCGACATCAGCACCACGTCGGCGGCCTCGATCGCCACATCGGTTCCCGTGCCGATGGCGAGCCCGACGTCCGCTTCGGCCAGCGCCGGCGCGTCGTTGATGCCGTCGCCCACGAAGGCGACCCGCGCGCCATTGGTCCGGAACTTCTTCAGCGCCGCGACCTTGCCGTCGGGCAAAACCTCGGCCGCGACTTCATCGATGCCGAGCTGCCTGGCGATCGCCGCGGCCGTCGCGGCATTGTCGCCGGTGATCATCGCGACCTTGAGTCCCAGCGCATGCAACGCCTTGATCGCCTCGGGCGTGGTCTCCCTGATCGGGTCGGTCACCGCGATCACCGCCGCCAGCCGGCCGTCGATCGCGGCATAGAGCGGACTCTTGCCTTGGTCGCCGAGACGCTGGGCGACAGGCAGGAATTCCGACACATCGATACCGATCTGCGTCATGAATCGGTCCGCGCCGACGGCGACGGTGCGACCGGCGACCTTGGCCGACACGCCGAAACCCGGCGTGGCCTCGAAGCCCCCGACGGGTGCGAGCGTGATGTCCCGCTGCTTGGAGGCGTCGACGATCGCTTCTGCGATCGGGTGCTCGGAGCGGGTCTCGACCGCGGCGACAAACGCCAGGACTTCGTTGTATTCGAAGCCTTCGGCAGGCACCAGGTCGGTCAGCTCCGGGCGCCCCTTGGTCAGCGTGCCGGTCTTGTCGAGCGCGATGACACTCACATCGCGCAGCGCCTGCAAGGCCTCGCCCTTGCGGAAGAGAACGCCGAGCTCGGCCGCGCGGCCCGTCCCGACCATGATCGAGGTCGGCGTGGCCAGCCCCATGGCACAGGGACAGGCGATGATGAGCACCGCGACCGCATTGACGAGCGCGAAGGACAGCGCGGGCTCCGGTCCGAAGGCCAGCCAAACAAGGAAGGTCAGCGCGGCCCCGGCCATCACTGCCGGGACGAACCACATGGTGACCTTGTCGACCAGCGCCTGGATCGGCAGCTTGGAACCCTGCGCTTCCTCGACCAGGCGGATGATCTGCGCGAGCACCGTGTTCGCGCCGATCCTCGTCACGCGGAAACTGAAAGCGCCGGTCTTGTTGATCGTGCCTCCGACGACATCGGCGCCCACCCCCTTCGATACGGGGACCGGCTCGCCGGTGATCATGCTCTCGTCGACATAGGAGGCGCCCTCGACGACCTCGCCGTCCACCGGAATCTTCTCGCCCGGACGAACCAGCACGACGTCACCGGTCGCCACCTGATCGAGCGGAATTTCGACCGTATCGCCGTTGCGCTCGACGCGCGCGGTCTTGGCCTGGAGTCCGACCAAGCGCTTGATCGCCTGTGAGGTTCGCCCCTTGGCGCGCGCCTCCAGCGAGCGCCCGAGCAGGATCAGGGTCACGATGACCACGGCGGCCTCGAAATAGACGTTGGCGGTGCCCGGGGGCAGCACGTCGGGGACGAAGGTCGCGACGACTGAATAGCCGTACGCGGCCGCCGTGCCAACCGCGACCAGTGAATTCATGTCGGGGGCAGCGCGCAGCAACGCTGGTACGCCCTTGCGGAAGAAGCGTAGCCCCGGACCAAACAGCACGAGGGTGGCGAGCGCGAACTGGATATACCAGTTCGTCTGCTGACCCAGGACCCCCATCACCCAATGATGCATGGCGGGAATCAGGTGGGACCCCATCTCGAGGATGAAGACTGGCAAGGTGAGGACGGCAGCAATGGTCAAAGCCCGCCGCAGCCCCCGTGCCTCGCTCTCACGACGCTCGGCGTCATGATCGCCTGCACTTGCCGTATCGACGGACAAGCGGCGGGACTTGTAACCCGCCTGTTCGACCGCCGCTTCAAGGTCCGCCGTGGAAACGACCCCGGCAAGGTGGCGCACCCGCGCGCGCTCGGTCGCCAGGTTGACGTTGGCTTCGAGCACGCCCGGGATCTGTGCGAGCGCCTTTTCGACCCGGCCCACGCACGACGCGCAGGTCATGTCCTCGATCGCGAGCTCGGTGGTCTCTTCGCGCACCGTGTAGCCGGCACTCTCGATGGCGCGAACCGCAGCCCGCGGATCGGCCAGGCCAAAGAAGGTGAGGTCGGCACGTTCGGTGGCGAGATTGACCGCGGCTGTCTGCACTCCGGGGACCGCGTTCAGCGCCCGCTCGACGCGGCCAACGCAGGAGGCACAGGTCATGCCCTCGACTGGCAGGCTCAGGCGGGAGACGGCGGAGCTGGGTGGATTGGCGACCGGTCGGGTGGCGACGAAAGTCATGGAACTATCCCTGGAATATGCGCGGGAAGCCCAGCTTAAAGATTCCCACGATGGCAAGGTCAAGGCCCGGCAGCTCGGCAGGTCGCTACCGCGCAGCCAGCTCATGCACTGCCATCGTGCGGATGGCGACTGCGGCTGTTGAATCAGCTCGCTGGCCTCTGGACCGCTGTCTGTAAGACGATCGGTCGACCGAAACCGGCTCCGGGGGTTCTACCCCGCTTCCACGGACGGTTGGATTAAGAGTCTAAAGGCCTGGTCCTTGGCATCCAGCCTTCGCTGGATGAGCGGATTGTGGAACCGCTCGATGTAGTCGAACACGTCGCTCCTGGCCTCGGCCAGCGTCAGGTAACGACGACGATGCACCCGTTCGCGCTTGAGCTTGCCGAAGAAGCCTTCGGCCGCTGCGTTATCCCCACAGTGACCGACGTCGCTCATGCTGCTGACGATGTGGTGGTCCTTCAGGAACTGTTGGTACTCGGCGCAGGTGAACTGCGCGCCCCGATCGGAGTGCAGGATCACCGGGCTGCGATCCGACCGCTGCCATCTCGCCATCATCACCGCCTTCAGTACAAGATGTCGATCCTGCAGCGGTGCCATCGACCAGCCGACGACTTTGCCCGAGTACAGGTCCAACACCGCGCACAGGTACAGCCAGCCTTCGCCGGTGCGGATGTAAGTGATATCCACTACCCATTTGGTGTTGGGTTCCAATGCGGCAAAGTCGCGCGCCAGGTGATTGCGGACATGGGCCGGGCGTACGCCTGAACGCTTAGGTCGCCAGCGCCGCTTCTGCGGCACGCCCGACAGGTCGGCGCCCGCCATCAACCGGGCGACCCGGTTGAGACTGGCGGTCTCGCCTTCATAGCCCAGCACTTCGTGCATGCGCGGGGCGCCCATCACGCCGTCGCTGGCGGCATGGTGCTCGCGGATCTTCCAGAGCAACCTCGCGTTGTCCTGCGCGCGTGCGCCGGGTGAGCGCGTCGCCCAACCATGGAAGCCGCTGGGCGAGACCTTCAGGCAACGGCACATGAGCCGAACCGGGTACTGGTCGCGGTGGCGTCGGATCGCCTCGTACCTCAAGGCGATTCCTTGGCGAAGAACGCCGCCGCATCGCGCAAAAAATCCCGCTCCTTCTTCACCCGCGCCAGTTCCAGCTTGAGTGCCAGCAACTCCTGGTCGCGGGCGACGCCGTTGCCAGGGAAGGCCTTCTTGCCGACCACCTCCAGCTCGCGTCGCCATCGATGGAGCTGGTCGGCCCGAATGCCCAGGTCACGGGCAATCTGCGACACGCTTGCGCCCGGCAACCGGGTCAGACCGGCCGCCTCGCGCTTGAACTCCTCGCTATAACGCTTTCTCTGCTGCATGACACTCCTCCTGCCCCATCATGAGGCTTAACTGAAGTGTCCGTGTTAGCGGGGTAGAACCCCGGTGATCAACGTCATGGACCGCGCGTTTCGAAGTTGGACAGCGCCGGAGGCACATTGTCGAGTGCCATCATGCGGCTGCCGGTCTCGGCGCCGGAGTTTGGCGAGTTCTGGAGCGAGGCCGGGCGGCATTCTTCTCGGACACCGGGCAGCAGATGGAGGCAGATCCTCGGCCTAGTCGAGACGGGATCTGATGCTCTCCATCTGGTCGATCTCGGAGCGCTGCGCTTTGGTGATGTCGTCACACAGCGCGAGCAGTTCGGCGTCACGCAGTCTGGCTTCCCGGCACATGAGGATCGCACCTGAGTGATGGGGGATCATCGAGTCGATGAACTGACGGTCATCTACAAGCACCTGCGCGCGCGTGGCGCCGAACGAGCCGAGCGTCACTGCGGCGAAGATTGCGTAAAGCGCCATGTTCAGGCCCTTCTTGGGGAACATGCCAGGCATTGTGGCGAGCATGAAGATCCCCATCGGAGCCCACATGGTCAGTGCCATGTAGAACATGTTCAGGTTGTTCCGGAAGTCGCGGACACCATCGATCATCGAAAACATGACGATGTACATCACCGCGAGACCGAGCACCATGTTGATCCAGAACAGCAGATAGGGACGCCCGCTGCCCTCGGCGTGCTTGTGATCTGTCCCTTGAACAGCGTGTGCCATGTTGCTTCTCCTCGTGTTTCCGGAACAGTGTCCCACCCGACGTCAACCATCCTGGAAAGCGTTGCACCGCGACAGTTACGGCAACGTGTGCGGTCGCACCTGGTTCTCGGGTGCGTCGGAGACGTACAGGCGGCACCAGTTAGGCCTGCCAGCGTGTGTGTCGTTGAAAGGTATGGTCAAGCGGGGCTGAGCGTCCCGAGCACTGAAACGACAATGAGGATCAGGATCGCCAGCGCAGCCTCGGCCGCAACGCTCTGCCGCAAGGCTCGCACCTCCTGCGAGGGATCTCCGCCGGCCAGCGCCCGTTCAAGGCGCGGCACCAGCGTCCATCGGTGCATTGCTCCCAGGCCCAGCATTCCGCCGAACAGGGCAAGTTTGAACAGCAACAGGTTTCCGTAGGTGCTCTGGACCAGCGTCGACAATGACCACGCGGTGAGATCACCGTAATGCGCGATGCCGGACACAATGAGCGCAGCAACGAAAATCGTTCCAAGCGTCGAGAATCCACGCAGGAAGTCATGCGTTGATCGCAGACGCCCGTTGCCCGCAGCGCCCTTGCCGCGCAGGAGCATTCCCAGGAACATCAGGACCGCTGCGATCCAGCCGCCTGCAGCGAGAAGATGGACGAGGCCCGCACAGAGCCGGACCGCGCCTGCCACGCCCTCGCCAGCGGCGGCGTGGCCGTTCCATGCCAGCGAGGCGAGGGCGCCGCCCGCCAGCGTCGCCGCGAACGGGAAGGCGGCCTCCACCTTCCCGCGACGACGATGCCATCCGAGTACAAACACCATGGCGATCAGCAGCGCGCCTCTCGCCATGGCTGCGCGGCCTGCGGACGTATCAAACAGATACCAGCCGAGCGATTCGCGATCAACGTCGGCAATCGGCATTCCCATGATGCCCGCGGTCTTGAAGACGACATCGGCCCCGGTGAGCACGAGACCGACGGCGGCACTCACCAACAGAACGCCCATGAATGGCCACCCGGCCAGGGCGTGGGCGAGTGCCGGTCGACGCAAACCGTACCAACCGAACTGTGGGACGCCGAAAAGAAGCATGAGAACCAGGTACTCCAGGAATCTCAGTGCGTAAGCCGACAGGTCGAACATTCGCGACTCCTCAGCGCACCGTGAAGCTGAAGCTGCCCGGCATGGGGTGATTGTCACCACCGACGGCGCGGTATTCCACCGTATAGACGCCTGGAGCCAGCGGCTGGGGCAACTTGGCACGCAGGGTCTTGCCGTTGTTGACGATCTCGGTCGTGAAATTCTCGATCGGCATGGTGGAGCTGCCGTGCTTCATGACCAGCTTGAGCCGCGACGCTCGCGGAATCAGCGTCTCGTTGAACACCAGATCGATCTGGCTTGGGGAGGCCACGACCGCATTTGCTGCCGGTGTGGACTGCTGTAACGCCGCGTGGGCGCGCGCGACCTGCAGCGAAAACTGCCCTGCCGCGATTGCGAGTACGAGCGCGAAAGAGCGAAGAACGCTTGAAGACTTCATATGGACCTCTTTGTGAACTGATGCAAAGCCCCGTTGGTGGGCGCCGTGCCTTGTGAGATCGGAGGTGAGGATCCCGTCATCGCAGGCGGGACCCTCGATGCATCAAGCTGCCATGGCGCTGCAGCTTTCCGCGCATCGACGACACGCTTCAGCGCAACGCGCCATCTCAGGGTCGTTCATGGCATCGCATGCATCCGCGCACTGGCGGCAGATCTCCGCGCAGGCACCGCAAATGACGTTATGAACGCTCGTACCGCGCAGCATCGCGTCGGCGCTGGTGGCACAGATATCGGCACACGTCGCCAGCAGGGCGATGTGCTCCGGTGCTGCGTGTGCACCTCCCTTGGTCAGGCAATAGTTGATGGTCTCCAGGCAAATCGCATGGCATTGCGTGCAGTTGTCGATGCACGTGTTCATGGCCTGGGACCGGTGGTCTTCGGAATGGTGAGTCATGTGGATCTCCTGCTTCATCGCGGACGAGATTCGGCGCGCCCGCTACACCGCCCCCTGATTCGCCGATGGCTCAGTGCTGCGCGAATGGTTCGGTGGTTCCGTCGTGATGGACCAGTTCGACCGTGTAGGGCTGCTGGCGCCCATCCGGGACTTCCATGCCCGGCGACCCGAGCGGCATTCCGGGCAGAACCAGGCCCCGTGCGTCCGGCCTTTCCTCAAGGAGGCGCTTGATGTCGGCGGCTGGAACATGGCCTTCGATCAAGTATCCGGCGATCTCGGCGGTGTGGCAGGACCCCTTTGCGTAGGGCACACCCAGTCGCTCCTTCACTGGGCCCAGGTCATCCATGTCGTGCACGTCCAGCGCGAAGCCCGCTTTCTTCATGTGCTCGATCCAGGCACCGCAACATCCGCAGGTCGGGGTTTTATGGACGGTCATGCGTGGCAGGGCTGCTGGAGTCACGGCGGGTTTTCCCGGGACGATCTGTGCTGTCTGCGCGGTGGTGGATTGCGCAGGCGTACTGGCCTGCGTGCAAGCACCCAGGCCGGCGACCGCGAGAACCACCCACGTCAGTCGGTTCAATCCGTAAGCATTCATGTCGGTTCTGCGCTCAGCGCTTGGTCCGCGAGGACCAGTGGATGTGGACGATCCGCCAGCCGTCGGCGGTCTGCTTCAGCACCATTGTCTCGGTGCTCAGAACGGTCAGGGGCTTGCCGTCCTTCTGGGCGTGCAGCTCGCTTTCGGTTCCCACCCATGCGAACTCACCAGCGGTTCGTGCGCGCTGGCGCAGGAGTTGGCGATGGGCGTCCTTGAGGAACGCCGCGTCGCTGATGGCGTGGTGGCCCAGATATTCCTCGCGGCTGTGCTCGGCACCACCGGACTCGAGGATGAGGGCGTCAGGAGCGAGCAGGGATCCGACCGTTGCCAGGTCTTCGCTGGACAGTGCGGTGTTGAACCGCTCTACCACGGCGACGGCGGCCGTGGCGGCGGCAGGAACATCCACGTTCGCCGCTGCCGCAGTGGCGGGGTGATGTGCATGCGCCTGGGTTGTCTGCGCCATAGCGGGCGACACAACGGCAAATGCCAGTGCGAGGGCGAGGGTGACGGGTGTTACGTTCATGCGTGAACTCCGAAATCAGTGGTGTGTGTGTCGCTGAAGAAACTTCAGCCAGCCTTGCGTACGCTGGCTCAATGCCAGTTCCTGTCAGAACCAGATGCGGACGCCCGCCACAATCCGGGTGTCGTCAACATCGCCTGATGCTGCGCGACGGAGGTCTGCGGTTCCGCCGTAAGCACGCTCCCAGACCACGCCGACATAGGGCGCGAACTGTCGATGGAACTCGTAGCGCAAGCGGAAACCGGCTTCGACCTTGCTCAGCCCACTGCCGATTCCCACCGCCGGATCGTCCTTGCTCCAGGCCTCGCCTTCGACCAGCCACTGGCCGATCAGCCGGTTGGTGAACAGCATTTCGTATTCGGCTTCCGCACCTACCCCGAGCTGACCGGACTCGCCTAGGTAGGCCGTCGCGGAGACTTCGAATTTGTACGGCGCAAGACCGATCACACCGAGCGCGGCATAGGTGCGCGACGGCCCGCCGCCGAAGGCGAAGTCATGGCGGACACCGGCGACTGCGTCCCACCATCGGGCGATCGCTCGGCCGTACAGCACTTCCACATCCGCCGACTCGGTGGATCCACCTGCACGCTCGCCCTCGCTGCGCAGCCAGAGCCGGTTCAAGTCGGAACCCACCCAGCCTTGTGCTTCCCAGGCCATGCCGGTGCCGTCCTCGTCCGCGTCCCACGCCTCTAGCCGGTCAAGCGCCCAGTAGGAATTGATCGATTCACCATGCATCAGGTGCTCGTCGAGGTCCGGGAACGCCGCAGCCCGATCTGTCGGCGTGACAACCGGGATTGGCTCGCGCGGCTCGGCCGTCGGCGGCAGGTCCTCGCTGACACCAGGTTGATGGCCCATGGAAGCGTGATCCATGCCCGAGTGATCCATTGCGGAGTGATCCATCCCGGAGTGATCCATCGTGGAGTGATCCATCGTGGAGTGGTCCATCCCGGTGTGTTCGCTGTCGGCAGGATTCGCAGCTCCGTGCCGCATGTTCCCGTGGTTCATCGTCCCGTGATCGTCGGAACTCTTGTCCGGTGAAGTCGGTAGATGGCCGGCGTGCGGATCCGCGGGCCTTGGCGACGATGGTGACGCAGCCGGCTTGGCTGCCGGATGGTGTGCGGCGTGGTCCGTCTCCTGCGCCCACGCCGGGGCGCAACCAGTTGCAAGAACGAGTACGGACGTCAGGCCGATGGCTAGGGAGTGACGATTGGAACGGCTCATGGCGTTCATTCCTCCACCCGCACTTCGCGGAACATGCCGGCTTCCATGTGGTAAAGCAGGTGGCAATGGAACGCCCAGCGACCCAGCGCGTCGGCGCGCACGCGAAAGGCCCGCTTCGTACCAGGCGGCATGTCGATGGTGTGCTTGCGCACCATGAAGTTGCCGGACTCGTCCTCGAGGTCGCTCCACATGCCGTGCAGATGGATCGGGTGCGACATCATCGTGTCGTTGACCAAGACGACTCGCATGCGCTCGCCGTACTTCAGACGCAGGGGTTCGGCGTCAGCGAACTTCACTCCGTTGAACGACCAGGCGAAACGCTCCATGTGCCCGGTCAGGTGCAGCTCGACCGTGCGACCGGGCTCACGCCCGTCGGGGTCGGGGAACGTGCTGCGCAGATCGCCGTAGGTCAGTACGCGTCGGCCGTTGTCGCGTAAGCCAATGCCCGGATCATCGAGTCTCGGCACAGGGGCCATCGTCTGCATGTCGACCAGCGGGTTGCCGGTTTCGGTGGCTGGATGCTCCTGCATCCCGCCGGCACCGTGGTCCATCCCGGCCATGCTCCCTCCGGCGGCCGTGCCTGCTGCCATCGACGACAGGTCGTGACCGCTGTGGTCCATTCCGGCCATGGCACCGCCGGCCATCGCACCGTGCGACATCGAAGACATGTCGTGACCGCCGCCACCCATCCCGCCGTGGCCCATGTCGTCCATGGTGAGGAGTGGCTTGGGGTCGACGTCCGGCACCGGCGCCCGCAAGCCTTCCCTGACGGCGAGTGTTCCGCTGATGTATCCCGTGCGGCCGCTGTCCTGGGCAAAAATGGTGAACGCATCCTGCCCGGTCGGTTCGACAATGACGTCGAAGGTCTCGGCGGTGGCGATGCGGAATTCGTCGACCGTGACCGGATGCACGTACTGGCCATCGGCTGCGACCACGGTCATCTTCAGGCCCGGGATGCGCACGTCGAAGTAGGTCATCGCGGACCCGTTGATGAAGCGCAGGCGTACCTTCTCGCCGGACCGGAACAGTCCGGTCCAGTTGCCGAGCGAGGTCGTGCCGTTCAACAGGTAGGTGTAGGTGTTGCCGTTGACGTCCGACAGGTCGGTCGGTGTCATCCGCATCTGGCCCCACATCTTGCGATCTTCGACCGTGGCGGCCAGGCCGTGCTGTTTCACGTCGGCGAAGAAGTCGCCCACGGTCTGCTTGGAGAAGTTGTCGAAATCCGACCGCTTCTTGAGCCGGGCGAACAGACGCTGCGGATCCAGGTCGGTCCAGTCGCTGAGCATGACCACGTAATCGCGGTCATAGGCGAAGGGCTCGGGCTCGAGTGGCTCGATCACCAGCGGCCCGTAGAGGCCGGCCTGCTCCTGGAAACCGGAGTGGCTGTGGTACCAGTAGGTGCCGCCCTGTACGACGTTGAAGCGGTACTGGTAAGTCTCGCCGCGGTCGATGCCGTCGAAGCTGAGTCCCGGCACGCCGTCCATGTTGGCTGGCAGCAGGATGCCGTGCCAGTGGATCGATGCCTGGTGGCCATGGATGGAGCCTGGCGGCAAGGCATTGCGGACCCGCAGGTTGACGGTAGTGCCCTCGCGCCAGCGCAGCAGCGGTGCAGGAATCGAGCCGTTGACCGTGATGGCAGGACGCGTGGCGCCGGTGAAGTTCATCGGCGTCTCGCCGATGGTCAGGTCGAACTCGGTGCCAGAAAGTACGTTGGGCACGCCTTCAGCCTTGACGGCCCAGCTGGTGCGCGGCCAGAGGCCAAGCGCCGCGGCGGCGCCTCCGGCGGCAAGTCCTTGAACAAAGAGGCGGCGCGACGGGGAAGACAGCCCTCCGGCACGGCCGAAAGAATCGGATGACATGGGAACTCCGGGAAAGGTCGAGGGCTCGCGAAGCGAGCGTGACCCTGTCGGTGCGGACAACGCGGACAGGGTCCATCGGCGCCTCAAAGGCGCTCAGCGACACTTAGCCGATCGGAGGTCGGAAGAGATTGGTCAGGGCCGCGGACGCGTGCACCGACAGAAACGGTTCAGCGATCTGCCGGTAAAGAACTTCCACGACGGGAGACGCCGACCCTGCGAAGGCCGCGAAGCAATGGTGCATGCACGCACAGCAACTGTCCGTCTCACAGCAGTCGTCCCACGGCGATACCGCTCCGGCCTCGTCAGTGGCCTGGGGGTGATGGTGTTCATTGGCCCCCGTAGCAGCCGCTGCTCCTCCATGGCAGGCCGCCATGGCCTCGGCTGCTGTCGGTGCCGAGGTGACGTCACCGGCGGAGTCGCGCACGTGCTCCATGTGCATGGACGCGCCAGCGATGCCCGGACCGTTGGCGAGCAAGGCAACGACCAGGAACAATCGCATCAGGAGCGCGCGGAAAGTCATGCGCCTTAGTATACGTGCGGATATAAACTCCGGATGAATACAGTGACAACGCACGGGGGATCGAGCCGCGGGTCTTCGTCGCCTGCCTGACCCAACGTCGCCTCCCGCTTTTCGGCTACAGGGCCATGTCTTCGTAGCTGCGGGGATCGGAGACCGGTTCCAGGTGCCCGGTCACGCGCATGGCGGGAAACTCCGCCACGATCTTCTCCACCAGGTCTTCCATGGCGTCATGCCCGCGCAGCACCGTCCAGTCGCCGGGCACCAGCATGTGCATCTCCATGAACTGGCGGGCCCCGGACTCGCGCGTGCGCACGGCGTGGAATTCGATCCGGCCCGGTTCGGCGTGCGCGTCCAGGATGGCCTGGATCCGGGCGTTGTCCTCGGGGGACAGGGTCGCGTCCATCAGGCCGGAGGCGGATTCGGACATCAGCCGGTAGCCGACAACCAGGATGTTCACGCCCACCAGGATCGCGATCACCGGATCCAGCCAGTTCCAGCCTGTCAGCCACGCCAACCCCAGGCCCACCACGACCCCGACCGAGGTGTACACGTCGGCCATCAGGTGCTTGCCGTCGGCGCGCAGGGTGATGGAGCGGTGGCGCGTGCCGACCTTGATCAGGATTCGCCCGACGATGCCGTTGAGGACGGCGGCCATGATCGAAACGGCGAGGCCGATGCCGAGCGATCCCAGCGGCCGGGGGTTGAGCAGGCGATCGATGCCCAGGTAGATGATCGAGGCCGCGGAGACGAAGATCATGATCCCTTCAGCGCGGCGGAGAAATACTCCGCCTTGCTGTGGCTGAAGTGGTGGTCGTCGTCGGCCGGCCGGGCGGCGATGGTCAGCGAGACCAGGGCGACGATGGCGGCCACCAGGTTGACCATCGATTCGGCGGCGTCCGACAGCAGGCCCACCGAGCCGGTGATCGCCCAGGCGCTGCCCTTGAGCAGCACCGTCAGCACCGCGGTCACGATGGCCAGCCAGGCGTATTTCCTCAGGTCCGGCGTGGCTTCGGCCGGTCTGTCGCGGGGTTTCATGGCGACCATTGTCTGCTGTGCGCGCGGGTCCGGCCAGCCGAAGCCTGTCGCCTCACGATCACCAGGGTCGCCCGGAATCTCCACGTGGCCCGTACGTACACGTTGTCATTGCGGCGCGCGCCGGGCGATTTCCTCGCGCGGCGGAGGATGCCCCCGTTGGTCATGGTCTACCACACCCACCGCATCCCGAGCAGTTCGTCGCTGACCTGAAATCGCTCAGCAACAGCTAGCCGTTGGGGCGCCGAGTAAACGATACCGGCGCCGTGATCGTAGGCCGCTTTGGCCGGAAGCGAACATCGATAGGGCAGGGGATTAGGTGGGTTTATCGGGGGTAGGGCGGTCGAAATGTGCTCCGGCCCGCCACCGGCGGCGGGCTAACCCCCAGCTTCCAATGGCGTCTCATGCCCTGAACCTGACGGGGCCTACCCTGCCGGCATGGAACTACGCTGGCACCCCATTACTGGTCCCGCCG
>NZ_PDWL01000021.1 GCF_010093185.1 Pseudoxanthomonas jiangsuensis | reverse complement strand
GCGGGGGTGGACATCGGCGGCGGGGCTTCCTGAACGACTGCGCCGCGTGTCGAAAAGTGCGCGGCCGGCAGGTGAAGTTTGCCGGAACAGGCCCCATCATGTCCGCATGCCGGCACGCCGCGTGCATGCCTGCAATCCGCCCTTCCACGAGTTCCTGGCCATGCCCGACGCGTTGCTCGACTTCCTCACCTCCGGCGTGGCCGGCCTCGGCTGGCTGGGCCTGCTGGCGGTGCTGCTGGTGTTCACCCAGCTCACCATCTTCTCGGTGACCCTGTACCTGCACCGCAGCCAGGCCCACCGCGGCGTGGATTTCCATCCGGCGCTGAACCACTTCTTCCGCTTCTGGACCTGGCTGACCACCTCGATGATCACCCGCGAGTGGGTGGCCATCCACCGCAAGCACCACGCCAAGGTGGAGACCGAGGAAGACCCGCACAGCCCGCAGACCCGCGGCATCGCCAAGGTGTTCTGGGAGGGCGTGGAGCTGTACCGCGAGGCCCGCGCCGACCGCGCCTCGATCGAGCAGTACGGCAAGGGCGCGCCGGAGGACTGGATCGAGCGCCGGCTGTACACCCCGCACGCCAACCTCGGCCCGAGCGTTTTGCTGTTCGTCAACTTCGGCCTGTTCGGCCTGCCGGGCATCGCCCTGTGGGCGATCCAGATGGCCTGGATCCCGTTCTGGGCCGCCGGCGTAGTCAACGGCCTGGGCCACTGGTGGGGCTACCGCAACTTCGAATCGGCCGACACCTCGACCAACCTGACCCCGTGGGCGGTGTGGATCGGCGGCGAGGAGCTGCACAACAACCACCACGCCTTCCCCAGCTCGGCGCGGTTCTCGATGCGGCGCTGGGAGTTCGACATCGGCTGGGTCGCGATCAAGGGCCTGGAGAAGGTCGGCCTGGCCAAGGTTCTGCGGGTGGCGCCGAGCCTGGACATCCGCCCGAACATCGCCGTGCCCGATGGCGAGACCCTGCGCGCCCTGCTGTCGCACCGGTTCCAGGCGATGACCGACTACCAGCGCAATGTGCTCAAGCCGGCCCTGCGCGAGGAAGCCGGCGCGGCCGGCGAGAAGCTGCGCCGGCTGCTGCCGCGGCGGATGCGCCGCGGGCTGGTCGACGACGGCCGCTGGCTCAAGCCGGACGCGCGCGAGCAGCTGCGCAGCTGGGTCTCGCAGCGCCCGCGGATCCAGGCCCTGGTCGAGCACCGGGCGCGGCTGTCGGCCCTGCTGGAGGCGCGCAGCCACGACGCGGCTGAGCGCCTGCGCCAGCTGCAGGCCTGGTGCCAGGAGGCCGAGGCCAGCGGCATCCGCGCCTTGCAGGACTATTCGATGCGGCTGAAGGGTTACGCCCTGGCGCACTGATGTCCGTGAGCCGCCACCGCGCTGCTTCCCATCCGCGCCTAGGCCTGGTGCTGTGCGCCGGCCTGCTCGCCGCCGCCGGCGCCCTCGCCCAGGTCGAGCGCACCGGCGACTACCTGGCGAAGATGGATACCGACGGCGACGGCCGCGTTTCCCAGGCCGAGTACGTGGCCTGGATGGGTTACGCCTTCGAGCGCATGGACCGCGACGGCGACGGCGTGCTGAGCGCCGAGGAGCAGCCCGGCGGCAAGGGCAGGCCGATCGGCCTGGACGCGCACCGCCAGCGCCTGGCCGAGCGTTTCAAACGCCAGGACGCCAACGGCGACGGCTGGCTCGACGCCCGCGAACTGGCCGCCCCGCCCTTGTAGGCGCCGGCAAGACCGGCGCCTACAAGGGGTCTTCGGCGTGCGGCGGGTTCTCCGGCGCCCCGGGCGCTACCTGCGCCGGCGGATCGGCCACCGCCTGCCCGTGCTCCAGCAGCCACAGCATGATCGCCTTCTGCCGCACGTAGTTGGCGCGCACGTAGGCGTAGACCAGCCCGCGCCAGCCGTCGAGGAAGCCGCCGCGCAGCAGCCAGCCGCGCCAGAACCGCCAGGCCGGGGCCAGCACCAGCTTGCTCCAGCGGGCGCGCCTGCCGCGGGCGAACTCGTGCTCGGCCATCATCCGCGCGTAGCGCTGGGTCTTGGCCAGCTGCTGCTCCAGCGAGCGGTAGGGGTAGTGGACCAGGTCGCCGTCCAGGCGCCGCACCGGCCCGTCGACGCTGGCCGCCTCGTGGATCTCGCGGCTCCCGCGCCAGCCGCCGCGGCGGCGGTCGAACAGGCGCAGAACCCGGTCCGGGTAGGCGTTGCCGTGGCGCAGGAAGCGGCCGAAGTAGTCCGACAGCCGGGCGAAGCGGTAGCCGGCCGCGCCGGGAAAGCCGGCCGCGCGCGCGGCCTCGATCGAGGCGCGCAGTTCCGGGCTCACGCGCTCGTCCGCATCCAGGCACAGCACCCAGTCGTGGGCGGCCTGTTCGACCGCGAACTGCTTCTGGCTGCGGAAGCCGTCGAACGGCCGGTGCAGCACCCGCGCCCCGGCCGCCGCGCAGATGGCCACGGTGGCGTCGGTGGAGCCGGAGTCGACCACCACGATCTCGTCGCAGAATGCCAGCGAGGCCAGGCAGTCGCCGATGCGGCCGGCCTCGTTGAACGCGATAATGCAGGCCGACAGCGGCGCCGGTCCGGCACGCGGGACAGAGGACGAAGGGAGCGCGGACGAGTCGATGGCGGACTACCTGCTTTTTGCGACCGAGCGGTATGGTCTGCCCATTCTGCAACCGTTGGCCGACGCCCTGCACGCCGGCGGCCACCGGGTGCATGCCCTGCTGGCCGCCGGCGCGGCCGGGCTGGCCCTGCCGGCGCCGGTGCGGGCGGTGGACGTGCGCGGCGCGGCCCGGCTGCGGCCGCGGGCGGTGTTCAGCGCCTCCAACGAGGTGCCGACCTTCGTCGCCGGGGCCAAGGTCCAGCTGTTCCACGGTTTCAACGTCGAGAAGCGCGCCGACGAACAGGGCCACTTCCGGGTCCGCGGCCTGTTCGACCTGTACTGCACCCAGGGACCGGCGACCACCGCGCCGTTCCAGGCCCTGGCCGCGCGCCTGGGGCATTTCGCCGTGGTCCAGACCGGCTGGCCCAAGCTCGACCCGCTGTTCCGCGACGACGGCGGCGCGGCCGCGGCCCTGCGCGCCCAGGCCGGCGAGCGCCCGGTGGTGATGTTCGCGTCGACCTTCACCGAGCGCCTGAGCGCGGCCCCGCACCTGCTGCCGGGGATCGCCGCCGAAATCGCCCGCGGCGATCGCTACTGGCTGCTGACCCTGCATCCGAAGTGTCCGCCGGCGCTGTTCCAGCGCTACCGCGCCCTGGCCGGGCCGAACGCGGCCTTCGTCGAGCCCGAGCAGCTGGTCACCGCCCAGCGCGCGGCCGACGTGCTGCTGGCCGACACCACCTCGGTGGTGTCCGAGTTCGTGGTCCAGCACAAGCCGGTGGTGACCTTCCGCAACCGCGCGCCGAAGCCGCACATGCTCGACTTCGACGATCCGGCGCGGCTGCCGGAGATGCTGGCGCACGCCTTCGACCCCGGGCCGGCGCTGCGCGCGGCGATCGTCGCCTATGCCGGGGCCATCCACCCGTACCGCGATGGCCGTTCCTCGGAGCGGGTGATCGAGGCGACCGGGGCCCTGCTGGACGGCCGCCTGGGCACCCTGGCGCGCAAGCCCCTGTCCGCTTTGTGGCGGGCCTGGCAGATCCGCCGCGAGCTCGGTTACTGGGGCGTCTGAGCGAGCCCTCGCCTCACCACCGCAGCCGCCGCGCCGCCAGCATCCCGGCCAGCCGGGCCTGCAGGGCGCGCGCCTCGGCCTCGGGCAGGTAGCGGATCCGCAAGGGCGGCGACATCGCCCCGGCGCCGGCCGTGTCCAGCCACAGGCTCGCCGTGCCCAGCCAGCGGTCCAGCGGCGAGCGCTGCAGGCGCAGGGCCTGCAGCTTGTCGACCTCGGCGAAGCGCCACCAGCGCGACCACCAGCCGCCGCGCACCGCCAGCAGCCGCGCATCGAGCACGTAGCCCAGGCGCCCGGCCTGGCGCCAGGCCGCGTAGGCCGACCAGGGCAGCCACAGCAGCACCAGCAGGCCCCAGGGACCGAAGTGCCAGCACAGCACCGCGGCCAGCAACAGGTTCCAGGGCGCGCTGCCGGCGAACAGCCGCCACCAGCAGCGCCGCGGCAAAGGCTGCCACTGTTGCGGCGGCCACTGCATTCCGGGCAGCAACTGCGCGACCAGGGCGTCGCAGGCCTGCGCGGTGGCGATCGGCGCCAGTTCGCGCAGCTTGCGCGGATCGTCCTCGCGGCCGCCGGTGGCGGTGTCGATCCGCAGGCTGCGCCGCCGCAGCCAGCGGTGGACCAGGGTTTCCTGCAGGAACCAGGCCTGGATCCGCCGCGGCGGCACGCTGCTGCGCATCCGTGCGAACAGGCCGCGCTCCACCGTCAGCCGGCGCTGCGCCTGGCTCAGGCGGAAGCCGTGGTACTGGCTCAGCGCCAGCGCCACCGACAGCAGCCGCAGCACGAACAGGAACAGGCCGATCGCGGCCATGGCCGCCGAAGCCACGCCCAGCCAGCCCAGGTGCAGGTCGCCGGCATAGCCGGCCGCGTCGCGGAAGAAGCGCTGGGCCAGGTTGCCCAGGGCGCGGTCCGGGAAGGCCTGGAACAGCAGGCCGAAACCGGCGGCGACCACGATCATGCCGCGATTGGACACCAGGCCCAGGCGCACCACCTCGGCGGTGGGCAGGGCCAGCAGGATCTGCCCGTCCCCGCCAGCATCGCTGGCGGCCTGCCCGTCAGTAGGCGCCGCCGCAGTGGCCGCGCCGCGATGGCGCACCAGGCGCTCCAGCGCCAGCGCCTGCTCCAGGCCGAGCACGCGCATCTGCGCCTCTGGCTTGCTGCCGCCGGCCGCCTCCAGCCGCACTTCGGCCACGCCGAAGATCCGGTGCAGCAGGCTCTGGTGCACGGCGACGTTGTGGATCCGCGCGAACGGGATCTCGCGCTGGTTGCGCTGCAAAAGGCCGCTGCGGACGCTGATGCCGTCCTGGCCGATCCGGTAGCGGTAGGTGAAGTACTGCAGCACCGCCACCGCCACCAGCACGACCACGCCGAGCAGGGGCGCCCATTCGGCGAAGTCGCCGCCCGGGCCCTGGCGGCGGCCGGCGAACAGCAGCACCAGCAACGGCACGATGAACTGCCGCAGCTGCTGCAGCAGCACGAACAGCCACGACCACGGGTGCAGGCGCTGGTCGGCCGGCGGCGGCGCCGCGTCCACGCTCACAGCGCGTCGTCGGCTTCGACCTGGCGCGCCAGGTGCGCGCGCAGCGCCTCGGCATCGTCCAGCGCCAGCAAGGGCAGTTTCACCGCCGCCATCCGGGTACCGGCGGTGTGCACCACCAGGGTCGCCAGGCCGAGCTGGCGCTCCAGCGGCCCGCGCTCCAGATCCAGGTGCTGGACCCGTGAGACCGGCACCAGGGTCTCCTGGCGCCACCACCCGCCGCGGCGGGTGGCGAAGCCTTCCGCGTCCAGCTTCCAGCCGATCCGGCGGTGGCGCAGCCGGCCGAAGGCCGCGCCGGCCAGCAAAGCCAGCAGCACGGCCGCGCCCACCACCTGCCAGCGGGGCCAGGGCACCAGTTGGCTGGCCAGCACGCCCAGGCCGATGCCGCCGCTCAGGGCGGTCACCGTCGCGGTGCCGGCCGCGTACAGCAAGGCGCCGCGGCGCGGCAGGGGCTGCCAGTCGGCGGCCTGGACCGTCGCCGGGCCGGGAACGGAGGGTGTCGGATCGTCCTGGATCTCGGTCACGGCGGCGCGCGCGATGGCTGGGGAGTCCGGATCGTACGGGTTTTGCCCGGCGGCCGGCAGCGGCGTCAGCGCTTCACGTAGGGATTGGCTTCGCCGCTGCCGGGCGGGCGCAGGGTGTAGCGCTTGTACGTCCACTGGTACTGCGCCGGATCGCGGCGGGCGATGCGCTCGACCTCGCGGTTGAGGCAATCCACCGCCGCCTGCGGGTCCGGATCGGCGATCGCCGCCGGCGCCGGCTCCACGTGCAGGGCGAACCCGGGGCCGCTGTCGATGCGTTCGCACCAGGCCAGCAGCACCGGCGCGCCTGTGCGCTCGGCCAGGCGCGAGAGCAGGGTCATGGTCAGCGCCTGCACCCCGAAGAACGGCGCGAACTCGCCGTCGCCGGCCTTGGGCTGCTGGTCGGGCAGGATCCCGACCGCGCCGCCGTCCTTGAGCACCTTCCACAGCTGGCGCACGGCCGGGCCCTCGGCCCGCACCTGGCGCACGTTGTCCACGCCGCGCACCTGCTGCAGGAATTCGTCGCCGACCGCCGATTCCGGCGGCCGATAGACGATCGCGATCGGCCCGCGCGAGGCCAGCCACTGGTTGAGCAGCTCCCAGTTGCCGAAGTGCGGCGCGGCCACGATCACCCCGCGGCCGGCGGCCAGGGCGGCGTCGTACAGGTCCTCGCCGTGGCGCTCGCGCAGCAG
Source organism: Pseudoxanthomonas jiangsuensis (assembly GCF_010093185.1). Classification (GTDB taxonomy): domain Bacteria; phylum Pseudomonadota; class Gammaproteobacteria; order Xanthomonadales; family Xanthomonadaceae; genus Pseudoxanthomonas; species Pseudoxanthomonas jiangsuensis. The sequence continues at coordinate 63,504 of NZ_PDWL01000021.1, read as the reverse complement.
GGCCAGGTTGGCGGCCGGTGGCCGGGTCCACAGCTTGAGCGTCTCCAGCGCCTGGCGTGCCGTGGTGCGCAGGATCCGGCGGTGCAGGGCGTCGCGCTGCCCGGTCTCCAGGCCGGGGAAGGCCAGCTCCAGGTTGCGCCGCGCCACCCGGCTTTCGCGCGCGTCCTGCCATCGCCACAGCGCCGCCACCGCATCGCCCAGCCGGTACAGCCACGACCAGGGCAGGCGCCCGAGCAGGGAGGCGGCGATGACGAGCAGGCGGGCTTGGCGGTGGGCGGACATGCGCAAAGTCTAGGCCGAATCGCCGCGTGCCCGACGCCGGGCAGGTGACATCGCGCCCGCGACTGCCGATGCTGCACGTCCCGCACCGGCCGGAGGAACTGCATGCTCGCCCTGATCCAGCGCGTCTCCCGTGCCTCGGTCGAGGTGGACGGACAGGTCGTCGGCGAGATCGGCCCAGGCCTGCTGGCCCTGGTCGGCGTGCAGCCCGGCGACGGCGATGCGCAGGTGGCGCGGATCAGCCAGAAGCTGCTGGGCTATCGGGTTTTCTCCGACGATGCCGGCAGGATGAACCGCTCCCTGGACGACACCGGGGGCGGCCTGTTGCTGGTCAGCCAGTTCACCCTGGCCGCCGACACCGATTCGGGCATGCGCCCGGGCTTCAGCACCGCCGCGCCGCCGGCCGAGGCTGAACCGGTTTTCAACCGCCTGCTCGAAAGCTGCCGCCAGCGGCATGCCGGCCGGGTGGAAACCGGGCGCTTCGGTGCCCATATGGTGGTCAGCCTGGTCAACGACGGCCCGGTGACCTTCCTGCTCAGGGCCTGATCGAAAGGTCTGGCCGGCCCCGATCCGACTGAACGCCAGGTGCCGCAAGTCGTTGACGTACAAGGGCTGGGCCGCTTTCGGGCCGGTGCCCTGTTATAATGCTAGGTTCTCTTCACCATCTTCATGACCGGTGGCGCCGCACATGGCCAACGAACGCCCAGCCCAGCAATCCGAAATCAAGCAGCTCATCAGCAAGGGCCTGGAGCAGGGCTACCTGACCTATGCCGAGGTCAACGACCACCTGCCCGACGACCTGGTCGATCCGGAGCAGCTGGAAGACATCATCGGCATGATCAACGGCATGGGCATCGATGTCCATGAGGTCGCGCCCGACGCCGAGACCCTGCTGCTCAACGACGGCAACACCGGCAATCGCGAGATCGACGATACCGCCGCCGAGGAAGCCGCCGCCGCGCTGACCGCGCTCGACTCCGAGGGCGGCCGCACCACCGACCCGGTGCGCATGTACATGCGCGAGATGGGCACGGTCGAGCTGCTGACCCGCGAGGGCGAGATCGCCATCGCCAAGCGCATCGAGGAAGGCCTGGGCCAGGTCCAGGCCGCCTTGGGCAGCTTCCCGTGGTCGGTCGAGCTGCTGCTCGAGGAATACGAACTGCACAAGGCCGGCAAGAAGCGCCTGGCCGAGGTCGTGGTCGGCTTCAACGACCTGGTCGAGGAAGTGCCCGAGCCCGAGCCGGTCGCCGTGGCCGACGATGCCGATGCCGAGGGCGACGAGGACGAAGACGAGGACGTCGGCGACGAGGAAGAGACCGAGGCCGGCCCGACCGGCCCGGATCCGGCCGAGGTCGCCCGCCGCATGGAGCAGCTGGCCGCCGACTACGCCAAGTTCAAGAAGGCCCACGCCAAGGCCGGCGCCCAGGCCAAGAACGTGATCAAGATGCGCGCCGAGATGGCCGAGCAGTTCGTCACCTTCAAGCTGCCGCTGCCGCTGACCGACACCCTGGTCCGCAAGCTGCGCGACGTGCTGGGCCAGATCAAGGACCACGAGCGCCGCGTGCTGCACCTGGCGACCAATGTCGCCCGCATGCCGCGCAAGGGCTTCATCCGCGCCTGGGAAGGCAACCAGGTCAACCTGGAGTGGGTGGACGAGGTCCTCAAGCGCAAGCAGAAGTGGTCGTCGGCCCTGCGCGACGTCAAGGACCAGATCGTGGCCGAGCAGCAGGCCACCATCGCCGTGGAGCAGGCCATGTGCCTGGACCTGTCCGACATCCGCGAGATCGGCCGGCAGATGGCCTACGGCGAGGCCAAGGCGCGCAAGGCCAAGAAGGAGATGGTCGAGGCCAACCTGCGCCTGGTGATCTCGATCGCCAAGAAGTACACCAACCGTGGCCTGCAGTTCCTGGACCTGATCCAGGAGGGCAACATCGGCCTGATGAAGGCGGTCGACAAGTTCGAGTACCGCCGCGGCTACAAGTTCTCGACCTACGCCACCTGGTGGATCCGCCAGGCGATCACCCGCTCGATCGCCGACCAGGCGCGCACCATCCGCATCCCGGTGCACATGATCGAGACGATCAACAAGCTCAACCGCATCTCCCGCCAGATGCTCCAGCAGTACGGCCGCGAGGCCACGCCGGAGGAGCTGGCCAAGGAGATGGACATGCCCGAGGACAAGATCCGCAAGGTCATGAAGATCGCCAAGGAGCCGATCTCCATGGAGACCCCGATCGGCGACGACGAGGACTCGCACCTGGGCGACTTCATCGAGGACACCAACGTCGAGTCCCCGATCGAAAACACCACCAACATCAACCTGATGGAAACGGTGCGCGACGTCCTCGCCGGCCTGACCCCGCGCGAGGCCAAGGTCCTGCGCATGCGCTTCGGCATCGACATGAACACCGACCACACCCTCGAGGAAGTGGGCAAGCAGTTCGACGTCACCCGCGAGCGCATCCGCCAGATCGAGGCCAAGGCGCTGCGCAAGCTGCGCCACCCGTCGCGCTCGGAGCAGCTGCGCAGCTTCCTCGACATCGAGTAGGCGGTTCCGTCATTGCCAGGATATGCCCACGACAGCCGCCAAAGCGGCTGTCGTGCTTTCAGGACGACGTTGCGGGGTTGCCCAAGTGCGGGAAGTGAGTTTCCGCATGACAGTTGGCACATAACACGGTGCATTTGGCGGCCTCCCGCAGAACCTCGTCACGAGATCGATTCGACAGCGCCCGAAGATCGAGCGAGAACTTCTTGTTCTTAGGGTCCAGGTGATGCCAGGTCAATGCAGCCAAGTTGCGGTCATAGCCGCAACGCGTGCACCGCCCACCCATGGCATCGAGAAGTTCGCGCTTGCGGCGGAGGCCACGTTGACCCTGCGCGACATAGCTTTGATGGCGGTGGTTGGTGTCGGCGTTCTTGCAGGGGCGGCTGCAGAAGCGCGTCTGCCGCCCCGCGAGCTCGTTGCCGCACGTCGCGCATGTTCTGGGTGATTTCATCAAATGATCATAATCCGTAGTTTGAGTGGGCGACGGCGGCCCGGGGTTGGTACGATTGCGCGCACGGGCCTATAGCTCAATGGTTAGAGCAGAGGACTCATCGAAAAGGTGACCCCGGCATCGAAAGGGCCGGCGGAAAAACGGGATGAATTCAGGGGAACCGCAGCGGTCCGGCCGGCGGCAATCCTGAGCCTAGCCGGCGGTACACCGCCGGAAGGTGCAGAGACTACCTGAGGGCTGCAGTGCCCTTGATGACAGGCTAGAGCGTCCCGCACCCTCTCAGCGCAAGCTGCGGGTGAAGAGATAGTCCGCGCCGTGGGGAAACCCCCGGAATAAGCGAATCCTTTGGTTCCAGGTTCGAGTCCTGGTGGGCCCACCATTCGCTAGAACCACCAGCGCACGCCGGCGACCCAGCGGGTGTCGCGCGTCGCCTCGTCCTCGTTGCGGCGGTGGTCGGCGGTGCCGCCGAACGTGCGCTCGTGCGCCAGGCCCACATAAGGCGCGAAGCGGCGGGTGACCTCGTAGCGCAGGCGCAGGCCCGCTTCCGCCGACGACAGGCCCGAGCCGATGCCCCGCCGCGGGTCGTCGCGCCCATGCAGCTCGACCTCGAGCAAAGGCTGCAGGACCAGGCGATTGGTCAGCAGCAGTTCGTACTCCACTTCCGCCGTGAACGCGGTGCGGCCTCCATCGCCGACGTACACGGTGGCCGAGGTCTCGAACTTGTACGGCGCCAGGCCCTGCAGGCCGATCGCCGCCCAGCTGCGCGAGGCGCCCGGATCGAAGTCGTGGCGCACGCCGGCCACCAGGTCCCACCAGGGGCCGATGGCGCGGCCGTACAGCATTTCCAGGTCGGCGGCGTGGGTGCGGCCGTCCTCGCGCTCGCCTTCGCTGCGCAGCCACAGCCTTCGCACGTCGCCGCCGATCCAGGCGCTGCCTTCCCAGGCCTGGCCGCTGCCCGGATCGGCATCCCAGGCCTCGAGGCGGTTGAAGCGGACCAGGCTGTGGATGCCGGCGTCGTGGGCGTGGGGATGCCGCAGCACCGGGAACGCGGCGGCGCGGTCGGCGTCGGTGGGAACCGGGATCGGTTCCCGCGGCGCCCGCGCGTCCCGGTTGCGCGGGGTGCAATGGCCCATGGCGGCGTGTTCGGGCGGGCAGGCGGGATCGGCGGTCGCATCCGCCGGTACCTGGGCGGGGACAGGCGTGCAGTGGCCCATTGCCGCGTGCTCCGGTGGGCATGCAGCCGCGGCCGTCACTTTCGTGGCGGGACTTGGCGAGGCTGGCGTGCAGTGGCCCATGGCGGCATGTTCCGGCGCGCAATCGCGGCTGGGTGCGGGCTCGGGAACGGGCAGGGTGCAGTGGCCCATCGCCTCGTGTTCCGCCGTGCAGCCGGCCTGGGCCCGGGCGATCGCCGGCACGCAGGCCAGTGCCAGCGCGATGGCGAAGATGAGGATCGTGCGGCTCATGCGCCTTCCTCCACCCGCACCTCGCGCATCATCCCGCCCTCCATGTGGTAGAGCAGGTGGCAGTGGTAGGCCCAGCGGCCAAGCGCGTCGGCGCGCACGCGGTAGCTGCGGCGGGTGCCGGGCGGCATGTCGACGGTGTGCTTGCGCACCTGGAAGGCGCCGTCGGCGTCTTCCAGGTCGCTCCACAGGCCGTGCAGGTGGATGGGGTGCTGCATCATCGTGTCGTTGACCAGGACGATGCGCAGGCGCTCGCCGTAGTTCAGGCGCAAGGGCTGGGCGCTGGCGAACGGGATGCCGTCGAAGGACCAGGCGAACTTCTCCATGTGCCCGGTCAGGTGCAGCTGGATCTCGCGGCCGGGATCGCGGCCGTCGGGATCGTCGAACAGGCTGCGCAGGTCGGCATAGGCCAGCACCCGGCGGCCGTTGCCGCGCAGGCCGATGCCCGGATCGTCCAGGCGCGGGCCGGTGGGCGAGGACTGCATGTCCACCAGCGGGCTGCGGTGCTCGCTGGACGGATGGACGACGGCGGCGACGCCATGCCCGGCGTGCGCATCGGCGTGCCCGGCATGCATGGCTGAACCATCGCCACTCCCGGCAGCGTGTTTCATCGTTGCGCCGCAGCCGCCCTCGGCACCGTGGCCCTTCGCGGCGCCGCAGCCGCTCTCCATCCCCGCGCCACCGTGTCCGGCATGGTCACCATGCGTGCCGTGGCCCATGTCCTCCATCGTCAGCAAGGGGCGCGGGTCGTTCGCCGGCACCGGCGCGGCCAGGCCGTGGCGCGCCGCCAGCGTGCCGCGGGCGAAGCCGGTCCGGCCCATGTCCTGGGCGAAGATGGTGTAGGCGTCCTGGCCGGAGGGCTCGACGATCACGTCGTAGGTCTCGGCCGCGGCGATCCGCAGTTCGTCGACGGTGACCGGGTGCACGTACTGGCCGTCGGCGGCGACCACGGTCATCTTCAGGCCGGGGATGCGCACGTCGAAATAGGTCATCGCGCCGGCGTTGATCAGGCGCAGCAGCACCTTCTCCCCCGGCTTGAACAGGCCGGTCCAGTTGGCCGCGGGCGGCTGTCCGTTGAGCAGGTAGGTGTAGGTGTGGCCGTTGACGTCGGACAGGTCGCTGGGGGTCATCCGCATCCGGCCCCACATGCCGCGGTCGGCCAGGGTGGCGCGCAGGCCGTCCTCGCGCGCGTCGTGGACGAAATCGCCGACGGTGCGCTTGTAGTGGTTGTCGTAGGACGGCGCCTTCTTCAGCCGGCGGAACAGCGCGTCCGGCGCCAGGTCGGTCCAGTCCGAGAACAGCAGCACGTGCTCGCGGTCGTAGCGGTACGGCGGCGGCTGCAGGGGATCGACGATGATCGCACCGTACAGGCCGGCCTGCTCCTGGAACATGGAGTGGCCGTGGTACCAGTAGCTGCCGGACTGCTTCAGGGTGAAGCGGTACAGCCAGCTCTCGCCGGGGGCGATGCCGTCGAAGCTCATGCCCGGCACGCCGTCCATGTTCGCCGGCAGCAGGATGCCGTGCCAGTGGATCGAGGTCGGCGCGCCGGCGAGGCGGTTGGCCACGCGCACGCTGACGGTGTCGCCTTCGCGCCAGCGCAGGATCGGCGCGGGCAGGCTGCCGTTGACGGTCACCGCCGGGCGCGGGCGGCCGGTGATGTTCACTTCGGCCGCGCCGATGTCCAGCTCGAAGGCGGTGCCGCGCAGGACGGCGGGAGCGGCGGCATTGGCGGCGTGCGGTCCGGCGGCGCGCAGCAGGCCGCTGCCGCCGGCCAGGCCGGCGAAGGCCAGGCCCTGGACGAAGCGGCGACGGGGCAACGAGGGCGGGGCGCCGAAAGGCGGGGGGACGGTTCCGGTCATGCCGGCCATTGCACACTCTGGAGCTGGATCAAGGTCAAGCCTTGCCTGGCGCGTCCGTGACCGATGTCGAAGGCCGGGAACGGATCAGGCATCGACGTCCGCATGCCCGGTGGCGGGCACCTGGGCGGCCAGCCAGGCGCGCAGGGAGGCGGGCTTCACCGGCTTGGTCAGCAGCCGGTAGCCGCGCTGCCGGGCCTGGCGCTTGAGCTCGTCGCGGCCGTCGGCGGTGAGCAGGGCGCCGGGGATCGGCCCGCCGGCTTCGCGCAGGGCGTCCAGGGTGTCCAGGCCGTCGAGGCGGTCGTGCAGGTGGTAGTCGACCAGCATCGCCTGCGGCGCGCTGTCGGCCATCCGCGCCAGCGCCTCGTCCACGGTGCCGGCGGTGATCGCCGTGGCCTGCCAGCGGCCCAGCAGCAGGCGCATGCCGTCGAGGATCTCCTGGTCGTTGTCCACGCACAGCACGCGCAGGCCGGCGAGCGAGCCGGCGCCCGGCAGGGCCGCGGCCGGCGGGGGCGCAGCCGGCAGGGCCGCCGCGCGCGGCACGCTGATCGAGAACATGCTGCCGCGGCCGACCTGGCTGCGCGCGTCCAGGCCGTGGTCGAGCAGGCGCGAGATGCGCTGGCAGATCGACAGGCCCAGGCCGAGGCCGCGCTCGCCCCAGTCGAACGGCTGCTGGTAGCGGTGGAACTCGTCGTAGATCTGGCGCATGTGCTGCTCGGGGATGCCCGGGCCGGTGTCCCAGACCTGCAGCGCCACCTGGCCGCCGTGCGCACGCATGCCCAGTACGATCCGGCCCTGGCGGGTATAGCGCAGGGCGTTGGCCAGGAAGTTCTGCAGCACCCGGCGCAGCAGCCGGCGGTCGCTGCGCACCGGGCAGGAGCGCGCGTGCGCGTGCAGGGCCAGGCCGCGGCCGGCGGCGACCGGGGCGTATTGCGCGGCCAGCTCGCGCAGCAGCTCGCCGGCGTCGAACACGGTGACCTCGGCCTGCAATGCGCCGGTGTCCAGGCGGGAGACGTCGAGCAGGCCGTCGAGCAATTCCTCGGCCGCGCGCAAGGAGGCATCCACGCGCTCGGCCAGATGCCTCTGCTCGTCCTCCGGCTGGCCGCCGTCGCGCAGGGCCGAGGCGAACAGGCGCGCGGCGTTGAGCGGCTGCAGCACGTCGTGGCTGATCGCGGCCAGGAAGCGGGTGCGCGACTGCTGCGCGTCCTCGGCTTCGCGGGTGCGCTCGGCCACGCGCTGCTCCAGGGTCTCGTTGGCCTCGCGCAGGGCCTGCTCGGCGTGCTTGTAGGCGGTGATGTCGTTGTAGCTGGTGACGTAGCCGCCGCCGGGCAGGGCCTGGCCGCGCATCTCGATCACGCTGCCGTCGGGACGCACGCGCTCGAACACGTGCGGGGTGCCGGCGCGCATGTGCTCGATGCGCTTGCGCACGTGCGCGCCGGGATCGCCCTCGCCCAGTTCGCCGCGCTCGGCGTTGTAGCGGATCAGGTCGGCGACCGGACGGCCGACGTAGAGCATCCCGGCCGGGTAGCCGAACATCTGCTGGTAGCGGCGGTTCCAGGCCACCAGGCGCATGTCCGGGTCGACCACGCTGACCCCGGCGCTGATGTTCTCCAGGGTGGTGGAAAGGATCTCGCGGTTGAAGCGCAGTTCCTGGCCGGCCTCGTCCAGCAGGGCCATCACCTCGCTCAGGTGCATGCCCGAGCCGCGCAGCACGCTGGTCAGCACCAGGCGTGCGGAGGCCGCACCGATCGAGGCGGCCAGCAGGCGCTCGGTGAACTGGATCCAGAGGCGGTCGGCGGCGGCGGCCGGCTGCAGTTCGCGGCCCAGGGCGATGGCCTGCTCGGAGAAGGCGCGGCGCGCGTGGCGCTCGCCGACGATGCGCACCGCCAGCGCCTGCAGGTCGCCGACGCTGACGTTGCCCGGCCATTCGCTCTGGGCCAGGGTCTGGCGCTCGGCGTAGGGATCCAGGAACGGGGCGATCCGCAGGCGCTCGTCCACGCTCGGGCGCCAGCGCGCCGAGACCAGCATCATCACCGCGCCGTTGAGCAGCAGCGACCAGAAGGTGCCGTGGGTCAGCGCGTCCCAGCCGCTGAGCCCGAACAGCTGCTGCGGCCGCAGCCAGTGCAGGCCGAACGGGCCGTCGACCATCCACGAGGCGTCGAACAGGCCCGAGGCCGACAGCGCCGGCAGCAGCAGGGTGTAGATCCAGGTAGCGAAGCCGGCCAGCAGGCCGAACTCCACCCCGCGCCGGCTCGCCCCGCGCCAGTAGAGTCCACCGATCAGGCCCGGTGCGAATTGCGCCACGGCGGCGAACGCCATCACCCCGTACGCGGCCAGGGTGGTGTCGCCGCCGAGCCAGCGGTAGTAGCCGTACGCGCACAGCGACAGCAGAAGGATCGACAGCCGCCGCACCCACAGCACCAGCGAGGCCACGTCGGCGGCGGCGTGGCGCTCGCCCCAGCCGCGACGCAAAAGCACCGGCATCACCAGGTCGTTGCTGACCATGGTCGCCAGCGCGATCGAGGCCACGATCACCATGCCGGTCGCGGCCGAGAAGCCGCCTACGTACGCGGCCAGCGCCAGCGCGTTGCGGCCCTCGGCCAGCGGCAGGGCCAGCACGAAGGTGTCGCTGGCGACGTGGCCGTCGCCGCCGAACAGGGCCACGCCGGCGGAGGCAATCGGCACCACCATCACCGAGATCAGCATCAGGTAGCCGCCGAACATCCAGCGCGCCTTGCGGATGTCGGCCACGTCGCCGCATTCGACCACCGCCACCTGGAACTGGCGCGGCAGGCAGACGATGGCCAGGAAGCCGAGCAGGGTCTGGGCGACGAAGCCCACCGGCGGCGCCTGCTCGAACAGGGTCCGCGCCGACTCGGCGATGCGCAGGTCGCGCCCGCCCAGCCACGACCAGGCGAACACGCCCACCGCCACCATCGCCACCAGCTTGACCAGCGACTCCAGGGCGATGGCCAGCATCATGCCGTGGTGGTGCTCGGTGGCATCGACCTGGCGGGTGCCGAACAGCGCGGCGAACAGCGCCATCAGCAGGGCCACGTACAAGGCCGGGTCGGCGACGATCCCGACCTGCTCGGCGTCCTGGCCGGAGAGCACGCTCAGGCTCATCGCCACCGCTTTGTACTGCAGGGCCACGTAGGGAATGATGCCGACCAGGATGATCACCGTGACCAGCGCCGCCAGCCGCCGCGAGCGGCCGTAGCGGGCGGAGATGAAGTCGGCGATCGACACGGTGTTCTGGCTGCGCGCGATCAGCGCCAGGCGCTCGATGATCCGCCAGCCGAACAGCAGCAACAGCAGCGGGCCGAGGTAGATCGGCAGGTAGCCGATGCCGTTGCGCACCGCGCTGCCGACCGCGCCGTAGAAGGTCCACGAGGAGCAGTACACCGCCAGCGCCAGGCTGTAGACCACCGGCCGCAGCCACGGCCGGTCCGGGTACATCGGCCGACGGTCGCCCCACCACGCCACCGCGAACAGCAGAGCGGCGTAGCCGACCGACACCAGCAGAAGGATCCAGCTCGGGACCAAGGCGGCCCTCCTCACCTCGAGCGGCGAGTGTACTGCGGCGCATGGTGGCCGCGTCGCGCCGCGCTTGCCTGCATGCGGGGATACCGGCAAGCTTGACAACGCTGTCAGGCAGAAAAACCGGCGGATGCGCGCGAGGGGCGTGGCATGCCGGACTTCGGGGGCGAGGGCATGACGCAGGACCAGAACACGGCGCATGCCGGCCATCCGCGCACGCGCGACGCCGGCGCGCGCCTGCCGCTGCGCGAGAAACTCGGCTACGGCATCGGCGACTTCGGCTTCAACCTGTACTGGGCCAACATCTCGGCCTTCCTGCTGATCTTCTACACCGACGTGATGGGCCTGGCCGCCGGCGCGGTCGGCACCATGATGCTGGTGACCAAGCTGGTGGACGCGGTCACCGATCCGATGATGGGCGCGATCGCCGACCGCACCCGCACCCGCTGGGGCCGCTTCCGCCCGTACATCCTCTACGGCGCCCTGCCGCTGGCCTTCACCGGCGTGCTGACCTGGACCGTGCCCGACCTGGACGGCGGCGGGAAGCTGCTGTGGGCGTACGGCACCTTCACCCTGATGATGCTGGCCTACACCGTGCTGGCGATGCCGTACTCGGCGCTGAGCGGGGTGATGACCGCCGACAGCCAGCAGCGCACCACCCTGATCAGCTTCCGCTTCATCGCCGCCTTCGCCGGCACCACGGTGGTCAACTGGCTGACCCTGGACCTGGTGCGCTGGCTGGGCCGCGGCGACGAGCCGCTGGGCTGGCAGCTGACCCTGGGCCTGTACGGGATCGTCGCGGCGGTGTGCTTCGCCATCGTCTTCGCCACCACCCGCGAGCGCATCGAGCCGCCGCCGCAGCAGCGCAACGCGGTCCGGCAGGACATCCTCGACCTGCTGCGCAACCGGCCGTGGCTGGTGCTGTTCGTGCTGGCCCTGGTGATCATGGTCACCATCGTGATGCGCAGTGGCTCGCTGGTGTACTACCTCAAGTACCACATCGGCCGGCCCGAGCTGACCGGACTGTTCCTGGGCAGCTACTCGGTGGCGCTGGCGGTGGGCGCGGCGCTGACCCCGGTACTGACCCGCTTCATCGACAAGCGCCGCCTGCTGATGCTGCTGATGGCCGCGGTCGGCGTGGCCAGCTGCGCCATGTACTTCGTGCCCCGGGAACAGATCTGGCTGGCGTTCGGCCTCAACACCGTGGTCGGCCTGCTGCTGGGGCCGAAGTCGCCGCTGGCGTTCTCGATGTACGCCGACTGCGCCGACTACACCGAGTGGAAGACCGGCCGCCGCGCCACCGCGATGACCTTCGCTGCGGCGGCGTTCTCGCAGAAGTTCGGCGGCGCCCTGGCCTCGGCCCTGATCGCCTGGATGCTGGCCGGCATGGGCTACGTCGCCAACCAGGCCCAGTCCGACGCCTCGCGCCTGGGCATCGTCCTGCTGCTCACCGTGATCCCGGGCGTGGTGGCTTTGCTGGCGGCGTGGGTGATGCGCTTCTATCCGCTGGACGATGCGGCCCTGGCCCGGGTCCAGTCCGACCTGCAGGCACGCCGGGAGGCGACCGCATGAGCAACACCCCCTTCTACGGCTTCGAGCAGCAGGGTCGGCGCTTCGTCCTGCGCAGCCCGACCGCGATGGCGCAGGCCTCCACCTTCCTGTGGAACCGGCGGATGCTGCTGCAGCTCAACTGCCGCGGCTACGCCACCGCCCAATTCATGCAGCCGGAGCCGGCCAAGTACGCGCACGCGCCGAACCTGGAGGCCAAGACCTTCATGCAGCCGGAGCAGCCGTACTACGCCCATCATCCGGGCCGCTTCTGCTACGTGAAGGACGAGGACAGCGGCGCGCTGTTCTCGCTGCCGCACGCGCCGGCGAACCGGACGCCGGAAGCCTTCGCATTCTCGGTCGGCCAGGGCGACGTGGCCTGGACGGTGCGCGGGGAAGGGATCGAACTGGAATGGTCGGTGCGGCTGCCGCTGGAGGACGTGGCCGAACTGTGGACGCTGCGCGTGCGCAACGTCTCCGGCCGCGCGCGCCGGATCAGCCTGTATCCGTACTTCCCGGTCGGCTACATGTCGTGGATGAACCAGTCCGGGCGTTATCGCGAGGACCTGGGCGGGATCGTCTGCGACAGTGTCACCCCGTACCAGAAGGTTGCTGACTGGTTCCGCCAGCGCGACTTCAAGGACCGCACCGTTTTGCTGCACGAGCGCGCGCCGGATGCGTGGGAAGCCAATCAGGCCGCGTTCGAGGGCGCCGGCGGCCTGCATGCGCCCGATGCGGTCGGCCGCGGACGCCTGGAGTGCGGCGACGCCCTGTACGAGACTCCGACCGCGGCCCTGCAGTACCACCTGGCGCTGGCGGCGGACGAGGCGCAGGAGTTCCGCTTCCTGTTCGCGCCGGCGCACGACGACGCGGAGATCGCCGCGCTGCGCGCGCGGCACCTGTCCGCGGCCGGATTCGCCGCGGCCGAAGCGGCGTACGCCGACTACCTGGAAGAAGGCCGCGGCTGCGTGCGGATCGAGACGCCCGATCCGTGGCTGGACGACTTCGCCAACCACTGGCTGCCGCGCCAGGTCTACTACCACGGCGATTCCAACCGCCTGACCACCGACCCGCAGACCCGCAACTACCTGCAGGACCACATGGGCATGGCCTACCTGCGGCCGGCGACGGCGCGGGCGGCGTTCCTGCACGCGCTGTCGCAGCAGGAGCCGAACGGAGCGATGCCGGACGGCATCCTCCTGGTCGAGGGCGCCGAGCTGAAGTACATCAACCAGGTGCCGCACACCGACCACTGCGTGTGGCTGCCGGTGTGCCTGCAGGCCTACCTGGACGAGACCGGCGACGACGCCCTGCTCGACGTCGAGGTGACGGACCGCGAAGGCCATGCCGCCAGCGTCGCCGAGCGCATCGACCGCGCCATGTACTGGCTGCTCGGCCAGCGCGACGGACGCGGGCTCAGCTACATCGCCCAGGGCGACTGGTGCGACCCGATGAACATGGTCGGCTGGAAAGGCCGCGGCGTCTCCGGCTGGCTGTCGCTGGCCAGCGCGCATGCGCTGCAACTGTGGGCCGACATCTGCCAGCGCCACGGCCGGATCGAGGCGGCGGCCGGCTTCCGCCAGGGCGCCGAGGACTTCAACGCCGCGGTCAACGCCCATCTCTGGGACGGCGACTGGTACGGCCGCGGCATCACCGACGACGGCGTGGCCTTCGGCGTGCGCGCCGACGCGGAAGGACGCATTTACCTCAACCCGCAGAGCTGGGCCCTGCTCAGCGGCGCGGCCGACCCCGGCCAGCGCACGCGCCTGCTGGCGGCGGTCGAGGCCGAACTGGTCTCGCCGCACGGCGTGGCCATGCTCGGTCCGCCCTATACCGGCATGCGTGAGGACGTGGGCCGGCTGACCCAGAAGTTCCCCGGCTCGGCCGAGAACGGCGCGGTCTACAACCATGCCGCCGCGTTCTGGATGCATGCGCTGTACCGCGCCGGCGAAACCGACCGCGCCTGGTCGGCCCTGCGGGCGATGCTGACCGGGCCCGGTCCGGACGAATGCCTGCAGCGCGGCCAGCTGCCGGTGTTCGTACCCAACTACTACCGCGGCGCCTGGCGCCTGCATCCGCGCACCGCCGGCCGCTCCAGTCAGCTGTTCAACACCGGCACCGCGGCCTGGCTGTACCGCTGCCTGGTCGAGTCGCTGGTCGGCCTGCGCGGCGACGGCCAAGGCCTGCGGATCGCACCGCAGCCGCCGTCGCACTGGCCGCGGCTGCGCGCGTGGCGGCGGTTCCGCGGCGCGGAGTTCGAGCTGGAAGTCGAGCGCGTCGCGGGGTTGCGGGCGCGGCGCGTGGCGGTGGACGGGCAGTGGCTGGAAGGCGACCGGCTCGGCTCGATCGAACCCGGGCGCCGCTACCGGGTGCGGGTGGAACTGCCGCCGTCGGAGGCGACGCCGGCCGCGGTCGTTGGCCAGGCGGGCGCATGAGCACCACCGGCATTCCACCTGCGGCGGCCGGCGGCGAGACGCGCGTGGCCGTGGTCATGGGCGTGTCCGGCAGCGGCAAGACCACCCTGGCGCAGGCGCTGGCGGCGGCGTGGCCGGCGACCTTCCTGGATGCCGACGATTTCCACAGCGACGAGGCCAAGGCGTGGATGGGCAGCGGCCGGCCGCTGACCGACGCGATGCGCCTGCCCTGGGTCGAGCGCATCGCCGCCGACCTGCGTGCGCGGGTCGCGGCCGGCGAGCGGGTGGCGCTGGCCTTCTCCGGCCTGCGCCGGGGCCACCGCGACCTGCTGCGCGCCGCCGGGCTGCCCCTGCGCTTCCTGTTCCTGCATGGCGATGCGGACCTGATCGGCGCGCGCATGGGCGCGCGCGAGGGCCACTACATGCCGGTGTCGCTGCTGCAGAGCCAGTTCGCCGCGCTCGAGGATCCGCGCGGGGAGGCCGACGTGGTCACCGTGGAGGTGTCGCTGCCGCCCGACGAACAGCTGCGCAGAGCCCTGGCCGCGCTGTCTTAGGCGTCAGCCAGTCGCGGGCGACGGCTTCGGCCTGCATTCGCAGTTCCGGCACCGCGATCGTTTCCCAGTCCTGGCCGATGCGCAGGCTGCCGATCACGCGCAGGTCGTCCTGGGGCCGGCGGTCGGCATCGAGCAGGCGCCCATCGCCGTCGCTGGCCAGGCCGATGCCATGGGCGCCGGGACAGGCGTGGCCTTCGCCCAGCAGTCGATCGAGCAGCGGGTTGCGCATGGCCTGCACCCGCAGTTCCAGCCCGGTGGCGTTGACCACGTGGTCGACGTCCAGGACCAGGGTGCGGCCGTCGCGGGTGCGTGCGCCCAGCTGCACGCAGCGCTGGCCGGCCACCGCCAGGTCCAGGCGGGCGCGGTGCAGGTGCAGGCGGCCGCTGTCGTGCAGGGCCTGCAGCGCGGCCTGCACCTGCGGCGCGACCCGGTGGCGATGGATATCCCACGCGCGTCGCGCATGCCGCAGGAAGCGGCGCTGCTCGGCCGCCGGCAAAGAGCGCCACAGCGCCCGGCCGTGCGGCCGCAGCCGCTCCATCACCCCCTGCCAGGGCAGGCCGTGCTGGCCCGCGTCGCGGACCCGGGCGCGGATCGCGCGCAGCCGCGCGCGGGTGCCGAGGGCGTGCAGGGATTCGACCTCGAACCCTTCGTCGAGCGCATGCGCGGGCGCGTGCGCCAGCGGCAGCAGGCCGTGGCGCGAGAGCAGGTGGACCTGGCCGCGGTGACCGTTGGCGGCCAGGGTCAGCAGCGCGTCGGCCATGCTCAGGCCGGTGCCGACGATGCAGACGCTGGCCTCCGGACCGATCGCGGCGATGCCGTCGTAGTCCCAGGCGTCGATCAGGCGCGGCTTGGCCAGGGCGCCGGAACCGCGCACCGGCAAGGGCCGCGGCGCGTTGCCGGCAGCGAGCAGGACCCGGCGCGCGGCGATCCGCTCCGGCCCGGCCTCGATCGTCCAGCCGCCGTCCGCGCGCAGCAGGGCGCCGGCCCTGTGCGGAACCACGTCCAGGCGGGCCGGGCTGGCGGCCATCGCCTGGCGCAGGCGTTCGCGCAGGTAGTGGGCGTAGTCGCGGCGGGGCGCGAAGCCGGCCGCCAGCGCCTCGCGCGGCTGGTCGGCATGGCCGGGGCGGGTGGCGAGCCAGTCGAGGAAATCCTCCGGTTGTTCCGGCAGCGCGCTCATCCGCCCGGTCGGGACGTTGAGCAGGTGCTCGCCGCGCGCGGTGGAATAGGCCACGCCCTCGGCCAGCCGCGGCGCCGGTTCCAGCAGGGCGATGGCCAGCGGCCCGCGGGCCTGGCGCAGCAGCTGGATCGCGGCGAGCACGCCGGCCGCGCCGCCGCCGACGATGGCGATGTCGTATCGGGACTGCATCGGCCGATTGTACCGGCGGAAACCTTCGCGCCCGGCTACATGAACGAATCGGCCAGCCGCGCCAGGCCTTCCAGGCTGCGCCGCCACGGCGCGCGCCGGCGCCATGCCGCCAGCTGGACCTGTTCGGCATCGGCCAGGTAGTCGGCCTCGATCGCGCGCATCCGCGCGACCACGCCGCGGTCGTAGCACAGCAGGCCCGCCTCGGCGTTGAGGGCGAAGGAGCGGATGTCCAGGTTGATCGAGCCGACCAGGGCGACCGCGTCGTCCACGCTCAGGTGCTTGGCGTGCAGGAAGCGCGGCCGGTACAGCGCGATCCGGACCCCGGCCTGGAGCAGTTCCTCGTAGTAGGAGTGCTGCGCCCAGGCGGTCAGGCGCTGGTTGTTGCTGGCCGACAGGATCAGCTGCACCTCCACCCCGGAGAGCGCGGCGATCCGCAGGGCGCTGAGGGTGGCGTCGTCGGGCACGAAGTACGGGGTGACCAGCACCAGCCGGTGCTGGGCCAGGTGGATCAGGGCGTTGACCGTGTCGCGGGCGTTGGCGAAGGGATAGGCCGGGCCGCTGGGCAGCAGCTGCACGGCCACGTCCTCGTCGTGTACGGGCCTTTGCGGCGAGACTTCCAGCTGCTGTCCGGTCTCCAGGTACCAGTCGCTGGCGAACACCGCCTCCAGGTGCGAGACCGCCGGCCCGCGCACCCGCGCGACCAGCTCGCGGTTGGGGTGGCCGGGCACGAACCGGGCGTCGGCCAGGTTCTGCGAGCCGATGTGGCCGACGTGGTCGTCGATCACCGCGATCTTGCGGTGGTTGCGCAGGTCCATGCGCCCGCTGCGGCGCCAGCGCAGGCCACCGGGCAGCATCGGGTGGACCTCCACCCCGGCCGCGCGCAGGCGCCGGGCGAAGGCGCGGTAGCCGCGCTTGGCGCCGACCGCGTCCAGCAGCAGCCGGCAGCGCACCCCGCGCCCGGCGGCCCGGACCAAGGCATCGGCCACCGCCGCGCCGACCGCGTCGTCGAACATCAGGTAGTAGAGCAGGTGCACGCGCTCGCGCGCGGCGTCGATGTCGGCCAGCAGGGCGGCCAGCGAGCCGTCGTAGTCGTCCAGCAGCTCCACCGCGTTGCCGCGCACCGGCATGAACGCGCCCAGGCGCTCGACCAAAGGCGCCGTCTCGGCGGCCGGGCCGGTGGCCGGGGGCCGCCAGCGCAGGGCCTTCTGCGGCAGCTGCCCGGCGCGGATCGCCTGCGAGGCCCGGGCCTGGCGCAGGACCCGCTCGCGCGACAGCCAGGGGTGGCCGAACAGCAGGTACAGCGGCAGCCCGAGCAGGGGCACGAAGCCCACCAGCAGCAGCCAGCTGCGCGCGGCCGCCGGCGCGCTGCGGCTGGGGATCCACCACAAGGCCGCCAGCCGGATCAGCCAGTCCAGGGCGAGCAGGGCGGTGCCGGGGGACCAGTCCGTCATGGCAGGCGGAGGCGGTGGGGATGGGGCGATTCTGGGGTGCGGCCCCCCATGGCGCAAAGGCACGGTGGCGCGCAAAGAAAAAGCCCGCCATGCGGCGGGCTTCTCCATTCCGGAAGGCGACCGGGATTACTTGATCTTGCCTTCCTTGTAGATCACGTGCTTGCGAACGACGGGATCGTACTTCTTGATCTCCATCTTGTTCGGCGTGTTCTTCTTGTTCTTGTCGGTGGTGTAGAAGTGGCCGGTGTTGGCCGAGGAGATCAGGCGGATCTTGTCGCGCTTGGAAGCCATGGTCGATTACTCCTCAGATCTTCTCGCCACGCGCGCGCAGCTCGGCCAGGACGGCGTCGATGCCGTTCTTGTCGATGGTGCGCAGGGCAGCGGTGGAAACGCGCAGCTTCACCCAACGGTTCTCGGAGGCCACCCAGAAGCGGCGCTCGTGCAGGTTGGGGAGGAAACGGCGGCGGGTCTTGTTGTTTGCGTGCGAGACGTTGTTGCCGGTCTGCACGCCCTTGCCGGTAACTTGGCAAACGCGGGACATACGCACCTCGAAAGGTCTGGTGTCGCCCATAGCCCGGGAGACGGCGGCCCCGCGGCGCGTCCCTCGCTCTGGAAAGGCAGGGGGCGGGCCGTACGCGATGCGGGAAGGGGTTCGATGCCGTGGCGGCCCCGGATCGCGCTCCCGGGCCGCCGATCCGGACGGGCCGGACGCAGCGAGCCGCGCATTATGCCGGGGCAAGTGACTGATTGCAACCGGGTTCCCGCCGGTCAGGCTGGCGCCTTGTCCCGCTTCCAGCCGCGGTGCCGGATGTCCAGGTGCAGGCTGTAGAGGGCGGTGAAGGCCGGGAACAGGTTCTGCAGCACGCCTACCGAGTCCTGCTTGGCCGAGAACAGGAAGTAGCTCAGGGTCATCAGGCTGCCGAGCACGCTCATGTACCAGAACAGGCGCGGGATCACCGGCTTGCCGGCCCGGCGCGAGGCCACGAACTGGACCAGCCAGCGACCGCCGAACATCAGCGCGCCGATGTAGCCGATCAGCTTCCAGCCGGTGACGTGCAGCCCGGTCCAGTACAGCCAGGTCAGCGGCTGGTCGAGCCAGTGCAGTTCCACCTCAGCGCTCCTGCACCGCGGTGCGGCGGCTGCGCGCGATCAGCCAGGCCACCCCGCGCAGGTCGCGGATGCCGACCAGGGCCCGGCCGAGGTTGTTGTACTTGGACACCCCGGCGGTGCGCTGGCGGTGGTTGACCGGCACGCTCACCGTCTTGAAGCCCGCGCGCTGGACCAGCGCCGGCAGGTAGCGGTGCATGTGGTCGAAGTAGGGCAGGTCCAGGAACACCTCGCGCTCGAACAGCTTGATCCCGCAGCCGGTGTCCGGGGTGTCGTCGCGCAGCATGCGCGCGCGGATGCGGTTGGCCCAGCGGCTGGCCCAGCGCTTGGAGCCGGAATCCTGGCGGTCCACCCGCCAGCCGGCGAACAGCTTCACCTCCGGCGCGGCGGCGTCGCGCGCGGCCAGCAGCTTCGGGATGTCGGCCGGGTCGTTCTGGCCGTCGCCGTCCAGGGTGGCGATCCAGGCGCCGCGCGCGGCCTTGGCGCCGTTGCGCACGGCGGTGCTCTGCCCGCTCTGGGCGACGTGGTGCAGGACCCGCAGCTCGGGCACCTGCGCCTTCAGGCCCTCGAGCACGGCCAGCGAGTCGTCGCGCGAATGGTCGTCGACGTAGACGATCTCGAACGCGATCCGCCCGCGCAGGGCGGCGACGATCTCGGCGACCAGCGGGGCGATGTTGTCGCGTTCGTTGAACACCGGGACGACGACGGAAAGCTCGGGTGGGGACATGGCGTCGCGGGGAAAAGGAAGGAAAGGGTTGATCAGGCGGCGTCGCCGAAGTAGTCGCGGCACCAGGCCACCACCGGCGGCAGGCCGTCCTCGATCGCGGTGCGCGGCTCGAAGCCGAAGGCGGCCTTCGCGCGCGCGGTGTCGGCCATGGTCTCGACCATGTCGCCCGGCTGCATCGGCCTGTAGACCTTCTGCGCCGGGCGGCCGGCGGCCCGCTCGATCACGCCGATGAAATGCTCCAGCTCCACCGGGGTGTGGTTGCCGAGGTTGAACACCCGGTGCGGCACCGCCTCGTCCGAAGGGTGGTCCAGCGCACCGAGCACGCCGGCGACGATGTCGGACACGTGGGTGAAGTCGCGCCGCATCCGTCCTTGGTTGAACACCTCGATCGGGCGCCCGGCCAGGACCGCGCGCGAGAACAGCAAAGGCGCCATGTCCGGCCGGCCCCAGGCGCCGTAGACGGTGAAGAAGCGCAGGCCGGTGGCGCGCAGGCCGTAAAGCTGGGCGTAGGTGTAGGCCATCAGCTCGTTGGCGGCCTTGGTCGCCGCGTACAGCGAGCGCGGCCGGTCGATCCGCTGGTCCTCGGAGAACGGCGGGGTGGCCGAGTCGCCGTAGACCGAACTGCTGGAGGCGTAGGCCAGGTGCCGCACGCCGCGGTGCCGGCACAGCTCGAGGATGTTGACGAAGCCGTCGAGGTTGCTGGCGACGTAGGCGTGCGGGTTCTGCAGCGAATAGCGCACCCCCGCCTGGGCGGCGAGGTGGACGACGTACTCGGGCCGCACCTCGTCGAACAGCGCGGCCAGGCCGTCGCGGTCGGTCAGGTCCAGGCGGCGGATGTCGACGCCCGGGCACAGCGCGGCGACCCGGTCGCGCTTGATCTGCGGGTCGTAGTAGTCGTTGTAGCTGTCCAGGCCGACGACGCGCTCGCCGCGCGCAGCCAGGGCCTGGCAGGTGTAGGCGCCGATGAAGCCGGCGGCGCCGGTGACGAGCACGGTCATGGGGGAGCCCGGGTCAGGTGCCGGCATTGTCGCAAGCGCCGGGTGAACAAGGAATTGCGCGGAAGCGGGTCCGGCGTAAGCCGGAACGGGAGGATCAGCCCTGCCGGCTGCGCAGCCGTTCCAGCACTCCGTCCAGGGTGTCCAGGTCGGTGTAGTGGATCACCAGCCGGCCCTTGCCGCCCTTGCCGTGGGCGATGGCGACCTTGGCCCCGAGCGATTCGGACAGCTCGGTCTCCAGCGAGGCGATGTCCGGCTGCTGCGCGCGCGCGCCCTTGGCCTTGCGCGCGGCATTGCCGCTCACCGGCACCTTGCCGGCGGCGAACTGCTGGGCGCGGTGCTCGACCTCGCGCACCGACCAGCCGTGCTCGGCGGCCTCGGAGGCCAGCCGGCTGGCCAACTCCGGCGACAGGGTCAGCAGGGCGCGGGCATGGCCCATCTCCAGCCGCCGGGCTTCGACCAGGGCGCGGATCGCCGGCGGCAGGTCGAGCAGGCGCAGCAGGTTGGACACCGCCGCGCGCGAGCGGCCGACCGCGGCGGCGGCCTCGGCGTGGGTCAGGGCGAACTCGTCGATCAGCCTTTGCAGCGCCTGGGCCTCTTCCAGCGGGTTGAGGTCCTCGCGCTGGATGTTCTCGATCAGGGCCATGGCGATGACCGTGCGGTCGTCCAGCTCGCGCAGGACCACCGGCACCTCGGCCAGCCCGGCCAGCTGCGAGGCGCGCCAGCGGCGCTCGCCGGCGACGATCTCGTAGCGGTCCTTGCCGATCTCGCGCACGACAATCGGCTGGATCACGCCCTGGGCCTGGATCGAGGCCGACAGTTCGTCGAGCTTGGCCGGGTCCATGTCCCGGCGCGGCTGGTACTTGCCCGGCTGCAGCTGGGCCACCGGCAAGGTGCGCAGGACGTCGCCCGGCTGCGGCTGCTCGACCTGGGCCGGGGCGGTGGCCGCGGCGGCGCCCTTGGGGCCGAGCAGGGCCTCCAGGCCGCGGCCGAGGCCGCGCTTCTTGGCCGTGCTCATCAGGCCACCTCCGCCGGGTCGGCGTGGCGCGCCGGGCCGCGCTCGCGTTCGTGCTGGCGGCGGATCACCTCGCCGGCCAGGCCGAGATAGGCGACGCTGCCGCGCGAGGCGCGGTCGTAGCCGACGATGCTCTGGCCGTAGCTGGGCGCCTCGGCCAGGCGCACGTTGCGCGGCACGATGGTGCGGAACACCTTGTCGCCGAAATGCTCGGTCAGCTGCGCCGAGACCGCGTTGGCCAGGTTGTTGCGCACGTCGAACATGGTCCGCAGCACCCCTTCGACCTCCAGCACCGGATTGACCTGGGCGCGCAGCGCCTCGATGGTGTCCAGCAGGGCGCTGAGGCCTTCCAGCGCGTAGTACTCGCACTGCATCGGCACGATCACCGAATCGGCCGCGGCCAGGGCGTTCAGGGTCAGCAGCGACAAGGCCGGCGGGCAGTCGACGATGATGAAGTCGTAGTCGTCGCGCAAAGGATCGAGCGCGGCCTTGAGCTTCTGCTCGCGGCCTTCGGCGTCCATCAGCTGGATCTCGGCGGCGGTCAGCTCGATGTTGCCGGGCAAAAGGTCGAAGTCCTCGGCGGTGCGGACCACGGTGGCGCGCGCGTCGCGCTCGCCCAGCAGGACGTCGCAGGTCGAGGCCTCCAGCTCGCGCTTGTCCACCCCGCTGCCCATGGTCGCGTTGCCCTGGGCGTCCAGGTCCACCAGCAGGACCCGCTTGGGCGCGCGCGCCAGCGCGGCGGCCAGGTTGACGGCCGTGGTGGTCTTGCCGACGCCGCCTTTCTGGTTGGCGATGGCGATGATGCGTGCGGCCATGCGGGATGCCTTGTGGGACGGGGACGTGCGGGGTCCGGAACGGGCCATTATGCGGATTTCACCCCGCCCGGCCCACCTCGACCAGGTGGCGCTGCGCGCCCAGTCCGGGCACGGCCAGGGCATGGACGGCCAGGGCGGTCCAGCCCGGCGGCAGGGCGGCGATCTCATCCACCGGGTCGATGCCCTTCATCGCCAGCAGCCGGCCGGAGGGCGAAAGCAGGTGGCCGCCGACCTCCAGGATCCCGGCCAGGGTGTCCAGGGCGCGGGCGGTGATCTGGGCGTAGGCGCCGGGTTCGGCCACCGCCTCGGCGCGGGATTCGGCCACCCGGGCGTTGCCCAGGCCGAGCTGGCGCACCGCCTCGCGCAGGAAGCGGGCCTTCTTGCCGTTGCTCTCGACCAGGGTCACCTGCAGGTCCGGGCGGACGATCGCCAGCGGGATCCCGGGCAGGCCGGGACCGGTGCCCAGGTCGGCCAGGGCGCCGGGCTGGACGTAGGGATGCATGGCCAGCGAGTCGAGCAGGTGGCGGGTGACCATCTCCTCGGGGTCGCGGATGGCGGTGAGGTTGTAGGTGCGGTTCCAGCGCGAGAGCAGGGCCAGGTAGGCCAGCAGCGGCTCGGCCAGGGCGGCGTCCAGGCCGAGCGCGTCCAGGCCGGCGTCCAGGCGCGGGCGCAGGGAGTCGGGGAAGGGGGTGTCCATGGCGGCCAGTATCGCCGATGGCGCGACCGGGCCAGGGAAGCGGTCGTCAGCGATCCGCCGGCCAGGCCGAACGCGGGTGCCAGGCCACGGCGGCCTGGTAGCCGGGCTGCGGGATCCATTCGCGCAGCTGCCAGGTCCGCGGGTCGCCCAGCGCGGGGTCGCAGGCCAGCAGGCGCAGGGGTGCGTCGGGATCGCCGTCTTCGCCGCCCAGCTCCAGCCGGTGCAGGCCGAAGGCCAGGCCGCGGCCGTGGGCCTTGAGCACGGCTTCCTTGGCGCACCACAGGCGCACGAACGCGGTTTCGCGCCGCTCCGGGGCCAGGGCGGCCAGGCGCTCGGCCTCGGCCGGGGCGAAGAAGCGCCGCGCCAGCTCCAGCGCGCGCGGGCGCGGACGCTGGCGCTCCAGGTCCACGCCGAGGGTGACGCCTTCGCCCAGGGCCAGCAGCAGCTGGTCGCCGCTGTGGCTCCAGCCGGCGTCGCGGTCGTCGAAGGGGGCCAGCAGGCGCGGCCGGCCGTGGGCGTCGCGCGCCAGCGGCAGGCCGTCGTCGTCCGGGCGCTGCAGCCAGTCGGCCAGCAGGCCGCGCACCTGCGGTTCGCCGCGCAGGCCGGGCACGTGCGGCAGCGCCTGCACCTGCACCGGGCCGAAGCGCCAGCGGTCGGGGGGCGAGGACTGGATATTCATGGATATACGGCCGCTTCACGCCGGCGCGCGTCTGATGGCCGCGAACGCCCCGGATGGCGGGGCGACCGGTACGGACCTGAGGAGACGGACGTCATGGGCATCATCATCTGGTTGATCGTGGGCGGCATCGTCGGCTGGCTGGCCAGCCTGATCATGCGCCGCGACGCGCAGCAGGGCATCCTGCTCAACATCGTGGTCGGCATCGTCGGTGCGGTCCTGGCCGGCTGGCTGTTCGGCGGCGGCATCAACGAGGCGATCACGATCCGCACCTTCCTGTTCTCGATCATCGGCGCGGTGATCCTGCTGGCGATCGTCAACCTGTTCACCCGCGGCCGGGTGCGCTGAGCCGACGCCGCACGATGGGGAAGCGAGGGCCCGGCCGATGCCGGGCCTTCGTCTTTGCCGGCGCCCGCCCGCAGGAAGTGCCGGCGGCGACGGTCAGCCGGCCAGCTCGATCCAGGCCGGCGCATGGTCGCTGGGCCGTTCCCAGGTGCGCGGTTCGCGGTCGATCCCGGCGGCGGCCACCTGCGGGCGCAGGGCCTCGGACACCAGGGTCAGGTCGATCCGCAGGCCCAGGTCGCGGCGGAAGCCGGCCTGGCGGTAGTCCCACCAGCTGAACACTCCGCCGTCCTGGTGCAGCAGGCGATAGCCGTCGTGCAGGCCCAGTTCGAGCAGCCCGCGCAGGGCGGCGCGTTCGGCCGCCGAGGTGAGGATGTGGCCCTCGTTCCAGACCGCCGGGTCGTGCACGTCGCGGTCGTCCGGGGCGATGTTGAAGTCGCCCATCACCACCAGCTTCGGATGGGCGCGGGCCTCGGCCTCCAGCCAGGCGCGGACCGCCGCCAGCCATTCCAGCTTGAACGCGTACTTCTCGGTGCCCACGTCCTGGCCGTTGACCACGTACAGGTTGACGATCCGCAGGTCGCCGACGGTGGCGCTGATCGCGCGCCGGTGCTCGTGCTCGAAGCCGGGCACGCCGACCAGCACGTCGCGCGGCACCTCGCGGGCCAGGATCGCCACCCCGTTGTAGGTCTTCTGCCCGGAGAACACGCTGCGGTAGCCGAGTTCGGCCAGGGCCGCGTCGGGGAACCTGTGGTCCTCCAGCTTGGTTTCCTGCAGGCCGACGATGTCCGGGGCGAAGCCGCACAGCCACTGCTCCAGGTGGGGCAGGCGGACGTTGAGCGAATTGACGTTCCAGCTGGCGATGCGCATGGCGGGGCGGACGGAGGCGGGCCGCTGATTCTATCGGTCCGGCCGGCCCCGGGCCGGCGACGGCGGCGACCCCGGGATCCGGCGCGCCGCCCGGCGCCCGCAGGCGCTACAGTGCCGGGGCATCACGGCCGCGGGGCCTGCAGTTCCCCCGGTCCGAACCGCTAACGATGTTGGGGGGGCTCAGAGGCGGAGCATGGAAGGACTGGATCCACAGGTGGGTCTGGCACTGGCGGCGTTGCCGTTGCCGGTGCTGCTGCTGCGCGCCGACGGCCGGGTCCTGGACGTCAACCCCGCCTGCGCCGAACGCTTCGCCGCCGCCCGCGAGCGCTGGCCCGGGCGGCCGCTGGCCGAACTGCTGCAGATCCCGGACCTGGACGAACTGCTGGCCGGCGCCGTGGCCGGCGGCCACATCGACTGCGAGGCCCGCCTGCACTGCAGCGGGATCGCCCAGCACGTCGGCTTCCCGATGCAGCTGAGCCTGCGCGTGCTCGCCGAGGGCGGGCCGTTGCTGCTGAGCCTGCAGGACCTGACCCGCGAGCGCCACCTGGAGCGGATCCTGATGGACGCGCAGGCGCGCGCCGGGGTCGGCAGCTGGCACGTGGACCTGCACAGCTGGCGCTCGCAGCTCACCCCGGAGGCCTACCGCATCTACGGCATCGCCGAGGACGAGACCGTGGACGTGGCCCGCTTCCTCAGCTGTGTCCATCCGGACGACATCGAGCACGTGCGCGGGGTCTGGAACCGCGCCCTGGCCGGCGACGCCTTCGCCCTGGAACACCGGGTGCTGGTCGGCGGCCAGGTGCGCTGGGTCGAGGCCCGCGGCCAGCTGGAGACCGACGGCGAAGGCCATGCGGTGCGCATGATCGGCTCGGTCCTGGACATCACCCGGCACAAGCAGGCCGAGGAGAGCATCCGCCAGCTGATCCACTACGACCCGCTGACCCGGCTGCCGAACCGCAACATGGCCCGGCTGCAGCTGGAGCGCCTGCTGGCCGCCGCCCGGGCGGCCCAGGTCGGGGTGCTGATGCTGGACCTGGACCGCTTCAAGGAGATCAACGACAGCGACGGCCACGATGCCGGCGACGCCGCCCTGGTGCAGGTGGCCGCCACCCTGCGGCCTCTGCTGCGCGGCGAGGCGACCCTGGCGCGGGTGGGCGGCGACGAGTTCATGGCGATCCTGCCGGATACCGGGATCGAGGGCGCGGTGGCCGTGGCCGAGCACCTGCTGCAGGCGCTGGACCAGCCGCTGGAACTGGGCGGGCGCGCCTTCTTCCCGCGCGCCAGCATAGGCGTCGCGGTCTCGCCGGAGGACGGCGAGGAGCCGGCCGAGCTGATCCGCCACGCCGAGATCGCAATGTACGAGGCCAAGTCCGCCGGCGGCCACGGCTACGGCATGTACCGGCGGCAGATGAGCGCGACCGTGCAGCGCCGCATCCGCCTGGCCACGAGGCTGGAGGCGGCCGTGCGCAGCGGCCAGCTGGCCCTGCACTACCAGCCCAAGGTCGACCTGGGCACCCGCGGACTGGTCGGGGTCGAGGCGCTGGCGCGCTGGTACGACCTGGAGCTGGGCTGGGTCAGCCCGAGCGAGTTCATCCCGCTGGCCGAGGAGCGCGGCCTGATCGGCCCGCTTGGCGACTGGGCCCTGGGCCGCGCCGCCCAGGACTACCGGCGCTGGTCGCGGCGCGGCCCTTTGCCGTGGCGGATGGCGGTGAACGTGTCGGCCCGGCAGCTGGCCCAGGGCGGTTTCGCCGAGCGCGCCGAGGCGGTGGTGCGCCAGGCCGGAGCGACCCCGGCGGACATCGAGCTGGAGCTGACCGAGACGGCGATGGCCGGCGATCCGCAGCTGGCCTGCGCCATGGCCGACCGCCTGGCCGACGCCGGCTTCGCCCTGACCCTGGACGACTTCGGCACCGGCTATTCCTCCTTGTCCCAGCTCAACCGATTCCGCCTGGAGAAGCTCAAGATCGACCTGAGCTTCGTCCAGGGCGTGCTCGAGCGCCCGGGCTACCAGGCGATCGTCCGCGCGGTGGTGGGCATGGCCAAGGCGATGGAACTGGTGGTGGTGGCCGAGGGCATCGAGACCGCCGCGCAGGCCGCCTGCCTGCGCGCGCTGGGCTGCGACCAGGGCCAGGGCTTTCTGTACGGCAAGCCGATGCCGGCCGACGATTTCGCCCGCGAGTGGCTGCGCGGCGGCCCGGGCTGAGCGCGCGGCGGAGACCCGCCTTCGCGCCCGCGCAGGACGCTCAGCGCAGCAGCCAGCCGATCAGCTTCCCGATCCGCGCATAGGGCGGGCGCAACAGGTCGGTGGCGCTGCGCCGCGGCTGCCACAGCACTGGCAGGGCCTTGGACATCGCGTCGAAGCCGGCGCGGCCGTGGTAGGCGCCCATGCCGCTGGCGCCGACCCCGCCGAACGGCAGATTCTCGGCGGCGAAGTGCAGCAGGGTGTCGTTGACGGTGACCCCGCCGGCCACGGTACCGGCCAGGATCGCCTCGACCGCGGCGCGGTCGAGGCTGAAGGGATACAGCGCCAGCGGCCGCTCGCGCGCGGCGACGAAGGCGATCGCCTGGTCGAGCGTATCCACGCACACCAGCGGCAGCACCGGGCCGAAGATCTCCTCGCGCATCAGCGCGATGTCGTCCGGCGGATCGAGCACCAGCACCGGCGCGAACAGCCGCCGCGCCGGGTCGTGGCCGGCGGCCAGCGGCAGCACCTCGCAGCCGCGCGCGCGGGCCTCGTCCAGGCCGCCTTGCAGGCGCGCGAACTGGGCGTCGTTGACGATCCGGGTCCAGTCCGGCGCCGCGCCGTCGAGGCTGCCGTAGCGCGCCGCGACCTGCGCGCGCAAGGCGTCCACCAGCGCGTCGCGACGCCCGCGCCCGACCAGCAGCACGTAGTCCGGGGCGATGCAGGTCTGGCCGGCGTTGAACCATTTGCCGGTGGCCAGGCGCGCGGCGGCGCGCTCCAGCGGATAGTCGGCGCAGACGATCGCCGGCGACTTGCCGCCCAGCTCCAGGGTCAGCGGGGTCAGGTTCGGCGCGGCGGCGGCCATCACCTTGCGCCCGACCGCGGTGGACCCGGTGAACACCAGGTGGTCCAGCGGCAGCGCGGCGAACGCGGCGGCGACCTCCGCGCCGCCTTCGGCCACCGCCACCCGATCCGGCGGGAACACTTCGGCCAGCAGTTCGCGCAGGAAGGCCGCGGTGCGCGGGGTGTGCTCGGACGGCTTGAGGAAGACGTGGTTGCCGGCGGCGATCGCGGTGGCCAGCGGGATCAGCGCCAGGTTGACCGGGTAGTTCCACGGCGAGATCACCCCGACCACGCCCAGCGGCACCTGCCGCAGCTGCGCCCGCGCTGGCCACAGCCGCCAGCCGGCGCCGACCCGGCGCGGCCGCATCCAGCCGCGCAGGTGGCGCAGCAGGTGGTCGATCGCGGCCAGCACGGTCATGCCGTCGGCCAGCAGGCTCTCGTGGCGCGAGCGGTGGCCGAAATCGGCGGCGATCGCGTCGGCCATCCGCGGCAGCCGCGCCTTCAGCGCGGCGCGCAGGCGGCGCAGGTCGTCGCGGCGCTGGGCGTGGTCCGGGCGTTGCACCTGCCACGCGTCGCGCAGGCGGGCGAGCGCGGGCTCCAGGCCGGCCGCAGCAGCGTCGGCGGTCGCCGGGGGAACATTGGGTTCGGGCATGGGCCGACTATAGCGGTGTGCGGCCGATACAATCGGCCGATGCAGAACCTGCGACCCTTCCTCGACAAGCGCCCGGTGCTGGGCGAACGCGTGTACGTCGATCCGGCCGCCAGCGTGATCGGCGAGGTCGAGCTCGGCGATGACGTCTCGGTCTGGCCGGGCACGGTGATCCGCGGCGACGTCAACTTCGTCCGCATCGGCGCCCGCAGCAACCTCCAGGACGGCACCATCGTCCACGTCAGCCACGAGAGCCCGTACAACAAGGGCGGCTACCCGACCCTGGTCGGGCAGGGCGTGACCGTCGGCCACGGCACCATCATCCACGCCTGCACCATCGGCGATCATTGCCTGATCGGCATGGGCGCCTGCGTCCTGGACGGCGCGGTGATCGAGGACGAGGCCTTCATCGGCGCCGGCGCGGTGGTCGGCCCGGGCAAGCGGGTGCCACGCGGGGAACTGTGGGTCGGCAACCCGGCGCGGCCGGCGCGTGCGCTCAGCGCCAAGGACATCGAGGGCCTGCACTACTCGGCCGACCACTACGTGCGGCTCAAGGACCGCTACCTGGGCATGGGGGCCTGAGCCGGCGCGGTCGCCGCCTCCAGCGCCGCCAGGATCGCCATCGCCTCGCCGCGGCTGGCGCCGCACATCTCCGGTCCGGGCCTGAGCGAGGCGCAGAACGCGGGCCGCTCCGGGCGGCCGAACAGGCGGCAGCGCAGGTCCGCGTCCAGCTGTACGCAGGCCGTCCCGGCCGGCTTGCCCTGCGGCATGCCCGGGATCGGCGAGGTGATCGACGGCGCCGTACAGCACGCGGCGCAGCCGCCGCGGCAGGCGAAGGAAGGGTTGGCGGAAGGCGCGCTCACCGCGCCAGTGTAGGCGCCACCCCCGCCGGATCGCCCGCCCGCGCCTACCCAAGCCCGCCCCTGGCCGCTACAGTCGCGCGGGGAAAGGAGCGGGGACCGCATGCCGCCACAGGCAGCCCGCCGGCAGGAGCGCCGGCCCACATCCGGCACGGACGCGCACGCGCCATCGCAGGCGCCGCCGGCCATGCTCGACACCTATCGCGAGGTGGTCACGCCCGAGGGCGTGGCCCTGCACCTGCCGGCCGCCGGCCCGGTGCCACGGGCGCTGGCCTGGGGCATCGACTTCGCCGTGCGCCTGGGCGTGCTGATGATCCTGTCGATGGTGCTGGCGCTGCTCGGCCGGCTCGGCCAGGGCCTGTACCTGGTGGCGCTGTTCCTGGTGTTCTGGGCCTATCCGATCGTGTTCGAGGTGCTCTGGCGTGGGCAGACCCCGGGCAAGCGCGTGCTCGGCCTGCGGGTGGTCGCCGGCGACGGCGCGCCGGTGGGCTGGCTGCCGGCGATCGTGCGCAACCTGCTGCGCAGCGTGGACATGCTGCCGTTCGGCTATGCCGCCGGGCTGGTGGCCTGCCTGTGCGACCGCGACAGCCGCCGCCTCGGCGACCTGGTCGCCGACACCGTGGTGGTGCACGTGCCGGCGCGGCTCGCGCACGCGCCGGTGCCGGGGGTGCCGGCGCTGGCGCCGGGGCAGCCCCTGCGTTCGGACGAGCAGGCGGCGATCGTGGCCTTCGGCGAGCGCGCGCCCAAGCTTGTGCCGGCGCGCCAGGCCGAACTGGCCGGGCTGCTGCAGCCGCTGACCGATGCGACCGGGATGGAAGGCGTGCGCCGCCTGTTCGGCATCGCCAACGGCCTGCTGGGGCGGCGATGAGGCAGGAGCAGTTCGTCGCCCGCCACCAGGCCGAATGGGAGGCGTTCGAGCAGTGGCTGCAGCGCCGTGGCGGCGGTCCCGGGCGTTCGCGCACCGCCGGAACCGGTGCAGTGCCCGACGAGGAGATGCCGGCCCGCTACCGGCGCCTGTGCCAGCAGCTGGCGCTGGCCCGCCGCCGCGGCTACAGCCCGCCGTTGGTCGAGCGCCTGCAGCAGCTGATGCAGGGCGGCCACGCGGTGCTGTACCGGGCGCCGCCGCCGCGCTGGAAGCGCGCGCTCGAGTTCCTGGTCGCCGGCTTCCCGCAACTGGTGCGCCAGCAGGCGGGGGTGATGTGGGCCTCGACGGCGCTGTTCGCTTTGCCGCTGGTGGGGTTGTTCGCCCTGCTGCAGTGGAAGCCGGAACTGGTCCACCACGTGCTGGACCCGATGACCCTCGCCCAGATGGAACGGATGTACGACCCGGCCGATCCGCGCCAGGCGCTGGGCCGCGACAGCGGCAGCGACTGGCAGATGTTCGGCCACTACGTCATGAACAACATCAGCATCGGCCTGCGCACCTTCGCCGGCGGGCTGCTGGCCGGGGTGGGCACGATCGTGGTGCTGATCGCCAACGGCGTGACCATCGGCGCGGTCGCCGGGCACCTGCAGGCGATCGGCTCGGGCGATCCGTTCTGGCGCTTCGTCGCCGGGCACGCGGCGCTGGAGCTGACCGCGATCGTGATCGCCGGCGGCGCCGGCCTGCGCCTGGGCCTGGACCTGGTCGCGCCCGGCCGCCGCCGCCGCCGCGACGCCCTGGTCCAGGCCGGGCGGATCGGCGCGCGGCTGTGCCTGGGGGTGGCGGTGATGCTGCTGCTGGCGGCGTTCGTCGAGGCGTTCTGGTCCTCGACCCAGTCGATCCCGGCCTGGATCAAGTTCAGTGTGGCCGGGCTGCTGTGGCTGGCGGTGCTGGGCTGGCTGTGGCGCGGCGGCCACGGCCGCGCGGCGGAGGACGCCGATGCGGCCTGAGGACCTGCAGGTCAACCTGCGCCCGCGCTCGTCCTGGGAGGCGATGGAGCTGGGCACCGCGCTTTTGCGCCGGCATGCGGGCGCAGTGTGGCGGCCGTGGCTGCTGGCTTTGCTGCCGCTGTTCGCCGCGCTCAACGCGCTGGCGTGGGCGCTGGGCCAGCCGTGGCTGGCCTGGCTGGCGCTGTGGTGGCTGAAGCCGGCGCTGGAGCGGATCGTGCTGTACGTGCTGTCGCGCGCGGTGTTCGGCCAGGCGCCGGGGGCGCTGGCCGCCCTGCGCGCGCAGTGGCGCTTCGCCCGGCCGATGCTGGGCGGCTACCTGTCGTGGCGGCGGCTGGGCCCGGCGCGGTCGCTGCTGATGCCGGTGGACCTGCTGGAGGGCAGCCAGGGCGCGCAGCGCGGCATGCGCCGGCGGGTGGTCGCCGGGCCGGTGTACATGCAGGCGGCCCTGCTGACCGTGGTCTGCGCGCATTTCGAGCTGGCCTTGCTGCTGGGCTGCATCGCCGCGGTGTTCCTGTTCGTCCCGGCCGAGCAGTTGCCCGGCTCGCTGCAGTCGTTCTGGGGCCTGCTGCAGGACGGCCCGCCGCGGTGGCTGGACCTGTGCTTCAACGTCGCCGCCGCGGCGGCGCTGGCGGTGGTCGGGCCGTTCTACGTCGCCGCCGGCTTCGGCATGTACCTCAACCGCCGCAGCGAGAGCGAGGCCTGGGACGTGGAGCTGGCGTTCCGGCGCCTGCGCGAGCGCCTGCTGGCGCGCGCCGCGCCGTTGCTGGTGGTGTTCGCCATCGGCCTGGCCGCGCTGGTAGCGCCGCCGGTGCAGGCGCAGGACGGCCAAGCGGAAGCCGAAGACGTCCCGACCCTGCCGGTCGTGTTCGGCCGCGAGCTGCAGGACGACGCCGGTTTCCGTCGCGCCGCCGCCAAGGCCTACGAGGATCCGCTGATCGGCGGCAAGCGCACGCTGGTGGAGTGGAAGCCGAAGCACCCGGCCACGCCGAAGGAGCGCAGCGTCGAACGCCCGGCCTGGCTGGACGCGCTCGCCGGCCTGGTCGCGCTGGGTGCCGAATGGGGGCTGTGGATCCTGCTCGGCGCGGTGCTGCTGGTGCTGGCGTTCACCGCGCGCCACTGGCTGCCCTGGCTGCGCGGCACCGGCCGCGCGGCGCGGCGCAAGGCGCCGGCCGCCGCCCAGGTGGACGAACTGGCGCTGCCGGAGACCCTGCCCGACGACATCCCCTCCGCCGCGCGCCGGCTGTGGAGCGAGGGCCGCCAGCGCGCCGCCCTGGCCCTGCTGTACCGCGCCAGCGTCGAGGCCATGGCCGCGCGCACCGGCGCCGCCCTGCCGCCGGGCGCGACCGAGGCGCAGTGCCTGCGCGCCTCGCGCCAGCTGCCGGGCGAGGAGGCGCGCGGCTTGTTCGCGCGCATGGTCAAGGTCTGGCAGTACGCGGCCTATGCCGGGCGCCTGCCCGACGACGCCGGCTTCGAAACCCTGCTGCAGCAGTCGCAGGCGCAGTGGGCGTGGACGCCATGAGCGCGGCTTGGCGCTGGCGGCTGGTCGGGCTGGGCGCGCTGGTGGGCGCGGTCCTGCTCGCGGTCCTGGTCGCCTGGTTCCTGCACACCCACGAGCGGGTCGAGCGCGAGCTGCCGCTGCCGCCGCAGGGCGAAGCGGCGGTCAATCCGCTCTATGCCCTGCGCCAGGCCCTGCGCGCCGACGGCATTGAGGCGCAGACGCGGCAGGCCCTGCAGCCGGAACGCTTCGCCGACGCGCCGGGCGACACCGTTCTGCTGTACGGCGATCCCTCGGCAATAGCAATTCGCGACGTCAACGCCGTGCTGGCCTGGGTGGCGCGCGGCGGCCACCTGCTGGTGCGCACGCCGCCGCCGGGCCTGGACGGCGACGACGTCCCGCCGCCCCTGCTGCGCCGGCTCGGGATCGGCGGCGAGCTGCGCTCGACACGCTGCGAAACCCTGCTGGTCGAAGGCGAGGAGAGCCACGTCGAGTTCTGCCGCGGCCGCCGCTTCGAACTCGACGAAGCCGCGCGCGTGCGCCTGCGCTGGGGCGACGAAGAGCACGGCTACGCCTGGGCGCGGCTGGCCCATGGCCGCGGCAGCGTCGACGTGGCCGCCGACTTCGACTTCCTCGACAACGAGGCGCTGGACGAGGTCCCG
This sequence comes from Pseudoxanthomonas jiangsuensis, assembly GCF_010093185.1. Classification (GTDB taxonomy): domain Bacteria; phylum Pseudomonadota; class Gammaproteobacteria; order Xanthomonadales; family Xanthomonadaceae; genus Pseudoxanthomonas; species Pseudoxanthomonas jiangsuensis. The sequence continues at coordinate 30,233 of NZ_PDWL01000021.1, read as the reverse complement.
CACCAGGCCCTGGCGCGGCAGCTGCTGGCGCCCAACTACGGCCGCGGCCAGGTGCACCTGGTGCATTCGCCGCGCGCGGTGTCGCTGTGGCGCGAGCTGCTGCGCCGCGGCTGGCCGGTGTGGCTGCCGCTGGCGCTCGCCCTGGCGGCGTGGCTGTGGCGGCGCGGCCAGCGCTTCGGCCCGTGGCTGCCGTCGCCGGCGGCGGACCGGCGCTCGCTGCTCGAGCACGTGCGCGCCAGCGGCGAACTGCTGTACCGCTACGGCCAGGCGCCCGCGCTGCACGCCGCCGCGCGCCAGGCCTTCCTCGCCCGCCTGCAGCGCCGCGACCCGGCCGCCGCGGCGCTGGCCGGCGACGCCCGCATCGCCGCCATTGCCCAGCGCCTGGAGCTGCCGCACATGACCGTGCGCGACGCACTCACCGCCCCCGAACCCCGCGACCGCCACGCCTTCTTCGCCCGCGTGCGCACCCTGATCCAGATGAGGAACCGGCTATGACCGACACCGCCCACCCCACCGCCACCGCGCTTGCCCCGATCACCGGCGAGGCCCTGGCCGAGCGTGCCGCCGCCGTCCGCGACGAGGTCGCCAAGGCCTTCATCGGCCAGGACGAGGTGCTCAACCAGATCCTGGTCGCCCTGCTGGCCGGTGGCCACGTCCTGATCGAGGGCGTGCCCGGGCTGGGCAAGACCCTGCTGGTGCGCGCGCTGGGCCAGGCTTTGGCGCTGGACTGGGGCCGGGTCCAGTTCACCCCGGACCTGATGCCCAGCGACGTCAGCGGCCACGCGGTGTACGACCCCAAGACCGAGAGCTTCAAGATCCGCCGCGGCCCGGTGTTCACCAACCTTCTGCTGGCCGACGAGATCAACCGCGCCCCGGCCAAGACCCAGTCGGCCTTGCTGGAGGTGATGCAGGAAGGACAGGTGACGATCGAGGGCAAGTCGTTCGCCCTGCCGCCGCCGTTCATGGCCCTGGCCACCCAGAACCCGGTCGAGCAGGAGGGCACCTATCCCTTGCCGGAAGCGCAGCTGGACCGTTTCCTGCTGAAGGTGCTGATCGGCTATCCGCGCCAGGAGGACGAGGTGCGGATGGTGGCGCAGGTGACCGCCGGCCGCGGCGGCGGTGGCGACTTCGAGCTGTCGCAGGTGCGGTGCGTGGTCGGCGCCGCCGAACTGGTGGCGATGCAGCAGGGCACCGCCCAGGTGACGGTGGACGCGGCGGTGATCGACTACGCGGTGCGCATTGTCGCCGCGACCCGGCAGTGGCCGGGCATCGCCCTCGGGGCGGGCCCGCGCGGCAGCATCGCCCTGGTCCGCGCCGCGCGGGCGCAGGCGGTGCTGGGTGGGCGCGACTTCGCCACCCCCGACGACGTGCGCACGGTGGCCACGCCCGCCTTGCGCCACCGCATCGCCCTGGCGCCGGAACTGCAGATCGACGGCCAGTCGCCGGACGACGTGCTGCGCGCCCTGCTGGCGCGGGTCGAGGCGCCGCGGCAGTGAGTGGCGCGCGTTCGTTGGCCCGCCGCACCGGATTGGCCGGATGAGGCCATCCCCGCCGCTGCTGGTGCTGCTGGTCCTGTGCGGCCTCGCCGGCCTGCTGCCGGTGCTCGGGGTCGTGCCGATGCAGGCGTGGGGGCTGCTGGTGGCCGCGCTCGCCTCGCTGGCCGCGCTCGATGCCCTGCGCCTGTGGCGCCTGCCCACGCCGGCGGCCACCCGCGCCCTGCCCGACGCGCTGGCGGTGGGCGTGCCGCGCGAGGTCGAAGTGGCGCTGGAATCGCACCGCCGCCTGCGGGTGGACGCATTCGACCTGCATCCGACCGGCTGGCAGGCCGACGACCTGCCGCGCCGGCTGCAGCTGCCGGCGGCCAGCATCGTCCGCTTCCGCTACCGGCTTTTGCCGGCCGCGCGCGGCCGCTTCGCGTTCGAGGGCGTGCAACTGCGCCTGCATTCGCCGTGGCGGCTGTGGACCGGGCTGCGCATCGCCGGCGGCGCGCAGGAGGTGCGCGTCTACCCCGATTTCGCCCCGCTGGCGCGGCTGGCGCTGTTCAGCGCCGAACAGGCTTCCCTGCTGGTCGGCGCCCACCTGCGCCGCCGCCGCGGCGAAGGCACCGACTTCCAGCAGATGCGCGAGTACCGCACCGGCGACAGCCTGCGCCAGGTCGACTGGAAGGCCACCGCCCGCGCCCGCAAGCTGATCTCGCGCGAGTACCAGGACGAGCGCAACCAGCAGCTCCTGCTGGTGGTGGACACCGGCCGGCGCATGCTCGCCAGCGAAGGCGGGCTGTCGCACTTCGACCACGCCCTCAACGCCGCGCTGGTGGTGGCCTGGCTGGCCCTGCGCCAGGGCGATGCGGTCGGGCTGATGGCCACCGGCGCGCAGCCGCGCTGGGTGCCGCCGCGGCGCGGACCGGGCGCCCTGCAGGGCCTGCTGCGCGGCAGCTTCGACCTGCAGCCGCAGGTGGTGGCGACCGACTACCTGGCCATGGCCGAGGAACTGGCTCTGCGCCAGCGCCGCCGCAGCCTGGTGATGATCGCCAGCAACGTCCGCGACGAGGACAGCGACGACCTGCTCGCCGCGGTGCGCCTGCTCCAGCGCCGGCACCTGGTGTGCGTGGCCAGCCTGCGCGAGCGCGTGCTCGACGAAGCCCTGGCGCGCGAGGTCGAGGACCTGCCCGGCGCGATCCGCGCCGGCGCCGTCGCCCGCTACCTGGAACAGCGCGCCGGGGCCCACGACGCCCTGCGCCGGCGAAGGGTGATGACCCTGGACGTGGCCGCCGCCGATCTTCCCGCCGCCCTGGTCGAGCGCTACCTGGCGGTCAAGCGCGACGGGTTGCTGTAGGGGCGCGCAGGCGTGACCTTCTTCACTGGCCGCCATTCCCGCATCGGCGACCATGCAGGCAACCTCCAAGGAGTCAGCCCCCGATGAGCACCGGCCCCGGTTCCGCAGGCAACGTCATCGCCGCGATCTGCAGCTTCTTCATTCCCGGCCTGGGCCAGCTGGTGCAGGGCCGGGTGCTGTCGGCGGTGCTCTGGTTCCTGGCCGCCTGCGCCGCCGGCGTGATCACTTGGCTGCTGACCCTGTCGCTGTTCCCGTTCGGCTGGTTCGTGGTCAGCGTGCTGTCGTGCATCAGCGCGGCGATGTACCGGCGGCCGGTGGGTTGAGGGCGGCAGGCGTTTCCCGTTCGATCCCCTTACCTGTCGCCGCCCACCAGATCCCGCCGTACAGGTGCTCCAGGTACAGGGCGTCGTCGTACAGCGCCGGGGTGTGTCCCAGCGCGGTGACGAACACCCGGCCGCCGTCGTAGGCGTGGTACCAGGCCACCGGGTGGTCGGCGCCCATGCCGCGCGCGGTCTGGCCGGGCCAGATCCGGGTGGGGTCGTAGCTGCGCTCGTCCACCGACAGCACCGTGCGCAGGCCCTGCGCCAGCGGCGGCCCGAACTCGTACCACTCGTCGGTCCAGATCCAGCGCGCGGGCAGGCCGAAGGCGGCGGGGAAGCCCGGGTCCTCGACCCGCACGATGGCGGTCTGCACCATCGGGTGGATGCGGAAGGCGCGGCCGACCAGCTGCTCGAACCAGGGCCAGTCGCCGGGCGGGTTGAAGATCAGGGCGCGATGCACGGCGACCACGCCGCCGCCGGCGCGCACGTAGGCTTGCAGGGCATCGCGCTGGGCGCCCTTGAGCTCGTCGCCCGGGGTGTTGAGCAGAACGATGGCCGCGTACTTCGAGAGGTCTTCGTCGAACGGGCTGGCGTTCCAGCGCCAGTCCAGGTCGAAGCCGTGGCGCAGGGCCATGCGCTCGAACTGCGGCCGGGCGACCACGGCGTAGTCGTGGTGGTAGCGGTTGGGGATCGCCACCACCAGCACCTTGAACTGGCCTTCGGCGAAGGCGGGAGCGGCGAAGGCGGCGGCGAGCAGCAGGCAGGCGAGCAGAAGGCGTTTCATGCGCCGATCCTAGCCGCAGGCGGACGCGTGGTGGCGGCGACGGCCATTCCGTTTCGGCCGGCAGGTATGCCGGTGCGGCGCATGCACGCGAAGGCCACATGCAACCTCCGCGGGCTCAGGGCGATCGCGCACCGGCCCGGTCCAGTGCCTCGAGCAGGGGCGCCAGCGGCAGCGCCACCGCGGTGCCGCGATGGCCATGCACGGTGCGTGCGCGCAGCATCGAGTTGAGGATCGCTTCCTCGGTGGCCTCGGCGGTGGCCTGGAACAGCGGGGTGATCGCCGCGCCGCCCACGCTCGCCGCCGGCTGCACCGCCTGGCCGGGACGGCGCCGGTTCTGCGGCGCGGTGGAGAAGGCGATGACGTAGTCGCCCGAGCCGTTGGACATGTCCGAGCCGGTGCGGGCCAGGCCGGTGAGCGCGCGCCGGGCCACCCGCTGCAGCGCGGCCGGGTCCAAAGGTGCATCGGTGGCGACCACGATCATGATGCTGCCGTCGCCCATCGATGGTGCCGCCTCGGTAGCGCGCGCCAGCGCGGCCGGATCGGGCAGCGATTTCCACACCGGCACGCCGGCCACGGTCAGGTGGCCGCCGAAGTTGCTCTGCACCAGCACGCCCAGCGTCCAGCCGCCCTGGTCGGCCGGCAGCACCCGCGAGCTGGTGCCGATGCCGCCCTTCCAGCCGAAGGCCACGGTGCCGGCGCCGGCGCCGACCGCGCCTTCGGCGACCTCGCCGTAGGACACCGCGGCCAGCGCCTGCTCCACCTGGGCCGCGCCGAGCGGGCGGGCGCGGATGTCGCTCAGGTAGCCGTCGTTGGTCTCGCCGACCACCGGGTTGAGCGAGCGCACCTGCTCCATGCCCGGCTGCGCCAGCAGGTGTCCGACCAGCGCGTCGGCGGTCTTCCACACGCCCAGGGTGCCGGTGAGCAGCAGCGGCGATTCCAGCTCGCCCAGTTCCTGCACCTGGGTCACGCCCAGCAGCTTGCCGTAGCCGTTGCCGACCACGATCGCCGCCGGCACGCGTTCCAGGTAGGCGTTGCCGCGATGCGGGACGATCGCGGTGACGCCGGTGTTGAAGCGGGTGCCGTCGCGCAAGGTGGCGTGGCCCACGCCCACGCCGTCGACGTCGGTGATGGCGTTGCGCGGTCCGGGCGGCAGGGTGCCGATGACGATCCCGGCCTCGCGCGCGCGCGGCCGCGAAGGCTCGGACGGTTTGGCGGCGACGCCTGCGGCGGACAGGCTGGCCAGCGCCGCCGCCAGCAGCACGGCGCCGCGCGCGTGGTGCCGCAATGCCCGCGGGAAGGCGATGCCACCGGCCACGGCGGGGCTCAGGGCGTGCCCGCGTCCAGCGCGCGATAGCCTGCCATGGCCTTGGCCGCGCCCCAGCCGAGCAGGGCCAGGCCGGCGGCCGAGGCCACCGACAGCAGCATGCCCATCGCGCTGACCAGGGCCATGCCGGTGCCGGCCACGCCCATGCCGTCCTCGCTGGCGCGGTAGATCAGCCAGGTCTGGAACACGGCCACGCCCAGCCGCAGAAGGCTGGCGGCGAGGATCACCAGCGCACCGGCGACGGCCAGCTTGCGGCCCGGCGCGCCGGACGCGCCCCAGATCCGCAGCATCGCCAGCGCGGCGGCGGCGGCGAGCAGTTCCGGCAGCTGGTAGGCGGCCATGGTGAGCAGCGAGGTGACGAAACCGTCCATGGAGTTCTCCGGGGGCAGGGAAGCGAGGCCTCAGTCGGCGGTGACCAGGCGTGCGTTCTGCGCGCGCAGGGCCTCGTACACCGGGCCGGTGTCCGGGCGCACGCCGTGCCACAGCTCGAACGCCTCGGCGGCCTGCTCGACCAGCATGCCCAGGCCGTCGACCACGTCGCGGCAGCCGGCCGCGCGCGCCCAGGCCAGGAACGGGATCGCGACCTCGCCGTAGTTCAGCTCCACCGCCAGGGTGCGGCTGTTGACCAGGGTGAAGGGCGCATTGAAGCCGGCGTCGCCGCTGCGCCCGGCCGAGGTGGCGTTGACGATCAGTTCGAAGTCGCCCTGGTCGGCCAGGTCGTCCCAGTAGCGCGAGTGCGCCCGTCCCGGCTGGCCCAGCGCATCGACCAGCGCGTCGGCGCGCTCGGGGGTACGGTTGACCACGACCAGTTCCAGCACCCCGGCGTCGAGCAGGGCCGGAGCCACCCCGCGGGCGGCGCCGCCCGCGCCCAGCAGCAGGGCGCGGCGGCCGCGCAGGTCCAGGCCCTGGCGGCCGGTGAGGTCGCGGACCAGGCCGGCGCCGTCGGTGTTGTCGCCGTGCCACTGGCCGTCGTTGCGGACCAGGGTGTTGACCGCGCCGGCGATGCGCGCGCGTTCGCTGACCTGCGCGCACAGGGCGAACGCGGCCTCCTTCAGCGGCAGGGTGACGTTGCCGCCGCGGCCGCCGCCGGCGGCGAAGGCGTCCAGGATCGCCGCGAACTGCGCCGGCGGCGCGTCGATGGCGGTGTATTCCAGGGCGATGCCGGTCTGGGCGGCGAAGGCGGTGTGGATGCGCGGCGAGAGCGAGTGCGCGATCGGGTGGCCGAAGACGGCGTAGCGCGCCGCCGTGGACTGGTTGGTGGTCATGCTTGCTATAAGTCCCCAGGAATCGATTGGACCGGGAGCGTGCACCATGAAGCGTCTGTGCGCCGCGTTCATGGCCAGTCTACTCTGCGCCCCGGCGCAGGCGCAGCTGGCCGAATACGGCATCGAAGGCCTGTGGACGGTGTCCACCCGCGACGACGAGCGCCGCGCCAGCGTCTCGCCGGATGGCCAGCGCATCGTCTGGGGCAGCGCCGACCGCGCCGGCGGGCCGGGCGGCGGCGACCTGTGGCAGGCGCGGCGCGAGGGCATCCGCTGGATCGATCCGCAGCCGCTGCCGCTGGACACGCCCGCAGAGGAATCCGAGCCGGCGTTCAGCGCGGACGGACGCTGGCTGTACTTCGTCTCCGACCGCAAGGGCGGCCATGGCGGCCGCGACCTGTACCGCGCCGCGGTCCGGCCCGACGGCGGCTGGGGCTAAGTGGAGAACCTGGGCGCGACGGTCAACACCCGCGGCGACGAACGCTCGCCCACGCCATCGGCCGATGGCGCGTGGCTGCTCTTTTCCAGCGACGGCCACGGCGGCGCGGGCGGGCTGGACCTGTTCGTGGCTCGCGTGGCACCGGCTGGCGAGGGCAAGGGCGCGCAGGGCGCGGCGCCGGTGGCGGGTAGTGGGAACTTGGGCTTCGCCACGCCGACCGCGGTTCCCGGAGCGAACACCGCCGCCGACGAGATCGATGCGGCCTGGCTGGACGGCGGCCGGGTGCTGCTGTTCTCGCGCGGCGAGGCGGCCGCCGGCACGGCGCGCCTGTACCTGTCCGCCTGCGACGGAACCGCCTATGCCGACGTGCAGCCGTGGACGCTGTCGTTCAACGTCGAAGGCGGCAGCACGCACGCGCCGGTGGTCGATGCCTCGCGCCCGGCCGATGTGCTGGTCACCGGTTCGGCGCGTGCGCCGAAGGCCGGCAAGGGCGATGTCTACCGGGTCGCCGCGCCCAGCCTGCGCGGACGCGACGGCTGCCTGCCGCCGCCGCGGTGACTGTCAGTCCCCGCGCAGCCAGCGCGCCGCATCCAGCGCGTAGTAGGTCAGCACGCCGTCGGCGCCTGCGCGCTTGAACGCCAGCAGCGCCTCCAGCGCGCAGGCCTTCTCGTCCAGCCAGCCGTTGGCGGAAGCGGCCTTGAGCATCGCGTACTCGCCGCTGACCTGGTAGGCGAAGGTCGGCACGCCGAACGCGTCCTTCACCCGCCGGATCACGTCCAGGTAGGGCAGGCCGGGCTTGACCATGACCATGTCCGCGCCCTCGGCGATGTCCAGCTCGACCTCGTGCAGGGCTTCGTCCGAGTTGGCCGGGTCCATCTGGTAGGTGAACTTGTTGCCCTTGCCCAGGCTGCCGGCGCTGCCGACCGCGCTGCGGAACGGGCCGTAGAACGCGCTGGCGTACTTGGCCGCGTAGGACATGATCCGGGTGTTGACGAAGCCGGCGTTCTCCAAAGCCTCGCGGATCGCGCCGATCCGCCCGTCCATCATGTCCGACGGCGAGAGGATGTCGACGCCGGCCGCGGCATGCGCCAGCGACTGCTTGACCAGCGCTTCGATGGTGGCGTCGTTGAGGATGTAGCCGTCCTCGTCGATCAGCCCGTCCTGGCCGTGGGTGGTGTACGGGTCCAGGGCCTGGTCGCTCATCACCCCCAACTCGGGGAAGCGCGACTTCAGCGCGCGGATCGCGCGCGGGACGATGCCGTCCTCGTCCCAGGCGATGCGGCCGTCGGCGGTCTTGGCGGACGGGTCGGGCACGCCGAACAGGTCCAATACCGGTACCCCCAGCTCCAGCGCCTGCTCGGCCACCCGCAGCAGTTCGTCGATCGACAGCCGCTCCACCCCCGGCATCGAGGGCACCGCCGCCCGGCCCTGCGCCTCGTGCACGAACACCGGGTAGATCAGGTCGTTGCTGGTGAGCACGTGCTCGCGCATCAGCCGGCGCGAGAACTCGTCGCGGCGCATGCGGCGCGGACGCTTGTACGGATAGGCCATGCGGGACTCCTTGCAGGCCGGGAATGATACGCCCGCCGGCCGCGCCCGCTCCCCGGACAGATTGCCCACCCCGTGCGCGGGCCCGTCACTCCGGGTTCGCGGCCGATTCACCCGGGCCGCCGGAGAATGCCGCATCGCCCGCGCGGGAGGACCGCCATGCGCCGCACCCGATTCCTCGCCGTTCCGCTGGTCCTGCTGGCGCTCGCCGGCTGCGCCAGCACTTCCAAGGTCATGCTCGCCCCGGCCCGGGCGCCGATCGACCCGGCCCAGGTCCAGGTCTACGCCGTGCCGCCGGCCGGCTCGCAGGAGATCGCCCAGCTGGAAGCCTCCAGCGCGGTCGGCTTCGGCACCCAGGGCCAGACCGACGCGGCCCTGGCCCGGCTCAAGCGCGAGGCGGCGGCGCTGGGCGCCAACGGCATCGTGCTGATGGGCGTGGGCTCGTCCGGCTCGCCCGTGGGCATGTCGGTCGGCGCCGGCAGCTATGGCCGGCACACCGCCGGCGGGCTCAGCGTCGGCATCCCCACCACCCAGAAGAAGGCCGCCGGCATGGCGATCTGGGTGCCGCCGGGCGCGGTGCCCGCGGCGGTGGACTGAGCGTCCTCAGTCGCCCTTGCGGTTGGCGCCGCTCTTGCGCCGGGTGCCGTCGGCGGTAACCGTCGCGCCGGCATCCCGGCGCAGGTCGATCACCCGGCCGTCCGCGTCGATCCGCGCTTCGAGCACCTGGAAGGTCCAGGCGCCGTCCCGGCCCGTCCCCTCGACCTGCAGATCGGCATGTCCGCGCGGCCCTTCCAGGGGAATGCCCAGCGTGGCGCGGCTGCGCCCGTTCTCGTTGTGGATCGATCCGCTGAGGTACCAGGCCGCGCTCACCGGGCGGCCGAGCGCGTCGCCCAGCTCCGGATCGGCGCGGGCGAGGTCCATGGCCTGGCGATAGGCCCCAGAGGACTTCATCGTGGCCATCACCCCGAACGCGAAGGTGGCGATGCCGGCGGCCAGGAACAGCAGGACCGCCAGCACCAGCACCGGTGCGGCCCAGCGCCAGTGGCGCTGCCACCAGCCGGCGCGTGCAGCCGGAAGCGGTGGCGGATTGGATGCGTGCATCGGGACGGCCTCCTGTCCTGGAATCCGCGCCGCCTTTGCGGCGCGGGCGAAATTCACCGCTTCAGGCAACGCCCGAGGAAATCCTCGGCGACCCGGTAGCGGTGCAGCGCGTCCTTGCCGGACAGGCCGTGCTTGGCGCCCGGATAGGCCATCAGCTCGAACGGCTGGCCCCTCTGCTGCAAAGCGGCCATCACCGCAGTGGCGTTGGTGAACAGCACGTTGTCGTCGGCCATGCCGTGGACCAGCAGCAGCCTGGGCGCGTCCGGCCCGACCAGGCCCTCGACGTGCTCCAGCACCCGTGCGGCGCGGTAGCCGTCCGGGTTGGCGGCCGGCAGGCCCATGTAACGCTCGGTGTAGTGGGTGTCGTACAGCGCCCAGTCGCTGACCGGGGCGCCGGCCACGCCGCAGGCGTAGGCGTCGGTGCGGGCCAGCAGCATCAGGGTCATGTAGCCGCCGTTGGACCAGCCGTGCACGCCGATCCGCGCCGGGTCCACCCACGGCTGCGACTTCAGCCACGCGATCCCGCGCAGCTGGTCGTCCACTTCCACCGTGCCCTGCACCCCGTACAGCGCGCCGCCGAAGTCGCGGCCGCGGCGCGGGGTGCCGCGGTTGTCCAGCGAGAACACCACATAGCCCTGCTGGGCCAGGTACTGGTTGAACAGCGCGTCGCTGCGCGCCGGCCAGGCCCGGGTCACGGTCTGCGCGGCCGGGCCGCCGTAGACGAACACGACCACCGGATACTTCTTCTTCGGGTCGAAACCGGCGGGCTTGATCAGGCTGTAGTGCAGCGGCGTGGTGCCGTCGGCCGCGGCCAGGGTGCCGAACTCCAGTGGCCTTTGGGCGTCGCGGTACTTCGCGTACGGATGGTCCGCATCGGCCGGGTCGTTGCGCAGCAGGGTCGCCAGCCTGGTGCCGTCGTTGCGGAACAGCTCGATCTGCGGCGGCACCGTGTCGCTGGACCAGTGGTCGACGTAGACGCTGGCATTGCGCGCGAACGCCGGCGCATGGGTACCGGCGGCCTGCGACAGCTTCTCCGGCGCGCCGCCGGCCAGCGGCACGCGGTAGACGTGCTTCTCCAGCGGCGAGTCGAGGGTGGCGGTGAACCAGGCATAGCCGGCGCCGGCATCCACCGCCAGCAGGTCGTCCACCACCCAGGGGCCGGAAGTCAGCGGGGTCAGGGTGGCGCCGTCCTCGGAGGCGATGTACAGGTGCTCGTAGCCGCTGCGCTCGGACGACCACAGGAAGCGGCCGTCGGGCAGGAAGCGCAGGGCATTGTGCAAAGGCACCCAGGTCCTGGAGGTCTCGGTGGCGAGCACGCGCTGGGCGCCGCTGGCCAGGGTGGCTTCGACCAGCTCGAGCCTGTGCTGGTCGCGCGACTGGCGCTGGAAAGTCAGCCTGCGCGGATCGCGCCAGTCCACCCGCGCCAGGTAGATGTCCGGCTCTGCGCCCAGGTCGATCCACTTCGGCCGGGCGCCGGCCTTCGGCGCGATCGTGCCCAGCTGGACGCGCACGTTGGCGTCGCCGGCGGCCGGGTAGCGCTGCGCGATCACCTCGGTGCGGTCGGGATAGACCTCGTAGCGCTGGCGCACCGGCACCGGCGACTCGTCGATCCGGGCGAAGGCGATCGCGCTGTCGTCCGGCGCCCACCAGTAGCCGGTGTGGCGGTCCATCTCCTCGTCGGCGACGAACTCGGCCACGCCGTTGCCGATGGTCTCGCTGCCGTCGCGGGTCAGGCGGATCTCCCTGCCGCTGGCCAGCTCGATCACCCACAGGTCGCGGGCACGGACGAAGCCGACGAAGCCGCCGCGCGGCGACAGCTTCGGATCGGTGGCGAAGCCCGCGCCGGAGGTCAGCTTGCGCACCGCCGCCGGGCCGGTCTTGCCCAGGTCGTACAGATAGAGTTCGCCGCCGAGCGGGAACAGCAAGGCCTTGCCGTCCGGCGCCCACTGGTAATCGACGATGCCCGAGTAGGCGGCGATGCGCTGGCGCTCGCGGCGGGCCTTCTCCTCGTCGCTGAGGACCTCGGTGCCGGGCAGGACCACGCTGGAATCGACCAGCAGCCGGGTCTGGCCGCTGGCGATGTCGTACTCCCACAGGTCCAGGCGGTTGCGGTCGGCGTCCTTGCCGCGCAGGAAGGTCACCCGCGCGCCGTCGGGCGAGACGTGCGGCTTCATCAGCGTCGGCCCGGACAGCGGCGCCGTGCCGGTGATGGCTTCAAGGGTGAGTTTCTGGCCTGAGGCGGCCAGTGCTTCGGGAACGGCGGGCAGGGTCACGGCGAAGGCGAGCAGCAGCGGCGACAGGGCCGGGGCGAGGCGGAAAAGGCGCATGCGGGCGTCCGGGAAGGCGTCATGGGGGCATTGTAGGCGGGGCGGCAATGGGGAGGCTGGCCTGGCCACTGGGTCTGTCGGGACGGGCACTGCCCATGCGTGCGGGGTCGCCATGCCCTCCAGGTGGCTGATTGTCCGTGGAGCCCCGATTGACGATGCGACGAAACGCCGCGCAGACTCGCGCCGTAGCCCTGCCTGGGCGCTGCTGATGCCGGTTTTCGGGCGAGGCGGCGCGCCCGCACTGGCGCCAGGCCTGGCGATTCGTTCAAGCGTTAGGTGTGGCTGCAAGAATCAGACCGCCGGTAGAAGCACTGGGAAATCGCGCCATGCAAGATTTCGATTCAACGTTTGCGGCGTTGTCCAAGGTGCTGCGCAAGCACTCTTCCGGCATGTCGATCAAGACGGACGAGCCCGGCAGTCTCTATGTCGAGATTCCTGCTGCCGCGGCAACAGCCAAGCCGAAGTTCTTCGGCGCGGTACAGGTGAAGAAGTCCTATGTGAGCTATCACTTGATGCCCATATACGAGGATCCAGGCCTGCTGGATGGCGTCAGCGATGGGCTTCGCAGGAAGATGCAGGGGAAATCCTGCTTCAACTTCACTTCCCACGACCCGGTGCTGTTCAAGGAGCTGGAAGGGCTCACCAGGAAGTGTGCGGCATCAGTCGAATGATCAAGCGAGAACCGGGATCAGAGTGCAGCCGAGACGTGCACGGCCTTTGATCCATCCGCAGAGAGAACCATGCAGCCCGAAGCCCTCAAGACCCTCTTCGACCAGCAGGCCGCCGGCTACGACCGCCAGTGGGAGAAGACCGCGCCGATCCGCCAGTGCCTGCATTTCCTGCTGGAGTCGGTGTTCGCCGGGCTGCCGGGCGAGGCGCGCATCCTGTGCGTGGGCGTGGGCACCGGGGTGGAGATGGCGCATCTGGCGCAGCGCTTCCCCGGCTGGCGCTTCACCGCGGTCGATCCGTCCGGGGCGATGCTGGACGTCGCCCGGCGCAGAGCGGCCGAGGAGGGATTCCTCGACCGCTGCCGGTTCCATGCCGGTTACCTGGAAACGCTGCCGGCCGGGCCGGCCCACGACGCGGCCACCTGCTTCCTGGTCTCGCAGTTCATCCTCGATGCCGGGGCGCGGGCGGAGTTCTTCCGCGGCATCGCCCGGCGGCTGGTGCCGGGCGGGCGCCTGGCCAGTTCTGACCTGGCCTCCGATGTGGCCTCGCCCGAATATGAGCTGCTGCTGCAGGCCTGGATGACGATGATGGCCGGGGCCGACCTGTCGCCGGAGGCGATCGAGCGCATGCGCCGGGCCTACGCCGAGGACGTCGGCGTGCTGCCGCCGGCGCAGGTCGAGGCGATCCTGCGGGCCGGCGGCTTCGACCTGCCGGTGCCGTTCTTCCAGGCCGGCCTGATCCATGCCTGGATCTCGACGCGGCAGGCATCGGTCGACTGAAGCGCCGCGTCACGGTGCCGCTGTCCCGGCACCGTGCCCCATCCGCCGCCTCAGCGCCCGAACAACTGCTTGCGCTCTTCCTCGCTCAGCGGCTTGCCGGCATCCGGGTTCACCTGCTTCGTCAGCGCGTAGGCGCGTCCGGTGGCCGGGCGGGCGGCGATGCTGGCGTGCCAGCGGCGCAGTTCGGGATACGGCTCCAGGTCCAGCGGCGCCTTGGTGTAGGGGTTGATCCACGGGTAGGCGGCCATGTCGGCGATGGTGTAGTCGTCGCCGGCGATGAAGGCACGGCCGGCCAGGCGCTTGTCGAGCACGCCCAGCAGGCGCTGCACTTCGCGGGTGTAGCGGTCGATGGCGTAGTCGATCTTCTCCGGGGCGTAGCTGGTGAAGTGGCCGTACTGGCCGGTCATCGGGCCCTGGCCGGCGATCTGCCAGGCCAGCCATTCATCCACTTCCACCCGGCCACGCAGGTCTTCCCCGCCGAAGCGGCCGATCTTGTCGGCGAGATAGCGCAGGATCGCGCCGGACTCGAACACGCCCAGGGGGCCGCCGCCGTCGGCCGGGGCGTGGTCGACGATCGCCGGCATCTTGTTGTTCGGGGAGAACGCGAGGAACTCGGGCTGGAACTGGTCGCCCTTGCCGATGTTCACCGGCTTGATCCGGTAGGGCAGGCCGGCCTCCTCGAGGAACAGGGTGATCTTGTGGCCGTTGGGGGTGGGCCAGTAGTACAGGTCGATCATGCTCGCGGCGCCGTGCGTCGGGAGCTGCGAGTGTAGGCCGGCGCCCGTGTCGGCCCGGTGCGGGGCCGCGGATCGCAGTGTTGCAGGGGTGTGGCGGGCCTGCTGCGGGAGCCGGGAGGCGCTTGGCAGCGCGTGGGGCGGCCGTTACCCTGCGCCGTCCCCTCAGATCATCTCCGCCCCATGTCCGCGCCCACGTCTTCCGGAAGCCCGCGCCTGAGCCCGCTTTCCACCCTGATCTTCGCCTCGCGCTGGCTGCAGCTGCCGCTGTACCTGGGCCTGATCGTGGCCCAGTGCGTGTACGTGTTCCTGTTCGCCAAGGAGCTGTGGCACCTGATTCACGACGCGCCGTCGATGGGCGAGCAGCAGATCATGCTGATCGTGCTGGGCCTGATCGACGTGGTGATGATCTCCAACCTGCTGGTGATGGTGATCGTCGGTGGCTACGAGACCTTCGTCTCGCGCCTGCGCCTGGAAGGCCACCCGGACCAGCCGGAGTGGCTGAGCCACGTCAACGCCTCGGTGCTGAAGGTGAAGCTGGCGATGGCGATCATCGGCATCTCCTCGATCCATCTGCTCAAGACCTTCATCGCCGCCGGGACCCTGAACGGCCTGCCGTTCTGCCCGCCGGAGCTGCTGGCCACCGCCGCCGCCAACCTTGGCGCCACCCGCTGCAGCACCCTGACCACCGACGGCGTGCTCTGGCAGACCATCATCCACGTCGTGTTCATCCTCTCGGCCATCGGCATCGCCTGGACCGACAAGCTGATGACGAACACCAGTGCCAAGCGCGAACACGAGGCGCACTGAAGGGAGCGGAACGCCAGGGACCTGGGGACGCCGCATCGCCCTCAGGGTCTGAGACGCCCGGCCGGTAGAATGGCCGCATGGATGTCTCCCACCTGCTCGACGACCTCAACGCCGCCCAGCGCGAGGCCGTGTCCGCCCCGCCGGGGCATTACCTGGTCCTGGCCGGCGCCGGTTCCGGCAAGACCCGGGTCCTGACCCACCGCATCGCCTGGCTCAACGAGGTCCTGGGGGTGCCGGCGCACGGGATTCTCGCGGTCACCTTCACCAACAAGGCCGCCGGCGAGATGCGCGCGCGCGCCGACGCCCAGCTGCGCCACGGCGCGCGCGGGATGTGGATCGGCACCTTCCACGGCATCGCCCACCGCCTCCTGCGCCTGCACTGGAACGAAGCCCGGCTGCCCGAGGCCTTCCAGGTGCTGGACAGCGACGACCAGCTGCGCCTGGTCAAGCGCGTGGCCCAGCAGCTGGAGCTGGACGACGGCCGCTTCCCGCCGCGGCAGATCGCCTGGTGGATCAACGCGCAGAAGGACGAGGGCCGGCGCCCGCACCACATCCAGCCCGGCGACGATCCTTGGACCGACGCCCTGCGCCGCGCCTACGAGCTGTACCAGGAACGCTGCGACCGCGCCGGCCTGGTCGACTTCGCCGAGCTGCTTTTGCGCGCACACGAGCTGCTGCGCGACAACCCGGCCCTGCTGGCGCACTACCGCACCCGCTTCCGCGACCTGCTGATCGACGAGTTCCAGGACACCAACGCGATCCAGTACGCGTTCGTGCGGGTGCTGGCCGGCGACAGCGGCCGCGTGTTCGTGGTCGGCGACGACGACCAGGCCATCTACGGCTGGCGCGGGGCCAAGGTGGAGAACGTGCAGCAGTTCCTGCGCGACTTCCCGGGGGCGAAGACCATCCGCCTGGAGCAGAACTACCGCTCCTCCGCCAACATCCTCAACGCCGCCAACGCGGTGATCTCGCACAACCCCGACCGGATCGGCAAGCAGCTGTGGACCGACAGCGGCGAGGGCGAGGCGGTGGATGTGTACGCGGCCTACAACGAGATGGACGAGGCCCGCTTCGTGGTCGAGCGCATCCGCCAGTGGGTGCGCGACGGCGGCAGCTGGCGCGAGGCGGCGGTGCTCTACCGCAGCAACGCGCAGTCGCGCGCGCTGGAAGAGGTGCTGCTGGCCGAGCAGGTGCCTTACCGGGTGTACGGCGGCATGCGCTTCTTCGAGCGCGCCGAGATCAAGGACACCCTGGCCTATCTGCGCCTGGTCGCCAGCCGCGCCGACGACGCCGCGTTCGAGCGCACGGTCAACACCCCGGCGCGCGGGATCGGCGACCGCACCTTGGACGAGGTGCGGCGGCGTGCGCGCGAGGCCTCTTCGTCGCTGTGGCAGGCGGCCACAGCGCTGGTGGCCGAAAACGCGCTGGCTGCGCGCGCGCGCAACGCGGTGGCCGGGTTCCTGTCGCTGATCGAGGCGCTGGACGCGGAGACCACCGACCTGGCGCTGAAGGACCGGGTGGACCACGTGCTCGGCCGTTCCGGCCTGCGCGAGCACTGGGCCAGCGAGTCGCGCGGCCAGCTCGACGCCGAGTCGCGGCTGGAGAACCTGGACGAGCTGGTCTCGGTCGCCTCGCGCTTCTCGCGGGCCGAGCTGGACGACGACCAGGAAAGCATGAGCGAGCTGGTCGCGTTCCTGTCCTACGCGGCGCTGGAGGCCGGCGAGGGCCAGGCCCAGGCCGACGAGGACGGGGTGCAGCTGATGACCCTGCATTCGGCCAAGGGTCTGGAGTTCCCGCTGGTGTTCCTGGTCGGGGTGGAGGAGGGCGTGTTCCCCAGCAGCAAGTCGCTGGAGGAGAGCGGCCGGCTGGAGGAGGAAAGGCGCCTGGCCTACGTCGGCATCACCCGCGCCCGGCACAAGCTGGTGCTGACCTATGCCGAGAGCCGGAGGATCCACGGCATGGACATGTACGGCATGCCTTCGCGCTTCCTGCGCGAGATCCCCGGGCACCTGCTCAACGAGGTGCGGCCGCGGGTCCAGGTCGCCCGGCCGATGGCCGCGCCGCCGCGGGCGGCGCACCCGGTGCTGGGTCATTCCCTGTTGGAGCAGCCCGCATTGAAGCTGGGGCAGGGCGTGGTCCACGCCAGCTTCGGCCGCGGCACGGTCACCGACTACGAGGGCAGCGGTGCCCACGCCCGGGTGCAGGTGAACTTCGACGACGCCGGCAGCAAGTGGCTGGTGCTGGCGTTCGCCAACCTCAAGCCGGTGTAGGGGCGGGGTTGCCGCGGTCGCGTGCGGCATCCGTGCGTTGTAGGAGCCGGTCTTGCCGGCGACCGCCATGGTGGATGCGTCTGCGTGAAACCGGGTGCCAGTGATGCGTCCGCCTCCACGGTCGCCGGCAAGACCGGCTCCTACAGGGGCGAGGTGCCATTGCCTCGGGGCGGTGGCGGGTGTGCAATGGGCGCACGCATCTGCCGGAGAACGCCATGTACGCGCGCATCCTGATCGCCACCGACGGTTCGGAACTGTCGGCCAAGGGCCTGCAGCACGGATTGGAGCTGGCCGCGGGGCTGAAGGCGCCGGTGCTGGTGCTGACCGTCACTGAGCCGTGGATGCAGGGCTTCGACGACGCCCTGGCGCTGGCCGCCGACCCGAAGATGCAGGAACAGTACGCCCAGGGTTGCGCCCAGGCGGCGCGGAAGATCCTCGAGGACGCGATCGGCCGCGCGGCCGGCGCGGGCGTGGCCTGCGAGACCCTGCACGTGGCCGATGCCTATCCGGCCCAGGCCATCGTCCAGGCGGCCGAGGCGCACGGTGCGGGCCTGGTGGTGATGGCCTCGCATGGCCGCAGTGGCCTGGGCCGGGTGCTGCTCGGCAGCCAGACCCAGGCGGTGCTGGCGCATTCGAAGGTGCCGGTGCTGGTGGTGCGCTGAGGGCTCAGGCCGCGCCGGACAGGTGCTCGTACAGGATCGCCGCGCCGATCACCAGCAGGATCATGCCGCCGACGATCTCGGCGCGCTTGCCGGCCAGGGCGCCGAGCGCGCGGCCGAGCATGATCCCGGCGGTGACCATTACCAGGGTGCACAGGCCAATCACCAGGGCGACCACGCCGATGTGGACGTCGAGGAAGGCCAGGCTCACGCCCACCGCCATCGCATCGATGCTGGTGCCCAGGCCGGTGGCCGCCAGCGCCCAGAAGCCGTGCCGCCGCGGCTTCTCCTGTGCGTCGCCGTCGCCGCGGACGCCGTTCCAGACCATGTGCAGGCCCAGCAGGCTCAGCACGGTGAAGGCGATCCAGTGGTCCCAGGCGGTGATGTAGCGCGAAGCGGCGGTGCCCAGCAGCCAGCCGAGCAGGGGAGTGACGGCCTCGATCGCGCCGAAGATCAGGCCGGCGCGCAGGGCCTCGCGGAAGCGCGGGCGCTGCATCGCCGCGCCCTTGCCCACGGCCGCGGCGAACGCGTCGGTGGACATGGCCAGGCCGATCAGGAGGATGGACAACAGGTTCATCGGGACTACCGGGCCGGAGGCGGACACGGCCCACCGGCGTCCAGCCACAGACGCACCGACAGACCGTTGGTCTCGCCAGTCCCCGGATCCAGGTCCCGGGTGTCCGCGCCACGGCCGCGACGGGCCGAGTGTGTTGACGCGGACGCTCCGTGCGCGATGCGCGGAGCAGGCTACTCCCCAAAGGAGGGCGCGCAGGATACCACGGGGCGGCTATCGCCCCGATCCACGGTGTCGATCGGCTCATGCCGCGGGCGCGCGCGGAGCGTACCCATCGGCATATGTGCCGGCCGGGAGCGGGGGGTAGGATCGCCCTGGCCGCTTCGCGCCGTCAGTCCAGGGAGTCACGACCATGAACCCGCACTCGCGCCGCCGCTTCCTCGCCGGTTCCGCCCTTGCCGCCTCCGCGGCGGGCCTGGGGCTGTCCTTCCCGGGCCGCCTGTTGGCCGCCGCCGAACCGCCCGCCGGGCCCCTGCTGACCCGGCCGATCCCCTCCAGCGGTCAGCGCCTGCCGGTGATCGGCGCCGGCACCTCCGGCAGCTACGACGTGGCCTTCGATTCGCCCGAATACGCCCAGTTGCAGGAGACGGTGAAGCGCTTCTTCGAAGGCGGCGGTTCGGTGATCGACACCGCGCCCAACTACGGCCGCTCCGACGAGGTGGTCGGCCGGCTGCTGGCCGAGGGCGGCTGGCGGAGCAAGGCGTTCCTGGCCACCAAGATCGCCGCCGACAGCGCGCAGGCCGCGAAGGAGCAATGGGCGCAGTCGCTGCGCCGGCTGCGCACCGACAAGGTCGAGCTGCTGCAGGTCCACAACCTGCGCGACTGGCGCCGGCAGCTGCCCTACGCGCGCGAGCTGCAGGCGCAGGGCGGGACGAAATACGTCGGCGTCACCCACTACACCGACGCCGGCCTGCCCGAGCTGGAGGCGATCCTGCGCGGCGAGAAGCTGGACTTCATCCAGATCCACTACTCGGTCAACGCCACCGGCGCGGCGAAGACGGTGCTGCCGCTGGCGCAGGACAAGGGCGTGGCGGTGATCGTCAACCGCGCCTTCGACGACGGCAGGCTGTTCGCGAAGGTGAAGGACGTGCCGCTGCCGGCCTGGGCTGGCGAGGTCGGCGTCACCTCGTGGGCGCAGCTGTTCCTGAAGTTCGCGATCAGCCATCCGGCGGTGACCGTGGTGATCCCGGCCACCGGCAAGCCGCACCGCCAGGTGGACCAGCTCAAGGCCGGCCGCGGGCCCCTGCTGAGCCAGGCGCAGCAGCAGGAACTGGTGCAGCGGTTCACGGCATGAGCGCGTCTTCGCCCGCCCGCCTGCCGTGGCTGTCGCGCCTGTTCGACGTGCGCCCGCACGAGGCGCCGGCGGTCGCGGCCGGGCTGGCGATGTTCTTCCTGCTGTTCACCGGCTACTTCATGCTGCGCCCGGTACGCGAGACCATGGGCGTGGCCGGCGGCGTGGACAACCTGCAGTGGCTGTTCACCGGCACCTTCCTGGCGACCCTGGCGATCCTGCCCGCGTTCGGCTGGGTCGCCTCGAAGGTGCCGCGGCGGACGATCGTGCCGTGGGTGTACGGTTTCGTGGTCGTGATCCTGCTCGGCTTCGCCGCGAGCCTGGGCCTGCGCCCGGTCGACGTCTGGGCCGGGCGCGCGTTCTACATCTGGGTGTCGGTGCTGAACCTGCTGATGATCTCGCTGGCCTGGAGCGTGCTGGCCGACGTGTTCGCCAGCGCCGAGGCCCGGCGCCTGTTCGCGCTGATCGCCGGCGGCGCCAGCGCCGGCGGCCTGACCGGGCCGTTGCTGAGCACGCTGCTGGTGCAGCCGCTGGGCCACGGCGGGCTGCTGCTGGTCTCGGCCGGGTTCATGACCGGCAGCGCGGTGGCGGCGTTATGGCTGCACCGCTGGCGCGACCGCCATCCGCACGCGCCGGGGGAGCGGGAGGACGCGGCCGGGCCGGCCGCGCGCCAGCGCCCGCTGGGCGGCAATCCCTTCGCCGGCGCCACCGAGGTGTTCCGCTCGCCGTACCTGGCCGGCATCGCCCTGTTCGTGGTGCTGCTGGCCACCGTCACCACCTTCCTGTACTTCGAGCAGGCGCGGCTGGTGGACGCGCTGTTCCCCGACCGCGCGCGCCAGACCCAGGTGTTCGGCCTGATCGACACCGTGGTCCAGGCGCTGGCGATCGTGACCCAGGTGTTCCTCACCGGGCGCATCGCCCAGCGGCTGGGCGTGGGCGTGCTGCTGGTGGCGGTGCCGCTGGTGATGGCCGCCGGATTCCTGTGGCTGGCGCTGGCGCCGGTGTTCGCGGTGTTCGTGGTGGTGATGGTCGCGCGCCGGGCCGGCGAGTACGCCTTCGTCCGCCCCGGGCGGGAGATGCTCTACACCGTGGTCCCGGCCGAGCAGAAGTACAAGGCCAAGAACTTCATCGACACCGCGGTCTACCGCGGCGGCGACGCGCTCAGCGGCTGGGTCAAGCGCGCGCTGGACGTGCTGGGCGAGCATCCCTCGCTGGCGATGGTGATCGGCGCCGGCGTGGCCCTGGTGTGGGCGGGCACCGGTTTCGCCTTGGGCCGCAGCCAGCGGCGGCGCGAGGGCGGCTAGGCTGCCCGATCCGCCGAAGGCCGCGCTCAATCCGCCGGCTCCGCCTCCAGCTCCAGGAACCCGCCGGACTGCCTTTGCCACAGCTGCGCGTACAGCCCGCCATGGGCCAGCAGCTCCTCGTGGCTGCCCTGCTCGACGATCCGACCCTGGTCCATCACCACCAGCCGGTCCATCGCCGCGATCGTGGACAGGCGATGGGCGATCGCGATCACCGTCTTGCCCTGCATCAGCCGGTACAGGTTCTCCTGGATCACCGCCTCGACCTCCGAGTCCAGCGCCGAGGTCGCCTCGTCCAGGACCAGGATCGGCGCGTTCTTCAGCAAAACCCGGGCGATGGCGATGCGCTGGCGCTGGCCGCCGGACAGCTTGACCCCGCGCTCGCCGACCTGGGCGTCGTAGCCGCGCCGGCCCTTGGCGTCGACCAGTTCGGCGATGAAGCCGTCGGCATTGGCCTGGCGCGCGGCCTCGACCATCTCCGCCTCGCTGGCATCAGGGCGGCCGTAGAGGATGTTCTCGCGCACCGAACGGTGCAGCAGCGAAGTGTCCTGGGTGACCATGCCGATCGCCGCGCGCAGCGAATCCTGGGTGACGGTGGCGATGTCGGTGCCGTCGATCCGGATCGCGCCGCCCTCGCGGTCGTAGAAGCGCAGCAGCAGGTTGACCAGGGTCGACTTGCCCGCGCCGGAGCGGCCGACCAGGCCGACCTTCTCGCCCGGGCGGATGTGCAGGTCCAGGCCCTCGATCACCCCGCCCTGCTTGCCGTAGTGGAAGGTGACGCGGTCGAAGCGGATGTCGCCGCGCACCGGTGCGATCGGCTGCGCGCCCGGGGCGTCGTCGACCGTGGCCGGCAAGGCGATCGAGTTGATCCCGTCCTGCACCGTGCCGATGTTCTCGAACAGCGCCGACATCTCCCACATGATCCACTGCGACATGCCCATCAGCCGCAGCACGAAGGCTATTGCAACTGCGATCGCGCCGACGCTGACCGCGTCCTGCATCCACAGGCCGATGCCGGTGGCGGCCACCGCGAACAGCAAGAGCATGTTCAGGGTGTCGTTGCTGACGTTGACGATGGTCGCCAGCCGCATCTGCCGGTGGACCGTGCCCAGGAACTGCTCCATCGAGTCGCGGGCGTAGCCCTCCTCGCGGCGCGAGTGCGAGAAGAGCTTGACCGTGGCGATGTTGGTGTAGCTGTCCACGATCCGCCCGGTCATGGTCGAGCGCGCGTCGGCCTGCTCCTGGGCGACCTTGTTCAGGCGCGGGATCGCCCAGCGCAGCAGCACCGCGTAGGCCACCAGCCAGCAGGCGAACGGCACCATCAGCCGCCAGTCGGCCGAAGCCGCCACCAGCAGGGCGCCGCCGAAGTACACGACCACGTAGTTGCCCACGTCCAGCAGCTTGATCACCGTCTCGCGCACCGCCAGCGAGGTCTGCATCAGCTTGGTGGCGATGCGCCCGGCGAACTCGTCCTGGAAGTAGCCCATCGACTGCCGCAGCAGGTAGCGGTGCACCCGCCAGCGGATCCGCATCGGGAAGTTGCCGAGCAGGGTCTGGTGGATCACCAGCGCGCTGAGCAGGTTCAGCGCCGGCATCACCAGCAGGACCACCGCCGCCATCAGCACGAAGTTCCAGCCTTCCTCGGCCAGGAAGGTGGCCGGGGTGTGGCTGGAGAGGCGGTCGACGATCGAGCCGGTGAACGCGTACAGCGCCACCTCGGTGACCGCGATCGCGGTGGTCAGCACCGCCATCAGCGCCAGCCACGGCTCGGTGCCGCGGGTGTAGTGGCGGCAGAACGCGTACAGCGAGCGCGGCGGCTGGGTCACCGGCACCGGCGGGTACGGGTCGATGCGGGCCTCGAACCAGCGGAACAAGGCACTGCGGCGGGTCTTGCGCGGGGGCGGGGAGGCGTTCGTATCCATGCGTCTCGTGGAGCGGGTGCCGCTCAGGCGGCGGCGTCGTAGGGGGTGAGCAGGCGCGCGCTGCGCAGGGCGCTGGCCCACCAGTGCAGCCGCGCCAGGGCCAGGCGCATCGCCTCGTGGGCGGGATTGTCGCGCGGCAGGCCGCCGTCGGGGTCGAACTGGTCGCGGGCGTTGACGAAGGCGACGCTGTCGCGCAGCGGCACCGCGTGCAGGCTGGCGAACACCTGGCGCAGCTGTTCCACCGCGCGCAGCCCGCCGGACATGCCGCCGTAGGACACGAACGCGACCGGCTTGGCCTGCCACTGGGTGTAGACCGCGTCGATCATGCCCTTCAGCGCGGCCGGGTAGCCGTGATTGTACTCCGGGGTCACCACCAGGAAGGCGTCGGCCTCGCGCACCCGGCGCAGCAGGGTCGGGCCGTCGCGGCCGGCTGGCGTGGCCGGGTCCAGGCGCTGGATGCTCCAGCCGCCCAGGGCGGTGGCACGCGCCTGCGCCCAGGCGGCGACGGTGTCGCAGAAGCGCAAAGGGCGGTCGCTGCCGTAGAGCAGGGCGAGGCGGAGGGGATCGGCGTGCATGGAGGTCCTGCGTGCGGAGGAAGGGTGTGGCAGGCTAGGACCTCAACCTAACTTGAGGTCAAGGCGGATGGCGGGCGAGGGAAGCGGCGCGCGGGCGCCGGCGCGGCGGCCGTGCGACCAGTGGCTGTCGGTGGGCGAGGTGGCCGCACGCAGCGGGGTGGCGGTGTCGGCCCTGCACTTCTACGAGGCCAGGGGCCTGATCCGCAGCGAGCGCAACGCCGGCAACCAGCGCCGCTTCCGCCGCGGGGTGCTGCGCCGGGTGGCGCTGATCAAGGTCGCCCAGCGCGCCGGGGTGCCGCTGGCCGAGGTCGGCCGCGCGCTGGAGGCCTTGCCGGTGGATGCGGCGCCGGGCAAGGCGGACTGGCAGCGCCTGTCGCGGCGCTGGCGGGCCGAGCTGGAGGCGCGGATCGAGAGCCTGTCGCGGCTGCGCGACCAGCTCGACGGCTGCATCGGCTGCGGCTGCCTGTCGCTGCGCGACTGTCCCTTGCGCAACCCCGGCGACGTGCTCGCCGCCGAAGGCCCCGGTGCCCGCCTGCTCGACCTGTAGGAGCCGGTCTTGCCGGCGACCGTGGAGGCGGACGCGTCAATGGCGCCCAGTTTCACGCAGACGCTTCCGCCATGGAGGTCGCCGGCAAGACCGGCTCCTACATGGGGAGCGTCGGTCAGGCGGGACTCACCACTGGAACAGCTTCCAGTACACCTGCGGCAGGTCGTCGCGGTCGTCCCGGTCCAGGGCGCCGTCGCCGTCGCGGTCGTAGAGGTAGTAGGCCGGGCCGCGCAGCGGGGTGATCTTGACCATCCGCAGCTGGCCGCCGACCCGGTATTCCTCGTAGGTGTCGCCGTTCTCCAGGGTGCGCTGGGCCACTTCGGCGCCCTTCAGGTCCACCGGCGCGCCGGCGGTGGCGCAGCCGGCCAGCAGGCACGCGGCGATCAGCGGTGCGGCGGAAAGCGGCTTGCGCATGGGGCGGTCCTCCTGGGTGGGGAGGCCATTATGCGCCCGCCGCTGTCGCCGCCGTGGTTGCGGCGGCAACGTGAATTGACAGTCCGCCGCAGCGCAACAGAGAATCGCGCGCCCCCGGCCCGCCGTCGGCCGCCCGCGCAAGCAGGCGCGCCCGCCCGCCGGAATCCCAGCAAGCCCTCGGTGATCCACCGGAGCCAGCCACGAACGCCGCTCCCAGGCGGGTGCGGGCATCGATCGCCCGGCCGCCTCCTACTGAGGATTCCGCATGTCCTTCGCCCTTTCCCGCCGCCAGCGGGATGTCCGCCGGCCCGCGCCCGGCGTCCGGCGCCTGTCTCCGTCCGCCGCCCGGCCCGCGCTGCTGTGGCTGGCGCTGCTGGCCACCGGCACCCCGAACGCGCAGTCGCAGCCGGCCGACGCTCCGGACGGCCGCGAGGCGGCCGCGAGGCGGCTCAAGGAGCTGGACGCGGTCGAGGTCCACGGCGAGGCCAGGCGCGGAGTCCAGGTCGGCAAGGGCCTGCAGGACCTGCGCGAGATCCCGCAGTCGGTCTCGGTGATCGGCCGCGAGCGGATCGAGCAGCAGGCGCTGGCGACCCTGGACGACGTCATGCTGCAGAGCACTGGCGTGACCCGCGAGCAGTTGTGGCTCAACAACAACTACACCTCGCGCGGGCTGCAGATCCGCAACATCCGCTACGACGGCGGCGGCGCCTCCAGCCTGCAGGACCGCAGCAACAACGCCGACATGGCCCAGTACGAATCGGTGGCCCTGCTGCGCGGCGCCGACGGCCTGTTCGGTGCCGGTGAGGCTGGCGGCGTGATCAACCTGGCGTCCAAGCGCCCGCGCGCCGAGGCCGGGGCCGAAGCGGTGCTGACCCTGGGCCGCTGGGACAACCGCCGTCTGGAACTGGACGCCACCGGGCCGCTGAACGCCGCCGGCAGCGTGCGCGGCCGCGCGGTCGGCGTGTTCCACGACCAGGACATGTTCTACGAGCCGGCGCACAACCGCCGCGGCATGCTCTACGCCGCGCTGGAATGGGACATCGCCCCGGGCACCCGGCTGTTCGCCGGCGGCAGCTGGCAGAAGGACACCCTGGACGCGTTCAACGCCAGCCTGCCGCGCTGGGAGGACGGCGCCGACATCGGCTTCCCGCGGCAAACCACCATGGGCGCGCCCTGGGGCTGGATCCGGCGCGAGAGCACTTCGGTGTTCGCGATCTTCGAGCAGGAGCTGGGCGAGCGCTGGAACGCGCGCCTGAACCTGCGTCATAACCTCGGCGACGACGCGATCAATGGCGCCGAGATGGAAGGCTCGGTGCCCTACGCCACCGGCGAGAACCAGTGGTGGCGATACCAGGACGCCACCGACTTCGGCGAGACCACCCTGGACCTGGCCCTGCAGGGCAGCTTCGATTGGGCCGGGCGCCGCCACGACGTGATCTGGGGCGTGGACTCGGCGCGCAGCCGCAAGGACTACGACCAGACCTGGACCTACTACGCCGACGGCAGCGTGTTCGACCGCATCGCCCCGCCGGAGTGGGCCTATCCCGCAGGCCCTTGGGTGACCCAGAGCACCGACCGCGAGGAACGCGCGTCCACCTACGGCTCGCTGCGCCTGCGCCCGTTCGAGCGGCTGGCGGTGATCGTCGGCGGCCGCTACACCTTCCAAGACACCACCCGCAAGACCAACCGCGTCGACGGCGTGCGCGGGATCTTCCCGCAGGACGACAAGTTCGTGCCGTACTACGGCCTGGTCTACGACTTGAGCGCAAACACCAGCGTCTACGCGAGCCGCGCGGAGATCTACCGCTCGCAGGGCAATTACCTGGCCGCCGAGGAAGGCCCGGCGCTGGAGCCGCTGACCGGCAGCAACATCGAGCTGGGCATCAAGACCGACCTCTCCGCGGACCTGAGCGCCAGCCTGGCCCTGTACCGGATCCGCAAGGAGAAGGAGGCGGTCTACCTGAGCCGGAGCGCGCTGCCCAACACCACCGCCTGGTGCTGCTACGCCGCCGTCGGCAGCCAGCGCAGCGAGGGCGTGGACCTGGAGCTGAGCGGGCGCCTGGCCGAAGGCTGGAACCTGACCGTCGGCTACACGTACAACGAGAACGAGGACCGCCGCGACACCGGCATGCCGTTCAACACCGTCACCCCGAAGCACCTGTTCAAGGCCTGGACCACGTACCGCTTCTACGGCGCGCTGGAAGCGCTGGAGCTGGGCGGCGGCGTCACCGCCCAGAGCCGGCACTGGAAGGGCGGCTGGGTCCCGTCCTTCAATCCGGACAGCGGCCAGTACGACGGCGAGTGGGTGCAGGTGGACATCGTGCAGAAGGGCTACGCGGTGTGGTCGCTGCGCGCCGGCTACGACGTGGGCCCGCGCCTGAACCTGGCGCTGAACCTCAACAACGTGTTCGACGAGACCTACTACAGCACCGTCGGCTACCCCGGCTACGGCAACTTCTACGGCGAACCGCGCAACATGCTGCTGACCGCGCGCTACCGGTTCTGAGGGCGGGGACCAAGTGGCACAAGGATGTGCCACGGCCCTGAGTAAAGACAGGATTCTTCCCGAAGGGTGGTCCATCTCCCATGTGACGGCGGACTCCCTCCGAAGCCGACGCAATCACGGCGGTCACCGGCAAGACCGGGAGAGCGGGCGTGAATCCGGCCGCAGGCCCTAGAATGCGCCGATGAAACGCCTCGTACTGATCGACGGTTCCAGCTACCTCTACCGCGCCTTCCACGCGCTGCCGCCGCTGACCAACGCCGCCGGCGAGCCGACCGGCGCCCTGTTCGGCGTGGTCAACATGCTGCGCGCCACCCTGAAGGAGAAGCCCGACCACGTCGCCTTCGTGGTCGACGCGCCCGGCAGGACCTTCCGCGACGACCTCTACCCGGCCTACAAGGCCAACCGCCCGCCGATGCCCGACGAGCTGCGCGCCCAGGTGCAGCCGATGTGCGAGATCGTGCACGCGCTGGGCATCGACATCCTGCGTATCGAGGGCGTGGAGGCCGACGACGTCATCGGCACCCTGGCCGTGCAGGGCGCCGGCGCCGGGATGGAGGTGACCATCTCCACCGGCGACAAGGACTTCGCCCAGCTGGTCCGCGCCCCCGGGCTGGACGGCGGCTCGATCGCCCTGGTCAACACCATGAGCGGCAGCCGCATGGATTCGGACGCGGCGGTAGCCGAGAAGTTCGGCGTGCACGCCGGCCAGATCGTCGACCTGCTGGCGCTGATGGGCGACGCGATCGACAACGTCCCCGGCGTGGAGAAGTGCGGGCCCAAGACCGCCGCCAAGTGGCTGGGCGAGTACGGCAGCCTGGACGGGGTGATCGCCCATGCCGGCGAGATCAAGGGCAAGATCGGCGACAACCTGCGCGCGGCGCTGGACCGGCTGCCGCTGAACCGGCAACTGGTCACGATCAAGACCGACGTGGCCCTGGACAGCACGCCGTCCTCGCTGGTCCTGCGTTCCCCGCACGTCGACGCGCTGCGCGGCCTGTACGCGCGCTACGGCTTCAACCAGGCGCTGAAGGAACTGGAGGCCGGCGCGGTGGCGGCCGAAGGCGGCGGCGGTACGGTGGCGTCTGTGGCTGAGAAGGAGCCCGGCCGCGCCCGCGGCGCCGGCTTCGCGATGGCAGCGCCCGCGCCGGCCGCCGACCTCGACCCGGCGCTGGCGGTGGCCGGCGAGTACGAGACGGTCACCTCGGCCGAAGCGCTGCAGGCCTGGATCGAGCGCCTGCGCGCCGCCGGCCAGTTCGCCTTCGACACCGAGACCGATAGCCTGGATGCGATGCGCGCCAACCTGGTCGGCCTGAGCTTCGCCTGCGAGCCGGGCCGGGCGGCCTACGTGCCGCTGGCCCACGACTATCCCGGCGCGCCGCCGCAGCTGGAGCGCACCGCGGCGCTGGACCTGCTGCGCCCGCTGCTGGCCGACCCGGCCGTGCGCAAGCTCGGCCAGCACGGCAAGTACGACCTGCACGTGATGCGCCGCCACGGGGTGGAGCTGGCCGGCTACGCCGACGACACCCTGCTGGAGAGCTTCGTCCTTTACTCGGGCAACGCCCGCCACGACATGGACAGCCTGGCCCTGCGCCACCTGGGCTACACCACGGTCAAG
The DNA here is from genome assembly GCF_010093185.1 of Pseudoxanthomonas jiangsuensis. GTDB lineage: Bacteria > Pseudomonadota > Gammaproteobacteria > Xanthomonadales > Xanthomonadaceae > Pseudoxanthomonas > Pseudoxanthomonas jiangsuensis. The sequence continues at coordinate 1,627 of NZ_PDWL01000021.1, read as the reverse complement.
TACGAGGACGTGGCCGGCAAGGGCGCCAAGCAGATCCCGTTCTCCCAGGTCGGCCTGGACGAGGCCACCGGCTACGCCGCCGAGGACGCCGACATCACCCTGCGCCTGCACCGGGTGCTGGCCCCGCGCCTGGCCGCCGAGCCCGCGCTGGAGGCGGTCTACCGCGGGATCGAGATGCCGCTGGTGCCGGTGCTGGAGCGGATCGAGGCCAACGGCGTGAAGGTGGACGTGGAGGAACTGCGCCGGCAGAGCGCCGGGCTGTCCCGGCGGATGCTGGAGGCCCAGCAGAAGGCCACCGAGCTGGCCGGGCGCAGCTTCAACCTGGATTCGCCCAAGCAGCTGTGCGCCCTGCTGTTCGAGGAGCTGAAGCTGCCGGCGCTGGTGAAGACCCCCAAGGGCCAGCCTTCGACCAACGAGGAGGCGCTGGAGGCGATCGCCGACCTGCACGAGCTGCCGCGGGTGATCCTCGAGTACCGCGGCCTGGCCAAGCTGCGCAGCACCTACACCGACAAGCTGCCGGAGATGGTCAACCCGGACACCGGCCGGGTCCACACCAGCTACCACCAGGCCGGCGCGGCGACCGGGCGGCTGTCGTCCTCCGATCCGAACCTGCAGAACATCCCGATCCGTACCGACGACGGCCGCCGCATCCGCCGCGCCTTCGTCGCCCCGCCGGGGCGCAAGCTCGTCGCCTGCGACTACTCGCAGATCGAGCTGCGGATCATGGCCCACCTGTCGCAGGACCCGGGCCTGGTGGGCGCTTTCGAGTCCGGCGCCGACATCCACAAGGCGACCGCGGCAGAGGTGTTCGGGCGCAGGCTGGAGGAGGTCAGCGCCAACGAGCGGCGCGCGGCCAAGGCAATCAACTTCGGCCTGATGTACGGCATGGGCGCCTTCGGCCTGGCCCGGCAGCTGGGGATCGGCCGCGGCGAGGCCCAGGACTACATCGCCCTGTACTTCAGCCGCTACCCGGGCGTGCGCGACTACATGGAGCGCACCCGCGAGCAGGCGCGCGAGCGCGGCTACGTCGAGACCGTGTTCGGCCGCCGCCTGTACCTGGAGTACATCAACGCCCGCAACCAGGGCCAGCGCGCCGGCGCCGAGCGCGCCGCGGTCAACGCGCCGATGCAGGGCACCGCGGCGGACATCATCAAGCGGGCGATGGTCGCGGTGGACGCCTGGCTGGCCGGGCAGCGGGACGCCGCGGGCGCGAGCCCGGCGCTGATGATCCTGCAGGTCCACGACGAACTGGTGTTCGAGGCCGACGCGGCCTTCGTCCCGACCCTGGTGGAAGAGGCCGGACGGCTCATGTGCGCGGCCGCACAACTGAGCGTTCCACTGGTGGTGGACAGCGGCGTCGGCAACAACTGGGACGAGGCGCATTGAAGGCGGATCAAGCACTTCCGCGGGGTTGTTGGACCTGCATCACACTGTTACAGGGCGTTCCGCGGGAAGCGAATGAATCCGTCCTAAATCTGGCGATTTTTTAACCGGATTCTTCACGAACCATCAATGTGCGGAGTGGTCATATAGCTCGCGACAGGTGCAACGCCTGTCGCGGATCTCTCCCTTCCCCTGGAGCAGATCTACCGGAGCGGGGCCCCTCCCCAGGCTTCCGTTCCCCGGC
>NZ_PDWL01000020.1 GCF_010093185.1 Pseudoxanthomonas jiangsuensis | reverse complement strand
CTCGATCACCTGCTTCACCGCTTCGGCCCGGAACTCATCCGTGTACTGCTTGCTGTTGCTCATAAACACCTCGGTCATTGCCATCAATTATGGCAACCGGATGTCTACGAAAGGCTGGCCGGTCCACCCGGCGCCGAGCACGTGCTGGAGATGCAGCGCCTGGCCGATGCCGGTGACGGGCTCAACAGCTACATCAACCGGTACGTGCGCGACGACTACGCCCGGCGGCTGGACTAGGCGCGACGGGCGAGGGGAGTCCGCCGCCCCCAACTTCCGGCACCCGCACCCGGTCTCTCCTGCAACTATCCTGAGCGGTCAGGCCGGCAGTCCGTCACGGCCGTGGAGACCGCCTTGAAGAAGACCCTGCTTTCCGCCGCGACCCTGCTCGCCCTCGGTTTCGCCGCCCAGGCCGGCGCCCACGAGGTCCGCGCCTGCGCCGACGAGGCCTGCACCCTGGAGCTGCTGTTCGACGGCGCCAAGGCCGGCGGCAGCGGCGGCGGGGATACCATCGCCGCCACCCGCTACGGCAGCTGGGGCATCGACACCGCCGGCATGGACCGCCAGGTCGCGCCGGGCCAGGACTTCTTCGCCTACGCCAACGGCAGCTGGGCCAGGAACACCACGATCCCGGCCGACCAGTCCAGCTACGGCTCCTTCCGGGTGCTGCGCGACCTGTCCGAGGCGCGGGTGCGGGCACTGGTCGAGGGTTACGCCCTGGGCGATCCTGCCAGCGGCGGCGACGGCGCCAAGATCGCCGCGGTCTACCGCGGCTTCATCGACGAGGCGGCGATCGAGAAGCTCGGCGCCGCCCCCTTGCAGCCGGTGCTGGCGCGCATCCGCCAGGCCGACAGCCGCGCCGGGCTGGCCGAGCTGATGGGTGCGCACGACACCTTCAACGTGACCCTGTTCGGCCTGGGCGTGTCCGACGACCAGCGCGATCCGGACCGCTACACCCTGTACATGAACCAGTCCGGCCTGGGCCTGGGCGACCGCGAGATGTACCTGCGCGAGAACTTCGGCCCGCAGCGCGAGCGGTACCGCGGCTACATCGCGCAGATGCTCGAGCTGGGCGGCTGGGACGATCCCAAGGGCAGCGCCGAGGCGGTGATGGCGCTGGAGACCCGGATCGCCGAGGCGCACTGGACCCGTGCCGAGAGCCGCGACCGCGACAAGACCTACAACCCGGTGGCTTTCGCCGGGTTCGACCGCTACGCCCCGGGCTTCCCGTGGGCGGCGTACTTCGCCGCCGCCGGCGTCGACCAGGGCGACCGCGCGGTGGTCCGCCAGGCCACTGCCATCCCCAAGCTGGCCGCGATCTTCGCCGACACCGACGTCGCCACCCTGCAGGCCTGGCAGGCCTTCCACGCCATCGACGGCGCGGCGCCCCTGCTGTCGCGCGAGTTCGCCACCGCCCACTTCGAGTTCCGCGACAAGTTCCTGTCCGGCCAGCTCGAGCAGCGCGAGCGCTGGAAGCGCGGCGTGGCCCTGGTCGAGCAGAGCCTGGGCGAGGCGGTCGGCCGCGACTACGTGGCCCTGTACTTCCCGGCCGACGCCAAGGCCAAGATGGACGCGCTGGTGGCCAACGTGAAGGCGGCCATGGGCGCGCGCCTGGACACCCTGGACTGGATGAGCCCGGCGACCAAGGCCGAGGCCCACGCCAAGCTGGCCGGCTTCGGCCTGAAGATCGGCCACCCGGAGAAGTGGCGCGACTACAGTGGCCTGCGCATCGCCAACGGCGACGTGTTCGGCAACGCCCTGCGCGCGCGCGCGTTCGAGTGGGATTACCGCCGCGCCCGCCTCGGCAAGCCGGTGGACAAGGCCGAGTGGGGCATGACCCCGCAGACCGTCAACGCCTACTACAACTCGGTCAAGAACGAGATCGTGTTCCCGGCCGCGATCCTGCAGCCGCCGTTCTTCGATCCCGATGCCGACCCGGCGGTGAACTACGGCGGCATCGGCGGCGTGATCGGCCACGAGATCGTCCACGGCTTCGACGACCAGGGCCGCAAGTCCGATGGCAAGGGCGTGCTGCGCGACTGGTGGACCGCGCAGGACGCGGCCAAGTTCGAGGCCCAGGCGGCGAAGCTGGGCGCGCAGTACGAGGCCTACGTGTTCCCGCAGCTGCCGGGCATGCACATCAACGGCCGCACCGCGATGGGCGAGAACATCGGCGACCTCGGCGGCCTGACCATCGCCCTGGAGGCCTACCGCCGCTCGCTGGGCGGCAAGCCGGCGCCGGTGATCGACGGCTTCAGCGGCGAGCAGCGGCTGTTCCTGGGCTGGGCCCAGGTCTGGCGCACGCTGTGGCGCGACGACGCCCTGCGCCAGCAGCTGGTCAACGGTACCCACTCGCCCGGCGACATCCGCGCCTTCGCCCCCTTGCGCAACATCGACGCCTGGTACGACGCGTTCGACGTGAAGCAGGGCGACGCCTTGTGGATCGCGCCGGAGGAGCGGGTGCGGATCTGGTGAGCCGGGGCTTCATCCTTCGCGGGTGCTAAGGTCGCGCGCATGGCCAGGACCGCTCCCTCGCCCATCCGCTTCGAATCGACCCTGCGCCGCCCGGCGCGGCCGGTGAACGCCGCCTGGGCGTTCTTCGTCCTGCCCGCAGCCGCCAGCGCCAGGCTGCCCAGCCGCAGCCAGGTCACGGTCGAAGGCACGCTCGCCGGCGCGCCGTTCCAGGCCACGCTGGAGCCGGACGGGCAGGGCGGCCACTGGATGAAGGTGGAGAAGACGCTGCTGGCGGCAGCCGGCGCCAAGGCCGGGGACACGGTGGCGGTGGAGATGGCGCCGGCGGCGGGGGAACCGGAGCCGAAGCTGCCGCCCGACCTGCGCCAGGCGCTGGCGGCGCATCCGGCGGCGAAGGCGACCTGGGACGACATCACCCCGGTGGCGCGCCGCGACTGGATCCAGTGGATGACCTCGGGCAAGAAGGCCGAGACCCGCGCCAAACGCATCGCCACCGCCTGCGACATGCTGGCCTCGGGCAAGCGCCGGGCCTGCTGCTTCGATCGCTCCGGCATGTACAGCCGCGGCAACATGGGCGCGCCGGAAGCGGCCGACTGAGCGCCGGGCGGCGCATTCGTCGCCGCCATCCCGGTTCCGTCGGCCGTCCGCGGGCTTGGTCGCATGCCGCTTGTATCGCCTTGGGCGCGCTCCGCACCCTGTGTCGGCCGGCGGGGGAGCCGCCATGCAAGGAGCATCGCCATGAACCGGATCCTGCTCGTCCTCGCCCTGCTGTTGTGCGGCGGCGCCCAGGCTGCGCCGCCCGACGTCGCCCGCCCGGAGGCGTTCGCCTTCGGCGGCACGGTGGCGGAGATCCAGGCGCGGCTGGCGCCGCTGTGCGCCTCTTTGCGGCTGCGGGTGGTGCTGCCGATGACCGCGCCGCTGGCCAGGGAGAGCCAGCACCAGATCGACTGCGAGGGTTTCGTCTACGCCGGCCAGCCGCGCAAGGTGGAGCTGGTGTTCCAGGACGACCGCCTGGACCTGGTCTGGATCCTGATTCCCGAAGCGGAGCGCGCGTCGATCGTCGAGGCCTTCGCCGCGCGCTACGGTGCGCCCTCGTTCGAGATTCCGTTCGGCACCGTGTACCTGCAGCTCGGCGCGGCCGTGCGCCGGCAGCCCAGCGAGGTGATGTTCGCCTCGTCGCGCCAGGCCCGGGCCATGCTCGCCCAGCTGCAGGCCGCGACGCCGGCCACCGACCCGTGAAGGAAGCGAGGATCGTCATGAAGACCCTGCTGGGATTGCTGCTGTGGTGCGTGCTGCTCGTGCTGTGCTGGCCGCTGGCCCTGCTGGCGCTGGTGCTGTGGCCGCTGGTGTGGCTGTTGTCGCTGCCGTTCCGGCTGGTCGGGATCCCCTTCGGCGCGCTGTTCGCGGTCCTCGGCGCGGTGCTGATGCTGCCGGCACGGCTGCTCGGCGGCGGCCCGCGGCCGGCCGGGGCCACCCGCTAGATCGCGCGGTAGCGGAAGTCGGCGAAGCGCACCGGTGCGCGGCCGCAGCTGTACAGCCCGGGACGCAGGCTGAGGAAGCCGCCGAACACGTTGTGGTGGATGCCCGACACCTCCATCCGGGTAGGGTGCAGCTGCCAGCTGCGGCCGCCGTCGAACGAGTAGCGCCAGGTCAGCACATGCGCGTCGTTGCCCAGGCGCACCCGCACCGGCCCGGCGCCCGGCGGACGCGGCACCCGCGCCCACGGATGCTCCTCGGCGTACTGGAAGTTCTTCACCGCTTCGGGGGTGAAGCCCAGGCCGACGAAGGCCTTGTGGTTGTAGAACAGCAGCAGCCCGCCCTCGCCGCCGGCGGGCACGTCCACGGTCACCTCGATCTCGTAGCTGCGGTCGCCGACCGTGCACAGCAGGGGCGCGCTGTCGGCCGGCGAGCTGCCGGCGCCGACCAGCGACAGGGTGCCGTCCGCGCGCCGGATCCGCGCCAGGCCACCGGCATCGGGCTGGAACAGGCACCACTGGGTGCCCAGGCGGTCGCGCGAGAAGTCGTCGGACAGCGCTTCGCCGTCCTGCGGCGTGGAGGCCGGCTGCGGCTTGCGCAGCGGCTGCGACAGGTCGCCGCCGCCGGCCCGGAACCAGCCGTCGGCGGTCCATTCCACCGGCTCCAGCAGGACCTGCCGGCCGAGCGTGCGGTAGCCGTGCTCGTAGCCGTGGTAGACCATCCACCAGTCGTCGCGCGGGCCCTGCACCAGGGTGGCATGGCCTCGCGACCACCACGGCTCGTCGATCGTGCGGGTGCGCACCAGCGGGTTGTGCGGGCAGTGCTCCCACGGCCCATGCACCGAGCGCGAGCGCGCGGCGATCACCATGTGCCCGGTCACCGGGCCGGCGGTGCCGCCCACGGCGGTGACCAGGTACAGCCAGCCTTCGCGCCAGAACAGCTTGGGCCCTTCGGGCGCGAAGTTCTCGGTGATCCATTCCTGCGGATAGCGCCACGGCGCATAAGCCGGTTCGAGCTCGCCGTCGGTGGCCAGGCCGTCGTCGGTGAGGCGGACCTTGCGGATGCCGTTGACGAACAGGTAGCGCCTGCCGTCCTCGCCGACGACGTGGCCGGGATCGATGCAGCCGTCGATGCCCAGGTCCACCGGATCGCTCCAGCGGCCGCCGCGGATGTCGTCGGTCCAGATCACGAAGATCCGCCAGCCGCGGTCGCCGGGATTGGCCGGCAGGTAGATGTAATAGCGGTCGCCGTGCCGGCACAGGTCCATCGCCCAGACGTCGCCCAGCGGCTGGCGCAAGGCCGGGCCGAGCGGCGTCCAGTTCACCAGGTCGGTGGAGTGCCAGACCACGATGCCGGGCACGTCGCGGAACGAGGAGAAGGTCATGTAGTAGTCGTCGCCGTCCTTGAGCACGGTCGGGTCCGGGCGGTCGCCGGCGACGATGGGATTGAGGTAGCGGCCGTCGCCCAGGTCGGCGCGGCGCTGGCCTTCGATGCCGGCGCGCCAGCGCGGCGCGGCGGGCGCAGGGCAGGGCGTGCCCGTCACGGCGGGCGGGTTCGCTTGCGTACCGGCCAGCAAAGGCAACGGTGCGATGGCGGCGCCGGCGAGCACGCCCTTGAACAGGTTCCTGCGCGTGGTCATCGCCGCTCCTCCGGTTTGCGTTGCCGCAGCCTAGCCAGCCGGTGACGCGGCATGCCAGCCATGCCGGGACGGCATGGCCGCACGATCGTTGCCCGCCTAAAGGAAGAGGGACAGGCCGAAGCCTGTCCCTCCCGATGCGGATCCTCGTCGGCCTGAACGCCGGCGCGCTTACGCCGCCGCCTTCCTCTCCGCGATCCAGCGGTCCACCCGGCGCTCGAGCAGGTCCATCGGCATCGCGCCGCCACCGAGCACCGCATCGTGGAAGCCGCGGATGTCGAACTTCTCGCCCAGCTCGGCCTCGGCCTTCCGGCGCAGCTCCTGGATCCGGATCATGCCGACCTTATACGCGGTGGCCTGGCCGGGCATGATCAGGTAGCGCTGGATCTCGGACTTGATCGCCGCGTCCGGCACCGAGCTGTTGGCGCGGAAGTAGTCCACCGCCTGCTGCTCGGTCCAGCCCTTGGCGTGCATGCCGGTGTCCACCACCAGGCGGATCGCGCGCCACATCTCCGACATCAGCCGGCCGTACTCGGAGTACGGGTCCTGGTAGGTGCCCGGCATCTCCTTGGCCAGCCATTCCGAGTACAGGCCCCAGCCCTCGGCGTAGGCGGTATCGAAGGCCTGGGTACGGAAGGTCGGCACGCCCTTCAGCTCCTGGGCGATGGAGATCTGCATGTGGTGGCCGGGCAGGCCCTCGTGGTACGCGATCACCTCCAGCTCGGACTTGGGCATGGCCTTCATGTCCGACAGGTGGGCGTAGTACACGCCGGGGCGCGAGCCGTCCGGGGTGCCGGGGTAGTAGTGCTGGGCGGCGCCGTCCTCTTCGCGGAACGCCTCCACCCGCTTGACCACCAGGTCGGCCTTGGGCAGCAGGCCGAAGTACTCGGGCAGGTGCTGCTTGATGTTGCCGATGACCTGGGTCGCCTCGTCGATGTAGGCCTGGCGGCCGGCGTCGGTGTTGGGGAAGTACTGGTCCGGGCGGCCGTGGACGTGGGCGAAGAACGCCTGCAGGTCGCCCTCGAAGCCGATCCGCTTCTGCACCGCCTCCAGCTCGCTGCGCAGGCGCGCGACCTCGGACAGGCCGAGCTGGTGGATCTCCTCGGCGCTCATCGCGGTGGAGGTGTTCTCCTTGAGCTGGTAGGCGTAGTACGCCGCGCCGTCGGGATGGGTCTGGCCGACGCCGGTCGGGTTCACCCCGGCCTTGGGCAGCTCGCCCTCGGCGAAGGCGATCACCCGCTCGTAGGCCGGCTTGACCGTCTCCAGCAGGGCGGCGCGGGCCTGGGCCTTGAGCTCGGCGGCGCGCTCGGCGCCGATCTTGCCGTCCTTGGCCAGGGCGTCGGCCTTGGCCACCGCGTCGGCCCACAGCGCGCTGTCGGCGCCGCCGTCGAACGGCGCGCCGGCGACGACCTTCTTCGATTGCTCGATCACGCCTTCCCAGGCGAACTTCGGCGGGGTGATGCCCTTGGCCGAGGCGGCGCCGGCGCGCTCGAGCAGCTGGTCGAACAGGGTGCCGAACTTCTGCAGGCGGGCGACGTAGGCCAGGTAGTCCTGTTCGTCCTCGACCTTGTGGAAGCTGATCATGAAGGTCGGCGCGGTGTTCTGCATGCCGTTCATCTGGTCGAACGGATAGGCGTCCAGCAGGAACGGCAGGCCGTCGCGGGCGCTCTCGTACTGCTTCTTCCACAGGTCCCAGGACAGCTGCGCCTCGGGATCGAGCTTGGCGTAGTCGAACTGCGACTCCATCTCCCTGACCGAAGCTTCCTTCCATTCCAGCTGCTTGCGCACGCCGGCCTCGGACATGTCGTCGATCTGGTCGTACAGCTCCTTGCGGCCGAGGAAGGTCAGCTGGATCGGGCTGAACTGCAGCTGCTCCTCGTACTTCTGCTCGAACCAGGCGTTCAGGCGCTCGGTCTCGGCCTTGACCTGCTCGGCGGTGGGCGCGGCGGCGGCGGTTGCGGCGGGGGTCGAGGTCTCGCCGGCGGGCTTGGAGCAGGCGGCCAGGCCGAGGGGCAGGGCCAGCGCCAGGGCGACGGCCAGGGTGGTGCGGGACACGGGACGCACGGGTGGAGCCTCCGGAACGGGGTGGTTGGCGGCCATTCTGTGCCGGAGGGCGGGCGGCGGCCAATGCGGATGGTCATGGCCCGGCCGGCGGCGGCCGTTCGGGGTGCGATCGCTCCTGTCGGCCCGATGCGGCCGGTGCAGGGCAGGGCGGACCAACGAAAAGGGCCGCCTCGCGGCGGCCCCTTCATCGCGTCGCCGTGGCGTTCAGCGCCCGCGGCTGGCGGTGATCTCGTAGCGGCCGGCCTCGGTGTTCCAGGAGGACACCACCAGTTCGTACTCGCCGGCCTCCAGCTCGACCTCGGCCAGGGCGTTCATGTCGCCGCCGCTGTCGTCGTCGCTGGCCACCACCTCGCCATCGCGGATCACGTCCACCATCACGTCCAGGCTCGGCGAGGTGGCCGCGATCCGGTAGCTGCCGCCGCGCGGCACCGACAGCCGGTAGCGGTCCTTGCCGCCGGGAGGCAGGGTCGCCGCGCTGGCCTTGCCCAGCCGCAGGACGCCGTAGCCGGTGCCGGCCGGGACCGGGGCCGAGCTGGCCTGCAGGGTGTACAGGCCCATGCCGTCGCTGTCGGAGGAGCCGGCGCGCACGGCGTAGTCGCCCGGCTCCAGCACCGCGACGATGCGCGCATCCATGTCGCCGCCGCTGTAGTAGTCGCGCAGGCGGGTGCCCTGGCCGGCCACCACCAGGCTGGTGTCGAAGTCCTCGCTGGCCAGGTCCAGGGTCACCAGGCGGCGCGCGTCCAGGTGCAGGGTGTACTCGCGCTCGCTACCGGCCAGCGAGCCGGTGAGCGCGGCGCCGTCCAGTTCCAGCGCGCCCTCGTTGCGCAGTTCCACGCCCTCGGGCAGGGGCCGGCTGGCCACGGCCAGGTTGAAGCCGCCGGTGGCCGCGTCCTCCAGGCTGCGGGCCTTGACCGTGTAGCTGCCGGGCTCGAGCAGGGCGGTGATGCGGGCGTTGTAGCCGCCGCCGCCGTCGTCGTCCTCCAGCTCCACGCCCGGGCCTTCCAGCGCCAGCACCGAGTCGAACTCGGTGCTGGTCATGTCCAGCACGTAGCGGGCCAGCTCGGCCACTTCCAGGGTGTAGCGGTTGCCGCCGCCGGCCAGCACGTCGGAGATCTCCGCGCCGGCGCGCAAGGGGCCGCCGCGGTAGGCCTCGGTGCGCTCGACCTGCAGCCGGTAGGGGCCGAAATCACGCGGGCCGAAGCCGCTGACGGCGACCTCGTAGCGGCCGTCGGCCGGCGCGCGGAACGACAGCCGCGCCGGCGCCTCGTCCTCGCACTCGTCCTGGTTGCGGCCCGAATCGCCCAGCACCGCGCCCTGTTCCAGCACCACCAGGCGCGCGCACAGCGCGCCCTCGGCCCGCAGGGCGATGGTGTCGTCCTTCTTCAGCGCCAGGCCGTAGACGTCGCTGCGGCTGCCGTCGTTGTAGTTGATGCGGCTACGGCTGGTGATCTCGCCGGAAACGCGGTCGCCGACCTTGATCGCGGTCTGGGCGAAGGCCGCGGCGGGCAGCGCGCAGGCCAGGACCGCGATGACCGCACCCGCGCCGATCCAGCGCTGGCGGTTGCTTGCTGGGGACACCATCGAACTCTCCTTGTGCCTATGGAAACGCCGCCCGGCGGGCGGCGCGCGCGCACTCTAGCAGAAGCAAAACGCCGCTCCCTCGCCGTGTGCCAGCCAGGCCGGGACGTCGGCGGCGGGCATCGGCCGCGCGAACAGGTAGCCCTGCATCAGGCTGCCACCCAGCTCGCGCAGGATGGCCAGTTCCTCCTCGCCTTCCACGCCCTCGATCACGCAGCCCAGCTCCATGTCCCGGCTCAGCGCCAGCAGCGAGCGCACGATCTTCAGGCTGGCCGGGCTGTGCTGGATGCCGCTGACGAAGCGGCGGTCGATCTTGATCCGGGTCAGCGGCAGGGCCAGCAGCCGGCTCAGGCTGGAGAAGCCGGTGCCGAAGTCGTCCAGTGTCACCCCGCAGCCCAGGCCGCGCAGCTGGCCGGCGGCCCACTGCGCCTGCTCCATGTCCTGCATCACCGCCGTCTCGGTGATCTCCAGGTCGATCCGCGCCGGGTGCACACCGCTGTCGAGCACCAGCCGCACCAGCCGCGCGACCTCCTCCTCCGAGCCCAGGTCGTGGATCGAGAGGTTGAACGACAGGCCCACCGCCTCCGGCCAGGTCGCGGCCGCGTCCAGCGCCTTGGCCAGCAGGACCCGGGTCAGCTGGGTGATCAGGCCGGTGCGTTCGGCCACCGGGATGAACTCGGCCGGCGACACCGTGCCCATGGCCGGGCTGTGCCAGCGCGCCAGCGCTTCGAACGCCAGGGTCCGGCGGCTGGCGGTGTCGACGATCGGCTGGAACACCACCGACAGCTCCGCCTCCAGGTCGGCCTTGCGCAGGGCCTGTTCGATCGCCGCGTCCTGCTGGATACGGTGCTGGTGGCGGGTGGAGAACAGGCTCACTCCGCCGCGCTGGTGGCGCTTGCCCTGGTAGAGCGCGTAGTCGGCGTGCTCGTACAGGTCGCTGGCGTTGGTCGCCAGGTCCGGGTAGACCACCAGGCCCATCGACGCGGCCACCTGCAGGCTGTTGTCCTGCAGCGGGAACGGCGCGCGCAGCTCGGTGCACAGGTGGCGGGCGAACGCGGCGCAACTGGCGTCGTCGGCGATGTCCTCGATGATCAGCGCGAACTCGTCGCCGCCCAACCGCGCCAGGTGGGCGCGCCCGCCGACCAGGGCCGACAGGCGCACGCCGACCTGCTCCAGCAGGCGGTCGCCGACGGCGTGGCCGTAGAGGTCGTTGACCGGCTTGAACCCGTCCAGGTCGAGGATCCCGACCGCGAAGCGGCTGCCGCGCTCGCGCGCCCGCGCGCAGGCCGCCTCCAGTTCGGCGAAGAAGGCGCGCCGGTTGGGCAGGCCGGTGAGGCTGTCGAGGTTGGCCAGGCGCAGGTTCTCGCCGCCCAGGGCCTCGGCCTGCAGGCGCGCGCGGACCAGTTCGGTGAAACCGTCGTACTGGCGCAGCAGCATGCCGACCAGGGTGGTGGTCACCAGCGCGACGTTGACCGTCATCGCGGTGAACGTGGGCACGCCGGTGGTGGCGAAGAAGGCGACGAAGGCCAGGTTCACCACCGCCGCGGCCGCCAGCATCGCCGGGCGCACGTGCATCAGGCACAGCAGCACGCCGATGATGGTCACCGCCATGTAGAACGCCACGTGCGAGCGGGTGTAGGCGTCGCCGTACGGATACAGCGCCAGCGACCAGGCGGCGAAGCCGGCCGCCAGCGGCCAGACCAGGCGGTTGGTCCGGCGCAGGGCGCGCAGGGCGCCGGCCGCGTCCATCGCCTGGTGGCGGCCGCGCCACCACTGGATGCAGCGGAGCGCGCACACCGGGGTGAACAGCAGCGGCACGCCGGTGACAAGCCAGCGCGGGGCGATGCCGATGTGGGTGCTGGCCAGCAGCCAGGTGTTGACCAGCAGCATCGCGTACATCAGCGGGATCTGCCCGGAGAAGGCCTGGTACTGGGCCTTGAGCAGGGCCGGATCGTCGGCCGAGACCGACATGAACGCGCGCATCCTGGCGATGGGGCCTTTCGGCGGCATGGTCCGGTTCTTCCGTTCCCTGGGCGGAGCGGGACGGCCCGGCTGGGGCACGGTCCCACCGTTGGATCGGCCGCGGCCGGCGGAAATGAAGGCGCGGTGGGGATCGGCACCGGCCTGCGCCCGAGCCCGGGCTCGATACGGAGGCTCCGCCAGGAGCCGCCGCGGCGCGCGGGTCGGTTACGATGGGCGGCCCCCAGCGGGTACGAGCCCATGACCGAGAAAGACCCCGCCGCTCCCGTCACCCAGGCCCAGGCCGAGGAGGCCGTGCGCACCCTGCTGCGCTGGGCGGGCGAGGACCCCCGGCGCGAGGGCCTGCTGGACACCCCGCGGCGGGTGGCCGAGGCCTACGGCGACTGGTTCAGCGGCTACCGCGAGGACCCGCGCGCCTACCTGGAGCGGACCTTCGAGGAGGTCGGCGGCTACGACGAGATGATCGTGCTGCGCGACATCGAATACGAAAGCCACTGCGAGCACCACATGGCGCCGATCATCGGCCGGGTCCACGTCGGCTACCTGCCGGCCGGCAGGGTGGTGGGGATCAGCAAGCTGGCGCGGGTGGTGGAGGCCTATGCCCGCCGCTTCCAGGTCCAGGAGAAGATGACCGCGCAGGTCGCCCAGTGCATCCAGGAGGCGCTGCAGCCGCTGGGCGTGGGCGTGGTGGTGGAGGGCGCGCACGAGTGCATGACCACCCGCGGCATCCACAAGCGCGGGGTGAGCATGGTCACCTCGACCATGCTCGGCAGCTTCCGCGAGGATGCGCGCACCCGCGCCGAGTTCCTGAGGTTCATCGAAGCGCGCCGCTGAGGCGCGGGGAGGCGGCGATGCTCTGTCCCTGTGGTGCGGACCGCGAATACGAGGCCTGCTGCGGCCGCTGGCATGCCGGCGCCGCCGCGCCCGACGCCCTGACCCTGATGCGCTCGCGCTACAGCGCCTACGTCCTGGGCCTGCCCGACTACCTGCGCGCGACCTGGCATCCGTCCACCCGGCCGCCGCACCTGGACCTGGAGAACCCGGACGGCCAGCGCGTGGTCTGGCTGGGGCTGGAGGTGAAGTCGCACCGCGCCAGCGGCGACCGCGCCGAGGTCGAGTTCGTCGCCCGCTACCGGGTCGGCGGTGGCAGCGCGGTGCGGATGGCCGAGCGCAGCCGCTTCGTGCGCGAGGGCGGCCGCTGGTTCTACATCGACGAGGCCTGAGCCAGTGCGCCCCACCGCATTGACCGACCGCATCGTCCCGATCGTCCTGGCCCTGCTGCTGGCGCCGGCGGCGCATGCCCAGGCACCGACTGCGGTGGCGGTCGATCCCGCGGCCTCCGCTCCCGTTCCCGCCCCGGTCGATCCCGCCTTCGCCCGTTGCCTGGCCGCGATCCGGCCGCAGGCCGCCGCGCGCGGGATCGATGCGGCGGCCTTCGCCCGCCTGACCGCCGACCTGCGGCCCGATCCGACCGTGCTGCCGCTGCTGGACGCGCAACCCGAGTTCACCACTCCGATCTGGGACTACCTGGCCGGCCTGGTCGACGAGCAGAGGGTCACCGACGGCCGGGCCATGCTCGCCGCGCACGCCGTGCTGCTGGCGCGGCTGGAAGGCGAGTACGGCGTGGACCCGGCCACCGTGGTCGCGGTATGGGGCGTGGAGAGCGACTACGGCCGGATCACCGGCAGCCGTCCGCTGCGCACCTCGCTGGCGACCCTGGCCTGCGCCGGCCGCCGCCAGGAGTTCTTCCGCGGCGAGCTGCTGTCGCTGCTGTCGCTGCTGCACTCCGGCGACCTCGCCGACCCGGGCCTGACCGGCTCCTGGGCCGGCGCCTTCGGCCAGACCCAGTTCATTCCCAGCACCTATGCCCGGGTGGCGGTGGACGGCGACGGCGACGGCCGCCGCGACCTGGTCGGCAGCACCGCCGACGCGCTCGCCTCCACCGCGCGCTACCTGCAGCTGGCCGGCTGGAAGCCCGGCCGGCCCTGGGGCTGGGAGGTGAAGCTGCCGGCCGGGTTCGACCCGGCGCTGGCCGGGCGCACCAAGCGCCGGCCGCTGGCCGACTGGGTCGCGCGCGGGATCGTGCGCGCCGACGGCAGCGCGATCGCACCGGCGCAGGAGCCGACCGCGCTGCTGCTGCCGGCCGGCGCCAAGGGGCCGGCGTTCCTGGTGTCCGGCAACTACGACGCGATCTACGCCTACAACGCCGCCGAGAGCTACGCCCTGGCCATCGCCACCCTGGCCGACCGCCTGCGTGGCAGCCCGGGCCTGGTCGCGGCCTGGCCGACCGACGACCCGGGCCTGTCGCGGGCTCAGCGCCGCGAGCTGCAGACCCTTCTGCTGACCCGCGGCCACGCCATCGGCACGGCCGACGGCCTGGTCGGCAGCGCCACCCGGCGCGCGATCGTGGCCGAGCAGCAGAGGCTGGGCCGGCAACCGGCCGATGGCCGCGCCGGCCTGGGCATCCTCCAGGCGCTGCGCGCCGAAGCCGCGCCGCGCCCGACCGCCTTCGTCCTGCCGCCCGATTTCGCGCGCTGGCAGCAGTCGCCTTCCCCCACCACCGCACGGACCCTGAAGACGATGCACGACGTTCCCGGCCTCAGCCTCGGCACCTTCCAGGGCCTGGACGCCCTGCTGGTCGAAACCCCGCATGCGACCGCGGCGGTGGCCCTGTTCGGCGGCCAGCTGCTGTCGTTCGTGCCCGCCGGCGGCCAGGAAGTGATGTGGCTGTCGCCGCAGAGGGCGGCCCTGCCCACGCCGATCCGTGGTGGCACTCCGGTGTGCTGGCCGTACTTCGGCCGCCAAGGGCAGGGCAACGAGGTGCCGGCGCACGGCCTGGTGCGGACCCTGCCCTGGCAGCTGACCGCCGCCCGCCGCGAGGCCGACGGCACCGTGATCCTGGACCTGGAGCCGCCGGCGCTGGAAAGCCTGGCGCTGAAGCTGCGGATGCAGCTGCGGGTGGGCAAGGTCCTGGAGCAGCGGCTGTTCACCGAGAACACCGGCAGCGCGCCGGTGGTGTTCACCGAAGCCCTGCACAACTACTTCAACGTCGCCGACGCCACCGCGGTGCGGATCGAGGGCCTGGACGGCCTCACCTACCTGGACAAGAACGACGGCATGGCCGCGCACGTGCAGCAGGGCGACTGGACCCTGCTCGACCCGCGCGATCCCGGCCGCAGCGACCGCATGTTCGGCCAGGCCGGCGGCCACTACCGCCTGGTCGATCCCGGCCTGGGCCGGCGGATCACCTTGACCGTGGCCGGCGGCCGCAGCGCGATCGTGTGGAATCCCGGCGAAGCAGCGGCGGCGAACATGGCCGACGTCGGCCCGCACTGGCGCCGCTTCGTCTGCCTGGAGGCGGCCAACGCCGGCCCGGACGTGGTCGAGCTGGCGCCCGGGAGCAAGCACGTGCTGGTGCAGGTGATCGCGGTGACGCCGTTGTAGGGATCCGGTCGCATCGCACCGCGCCGGGCGTCGCTACACTGTGCCCTTTCCGCGCTCCGGCGCGGCTTCCCATTCCATCCCCAGGGTGCGCGCCGCATGGTGCCGCGCACCCACGGACAAGGCGCCAAGCGTGGATTCTTCCCTGCAGCAAAGGCCTGGCGCGCGGCGCGCGGCGCTGGCCTTCATCTTCGTCACCGTGCTGATCGACATCCTCTCCTTCGGGGTGATCATCCCGGTACTGCCGCATCTGGTCGAGCAGTTCACCGGCGGCGACATCGCCAGCGCGGCGCGCTGGGTCGGCGTGTTCGGCATGGTCTTCGCCGCGGTCCAGTTCGTCTCCACGCCGGTGCAGGGCGCCTTGTCCGACCGCTACGGGCGGCGGCCGGTGATCCTGATCTCGTGCCTGGGCCTGGGCCTGGACTTCGTGTTCATGGCCCTGGCCAGTTCGCTGCCGATGCTGCTGGTCGGACGGATCATCTCCGGCATCGCCTCGGCCAGCTACACCACCGCCAACGCCTACATCGCCGACGTCACCCCGCCGGAACAAAGGGCCAAGAGCTACGGCATGATCGGCGCGGCCTTCGGCCTGGGCTTCGTGATCGGGCCGATGATCGGCGGCTGGCTGGGCGGGATCGACCTGCGCCTGCCGTTCTGGTTCGCGGCCGGGCTGGCGCTGCTGAACTTCCTCTACGGCTGGTTCGTGCTGCCGGAGTCGCTGCCGCCGGAGCGGCGCAGCGCGCGCTTCGACGCCTCGCACGCCAATCCGTTCGGCGCCCTGCGGCTGCTGCGCAGCTATCCGCAGGTGTTCGGCCTGGCCGCGGTGGTGCTGCTGGCCAACCTGGCCCACTACGTCTACCCGAGCGTGTTCGTGCTGTTCGCCGATTACCGCTACGGCTGGGGCCCGCGCGAGGTCGGCTGGGTGCTGGCCTGCGTGGGCGTGCTCAGCATCGTGGTCAACGCCGGCCTGGTCGGGCGCACGGTCAGGGCGCTGGGCGAGCGACGCACGCTTTTGCTGGGCCTGGCCTGCGGCGTGCTCGGGTTCGCGGTGTACGGCATGGCGGACAGCGGCTGGATGTTCATGCTCGGCCTGCCGATCAGCGCACTGTGGGCGCTGGCCGCTCCCTCGACCCAGGCCCTGATCACCCGCGAGGTCGGTCCGGAAGTGCAGGGCCGCATCCAGGGCGCGCTGATGAGCCTGGTCAGCTTGGCGGGGATCGTCGGGCCTTTGCTGTTCGCCAACGTGTTCGCGCTGTTCGTCGGCACCGACGCGCCGGCGCATCTGCCGGGCGCGCCGTGGTACCTGGCGGCGTTGCTGCTGGGCTGCGCCTGGGTGGTGGGCTGGCGCTACGCGCGGCCCGCTGAAGGGTCCTTGTAGGAGCCGGTCTTGCCGGCGACCGTGGAGGCGGATGCGTCAATGGCACCCGGCTTCACGCAGATGCAACCGCCATGGCGGTCGCCTGCAAGGCCGGCTCCTACAGGAGAGCGACGGCTCAGTCGTTCTCGACGCCGAGGATGCGGCCATCCTTCGGATCGACCCGGATGTTCACGTTCTTGCCGTCCGGGCGCTCAGCGTCGGCTTCCCAGATGCCGTCGTCGTAGTCGAGGTCGTGGACCTTGGAGTAGCCGGCCGCGGTCAGTTTCGCCTTGATGTCGTCGGCGCTGAGGGTGGAGACCATGTCCTCGGAGAAGACCCGGCCGCTGGCCGCGTCCACCCGCACGTCGACGCGGTTGCCGTCGGCGCTGGTGGCGTCGGTCTCCCACATGCCGTCCTCGAACTCCAGGTCGTCGATGCGGGTGAAGCCCTGCTTCTCGAGCAGTTCGCGGATCTGCGGCTCGGTAAGGGTCTGCTTGCCGCCGGTCCTGCCCGGATCGGCCAGGGCCGGGGTCGCGGCCAGCGCGGCGGCCAGCAGGGTCGGGGCAATCAGCGCGGTGTGGATACGCATGGCATTCCTCCTCGGAGTGCGTGGGCGATGGACGCAGGAATCGGCGTCCGGGGCGCCACCGTGCCGCGCGGGAATTCACTGCGGCGTGAATGCCGCGGCCGACGGTTCAGCCGGGTGAACACCGCCTGCAGGAACGCTGCCTACAGGATCAGGCGGGTTTCGCCGAGGCCGATGCCGCCCGGGCCCCAGCGCCGCTCGACGATCGTGCCGCCGCCGTCGCGGTCCAGCGCGACCACGGTGCTGGCGCGGGTGCCGTAGTCGGCGCCGCGGATGAAGGCGGCCGAGAGCCAGCGCTCGCGTTCCAGGCCGATGCCGGTATCCGGCAGCCGCGCGTCCGGATAGGCGCGGTCGTCGGCCAGGGCGGCGAACAGCGGCTCGAAGTCCCCGCCGCCGCCGGCATCGAGCCAGGCCTGCAGGGACGCACCCAGGGCCTCGGCCTTCGGCCACGGCGTGTCCAGCGCGGCATTGGACAGCACGTGCACGCCCGCCGCCACCGCCGTCATCCGCGGCTGCGGCGCGTTGCTGGCCCAGGCGCAGCCCTCGCGGTCGGCGAGCAGCAGGTTGAAGGGACGGTAGCCGGCGGCCGCCGGCAGCAGGGCGCGGGCATGCGCCAGCGCGCCTTCGCCGCCGCGCAGCCAGTCGCTGGCCAGCAGCCCGCGCGAGAGACCATCCTGCGGCCGGCTGAAGTCGCGCACATTGGTCACCAGCGCGCAGCGGCCACCGTCCGCCACGCCCAGCCAGGTGCCGCCGGCTTCCAGATCGCGGCCGGCGACGATCCCGGAGCCGTCGTCCCAGCGCGCCAGCGGCGCGGTCGGGCGGGTGTGGAACTCGTCGCGGTTGCCGGCCAGCAGCAGCCGCCAGCGCGGATGCGCATCCCAGGCGAAGGCGACCACGCACATGTCAGCGCGCGGCCCGGGTGGTGCGCGGCCAGTACGACGCGGCGGCATCCGCAGCGGCGTGGCCCGGGTAGTGGGCGATGGCGGGGTCCGGATGCATTGCGGCTTTCCTCGCGCGGGAATGGCGCATGGAGTCTAGGGGCCTGCCCAGGACATCGGCATGGTCGGCCGGCCCACTCAGGGCGCGGTCGCCGCACGCGCGTGCCGCGCCAGCACCTCCATCTGCGGCTTGCCGCCGCCGTCCTGGCCGGGCTGCACGTTGAAGGGATAGTCCGGCTTCCACCAGGCTCCGGCCGCCCACCAGGTCCAGCCGAGCCAGACGTCGTCGTTGCCGGCGATGAAGGCGAGCATGTTGTCCACGGCCTGGCGGCAGACCTCGCCCGGTCCGCCGGCGAACTCGGCGAGGAAGCCCTGGCGGCCGTGTTCGCGCAGCCAGGCGGTGAAGCCACGCAGCGTGTCCACGCCGATGTCCGGGCCGACGCATTCGGCGTGGGTGCCGCTGTAGTCCCGGTCCAGGTACTGGTGGACCTCGATCGCGATCCGGTCGCCCGGGTCGCGCAGGTCCTGCAAGGCGGTGGCGTTGGAGACGCCGCCGTAGCCGCTGCCCGACCAGCTGTGCGCGCCGGTCCTTGTGCAGGGTGCCGGGGCGCTTGCTCGAATTGAACTCGGCGCCGGCCAGGTTCACCCCTGCGTAGCGCAGGGCGCTTTCCTGCGCATGCGCGGATGCCGCGGCCAGCACGGCCGCCAGCAGCAGGGGCAGGAGGCGGAGCGCGGACATGCGATCGCTCAGCTCGCGCGCGGCTGCGCCCGCCGCCGCACCGCCGCGACCCAGCGCGCGGCCACCGCCGGCGAGGTGATGCACACCGCCTCGTCGGTCACCGTGGTCACCGCGCGCTCCAGCAGCTGGATGTCGGCCTCGTGCTGGCGCGCCACGTGCGGGTCCTCGAAGAACACCGCGCGCTGGCAGCGCCGCTCCAGCACCAGGTCGGCGATCTGGGCGTCGCCGCCCATCGGGCCGCTGAGGTAGCGGTGCACCCACGGCGTGTCCTGCGGCCAGCCGCGGCTCCAGGCCATCTCGTTCAGGCGCTGGCCGGTGGTGCCGGTGGCCACCCGGCGGGCGAAGCGCGACAGCACGTCGTAGTGCTCGGCGGCGAAGGCCAGCATCTGCGGCTTCATCGCATCGTGGGCGATCAGCGCCAGGGTCTGCGATTCGAAGGCGTGGAAGCGGTCGGCGCCCGGGTCCGGGGCCAGGCCGGCGTGGACGCGCTCGTTCTCGATCCAGTCGCGGGCGCTGGCCACGGTGGAGATGAAGGGCTTGCCGTGGATCACGCACTGGCGCTTGAGCGCGATCGCCTCCGGGAAGATCGAGGACGGATCGACCGGATCGATCAGGTAGATCGCGCCGTCCAGGGTGCGGGCGTCGCCTTCCAGGCCGACCACTTCGGCCACCAGCTTCATCAGCCCGCCTTCGCGGCCGTAGGGATAGCGCTTGAGCCCGGCGTAGCCGGCGAGCATGCCGGCCGCGGCGATCGCCTCGTGGGTGCGGCCGACCGTGTGCAGCTCCAGTCCCAGCTCGCGAATGCCCTGGCCGCTGGCGCGCAGCCAGCGGAACAGCGCGCCGTCCTCGGTGGCGTGGTGCAGGCGGTTGGCGGCTAGGCCCAGGCGCATGGAGGCGGCTCTCGTGGTGGTGGAGGGATGCGCCAGTCTAACCGTGGCGACGGCATCTCCGCGGCCACGGTTCCGGCCGAAACCCGCGCGCGCTCACAGCAGCCACAGCTCCACCCGCTCGTTGCGGAAGCGCGCCTCCTCGCCCTCGCCGCCGGCCAGCGGCTGCAGTGAACCCAGGCCGCGGATCCGCCGCACCGCGATCCCGCGCTCGATCAGCCAGGCGGCGACGATGTCGGCGCGGTTGCTGCTGGCGGTCATCGCGAACAGCTTGCTCTGCCGCTCGGCCTGGGAGAAACCGACCACGCTGACACTGCGGCCGCGGTACTCCGGCCGCTGCAGCAGTTCGACCACCCGATCCAGGTCGTGGGCCGAGCTGCCGTCGAAGATCGTGGTCAGCGACTTCAGGTTGAAGCGCAGAGCCAGCGGCAGGCGGGTGCCGCCGGCGACCGCGTCGCGGTAGTCGGGCGGCAGGGCCGCGACCTCGCCGGTGGCCGGCAGCGACAGGTCCATCGGGACCAGGCCCAGGCGCCGCACCAGCGCCTGCGCCCGCGGGGTGAGCGTGTGCAGGGCGAAGCTGCGGCCCAGCGCCGACATCATCTGCCCGCCGTAGACCTGGTAGCGCCAGGCCAGCGGATAGTCCTGGCTGCGGATGCCGGTCGGATCGGGCGCCACCGCCAGGCCGCCGTCGGACACCGGCAGGACCCGCACTCCGGGTGGCAGCGGCGTGCCCAGTTCGACCACCGCCAGCGCCGACGGGTCGAAGGCGGCGGCCGCGGCGGCGCTGCGCAGGTCGCGGTGGCGCAGGACGCTGGCCGGGCGCAGCGGACGGCCGCCGTTGAAGCGCTCGCGCAGGAAGCCTTCGAGGCCGCCGCTGGCCGGGCCGAGCAGCAGCCGGTTCGCCGCGCCCGGCGCGCTGCCGGCCAGCAGCGCCCGCAACTGGGCCAGGTCGATGCGCTTGAGCGGGCTGTCGCGGTGGACCACGACGCGCGCGGCATTGAGCGCGAGCAGGTATTCCTGGTCGGGCGAGGACAGGTCGCCGAGCTGCCAGCCGGCCTCGCGCTCGCGCGCGTCGGGACGACGGGCGAGCATGGCCAGTTCGGCCTGGCCCTCGACCAGCCGGCGGAAACCTTCGCCGCCGCCTTCGCCGCCGATCTCCACCACCAGCGGCACGCCCTCGCGCAGGGCGTGGATCTCCAGCAGGCCAGGCGCGCGCGGCACCCGGCGGATGCCGGTGTACTCCATCGCCCGCAGCCAGTCCTCCACCAGCGCCGGCACCAGGCGCTCGCCCACGGTGTAGGAACCATGGATGCGCAGGCGCTCGGCCTCCTGCTCCTGTGCCCGCGCGGGCGCGGTCGGCACGCCGGCCAGCACGATCGCCAGCGCCAGCATGCGCGCGAACGAGAAACCCATCTGTCACCCCCTGTCGCAAAGCGCGGGAGTGTGGCCAGCGGCGATGACAGGGGCGTGACCCCTGCGCGGCGGCGGTGTGTGCGGCCGCGCAGGGCGTGGTGCGGCACGCCGGGCGGCCGCCCGGCGTCAGTGACCCGAAGCGGCGGCCGCCGGCGCGGGCGCCTGCGCGGCCAGCCGCGCGGCATGCGCCTGCGCCTGGCCGAGGATGCGCAGCACGTTGCCGCCCCAGATATCGGCGATCTGCTGCTCGTCGTAGCCGGCCTGCAGAAGCCGCTCGGTGATCCGCGGGATCTGCGAGATCTCGGACAGGCCGTCCACGCCGCCGCCGCCGTCCCAGTCGGCGCCGATGCCGACGTGCTTCGGCCCGGCGACCTGGAGGATGTGCAGCAGGTGCTGCATGTAGTCCTCGAAGGTGGCCTGCGGCACCGGGAAACGGCGGTCGATCTCGCGTCGGCGCGCGGCCAGCTCGCGCAGCTGGGCCGGGCTGGCGGCCTTCTCGCTGCGATCCCACAACGCGTCCAGCGCGGCCCGGCGCTCGGGATTGGCCGGGGTCTCCACCAGGTAGGCGCCGAACGCGTTGACCTGGATCACCCCGCCGTGCGCGGCCAGTCTGCGCAGGCGCGCGTCGTCGATGTTGCGCGGGTTCTCGTGGATCGCGTCTGCGGAACTGTGCGAGAGCACGAACGGCACCGCCGACAGCTCGATCAGCTGGTCGAACACCGCGTCCGAGGAATGCGACTGGTCGAGCAGGATCCCCAGCCGGTTGGCCTCGGCCACCAGCGCGCGCCCGGCCGGGCTCAGCCCGTGCCACTCGGCGCCCTCGCCCTGGCGCGGGTTGGAGGAGTCGCCGAACTCGTTGTTGCCGATGTGGGTGATGCCCAGCATGCGCACGCCCTGGGCGTGGAAGAACGACAACAGGCTGGGATCGGCCGCCAGCGGCGAGGCGTTCTCCATCGAAATGAACACCACCTTGCGCCCGGCGTCGACGATCCGCCGCGCATCCTGCGGGGTCAGCGCCAGCTCGAACTGCTGCGGATGGCGGGCGAGCATCTCGCGGATCTCCACCAGCCGGCCCAGTGCCTGGTCGCGCGCCTTGAGGTTGGCGGCGGCGCTGCGGTCGCCCTGGCCGGTGTAGATCACCCAGAAGCCGCCATCCAGCCCGCCCTCGACCATCCGCGGGTAGTCGACCTGGGAGTACTCGCCTTCGGCGCGGTGGTCGTCCAGCAGGCTCCAGCCCGGACGCGCGAAGTTGGCCGGGGTGTCCAGGTGGGTGTCCAGGGTCAGGATGCGCTGGTGCAGCTGCCTGGCCTGCGCGCCGACCTCGGCGGCGTGCGCGCCGGGCCAGGCCAGTGCGGCCGCGAGTCCGAGCGCGAGCAGGGAAGGGGCCAGCCGATGCTTGTCGTCCACGGGTTTCCTTTCAGAGCGCGATGCTCAGCGAGACCTGCCAGGTGCGGTCGGGACCGGGCCGGTAGGTGGCCGGGCCGCTCACGACCGGGTTGATCGTGCCAAGGTAGTCGCGGTCGAACAGGTTGTCGACGTTGAAGCGCAGCCGCGCGTTGCGCAAAAGGCCCTCGAAGGCCTCGCCGCCGAGGTCGACGTAAGCGTTCCACACCGCGTAGCCGCCGACCGACTCGGTGTTGACGTAGTTGCTGTAGCGCTGCCCGACGTAGCGCCCGGACAGGTTGAGCACGCCCCAGCGGCCGGCCTCCCAGGTCACCCCGGCCTGCGACAGCCACTGCGGGCTGTCGGGCACGCGGTTGCCGGCGATGGCGAAGGTGGAGAAGTCGTCCTTGAACTCGGCCCGGTTCCAGCTGAGGTTGCCGTTGAACGCGACCCTGTCGCCGAGCGCGCGCGGCTTCCAGATGCCGCTGGCCTCCGCGCCCCAGGCCTCCACCGCGCCCACGTTCTGGAAGAAGGTCTCGGTGGTGCCGCTGCCCGGCACCGGCGAGGCGTAGGACTGCAGGCGGTCGTCGAAGCGCGAGGCGTACAGCGCCAGCACCCCGTTGAAGGTGCCGCGGTTGCTGCGCAGGCCCAGCTCCAGGTTCTCGGCGGTCTCCGCCTCCGGGCCCGGCGCGGCCGGGCTGGCCTGCGAGTAGATGTCGTCGGCGCCCTGCGGCAGGGCCAGGGTCTGCGACCACGACGCGAACAGCTGCTCGCGGCCAAAGCTGTAGACCGCGCCGGCCTGCGGCAGGAAGCCGTCCTTCCAGCGGTCGCGGATCAGCGGCCGGCGCCCGGCGATGTAGTCGGCCGGATTGCGCTGGCCCTCGATCTCGTACGCCAGGTCCAGCGCCTTGACCCCGAACTCCAGCGCCAGGCGGTCGTCGAGCAGGCGCCAGGTGTCCTTCAGGTGCAGCTGGGTGCTGGTGCGGGTGGACCAGAAGTCGCGCTGCAGGTGCACCGGCTGGTCCAGCAGGGGCTGCCCGGCCGGGTTGCCGCCGACCTGGTTGTAGCGCGCCTGGGTGCGGTGGTAACGGTCGCGCTCGCGCCAGGCGCCGGCGTCGATGCTGTGCGCGCCGACCTGCCAGGTCAGCGCCGCCAGCGCGCCCTGGCGGGTGCCGGCGACGGTGGACAGGCCGTATTGCAGGCCCAGCGGCGCGTACAGCCCGGGGACGATCGCGCGCTGCGCGTTGTGGCTGGCCAGCGAGGTGGCGTAGGCCTCGGGCGAGACGCCGTAGCCGTCCTTGTCCTCGTAGTAGAGGGTGGAGCGCAGCTCCAGGTCCGGGCTGAGCACGAACAGGCCGTTGAGGCCGTAGAGGGTGTCGGTGCGCTGGTTGATCGCCTGCTGGTAGTACTGGTTGTAGCCGGTGGCGCTGTAGGCGATCCCGGCCACGCTCGGCGCCAGCGACGGCACGTAGCCCAGGTAGCCGAAGTAGCGGCCCTGGCGCCCGAACGCGTCGTTGGCCGTGCCCAGGTACTGGGCCTTGTTGATCGAGGGCGTGTCGTAGTCGAAGAAGTCGTTGTGCACGACCTTGAAGTCCACGCTGCCGCTGTCCCAGCGGTAGCGGGCCTTGCCCTCGATGTGCTCGCGGTCGATGGTGCCGGGCCCGCGCCACAGCCGGCTGTCGATCTTGGAGCGGCTGAGGTAGCCGGAGAAGCCGCCGTGCTCGCCACTCTCGAGCTTGACGAAGCTGCGGTTGAGGTCGTCCGGGCCGAAGGTCTGCGACAGCTGCACCCCGGCCTCCTCGGCCGGCGCCAGGCTCTGGTGCTGCACGATCGGGCCGAGCGAGGCGTAGCTGGGCGCGGACACGTCGCCGGCGCCCTGCGAGGCGGTCACCCGCCAGGTGTTCTCGTTGTCGACGTAGCGGAACACCGGGCTGCCGCCGAACTGGTCGCTGCGGCCCAGCGGGATGCCGTCGAGGACGAAGCCGATCTGGCGGAAGCCGAAGGCGCGCACGAACACCGAGTTGCCGAACTCGTACAGTCCCAACGCGTCGTTGGCCTGGACGTTGAAGCCCGGCAGCGACTCCAGCATCTTCAGCCCGGAGATGCCGGCCGGCGCCGAGAGCAGGGCCTCGTGGTCGATGGCGATGGTGTTGCGCACCTGGTCGGTGCCGATGGCGATGTCGGCCTCGGCCACCCGCGCGCCGGTGACCACCAGCGAGTCGAGCGTGGTCGGCGTGCGCGGGCCGGCGGCATCGGCGTCGGCCGGGGCGTCGGCGGCGAGGGCAGGCAGCGACAGCGCCTGGGAAATGGCGAAAGCGAGGACGAGCCGGCGGCGCGTCGCGGCCGGGCGAAGGGGCTGGGTCATGGCGGGCGATGTTCGGTGGGGAGGGGGCGGGACCGGCGATTCGTAACGACGGCGTGAACGCCCTCGAATCTAGGCAGTGGCCCCGCGCAGCGTCCATGCCGCAAACCGCTTCCGGTTATGACGATCCGGCAACAGGAAATGCGCGCCCGGCTCCTACGAACGGCGCAGGGCCACCCGCACCACCACGCCGGCCACCAGCCCCCAGAACGCGGCCCCGACCCCGAACAGCGACAGCCCCGACGCGGTCACCAGGAAAGTCACCAGCGCCGCCTCGCGCCCGTCCTCCTCGCCCAATGCCGACGCCAGGCTGTTGCCGAGCGTGCCCAGCAGGGCGATCCCGGCGATCGCCGCCACCAGCGCCTGCGGGAAGGCGGCGAACAACCCGGCCACGGTCGCCCCGAACAGGCCGATGGCCAGGTAGAACACGCCGGCCCACACCGCCGCCCGCCAGCGCCGCGCCGGGTCCGGGTGCGCGTCCGGGCCCATGCAGATCGCCGCGGTGATCGCCGCCAGGTTCAGCGCGTAGCCGCCGAACGGGGCCAGCAACCCGGTCGCCAACCCGGTCCAGCCGATCGCCGGCGACACCGGCACCGCGTAGCCGGAGGCGCGGATCACCGCCACCCCCGGCACGTTCTGCGAGGCCATGGTCACCACGAACAGCGGCAGGGCGACGCCGAACACGCTGGCCAGGCTGAAGGCGGGCGTGGTCCACACCGGCCGCGCCAGTTCCAGGCGCAGGCCGGCGGTGTGCAGCAGGCCCGAGCCGGCGGCCACCGCAATCCCGGCGAGCAGGGTCAGGATCACCGCGTAGCGCGGCCACCAGCGCCGCGCCGCCAGCCAGGCGGCGAGCATCGCCAGCACCAGCGCCGGCTGCAGCTGGACCGCGGCGAAGGCATCGATGCCGAAGCGCAGCAGCACCCCGGCGAGCATCGCCGCCGCCAGCGACAGCGGGATCCGCCCGAGCATCCGCTCGAAGATCCCGGAGAAGCCGGCCACCGCGATCAGCACAGCCGACAGCAGGAAGCCGCCGACGGCTTCCGCCATCGGCACCCCGGCCGCGCTGGTCGCCAGCACCGCCGCCCCGGGCGTGGACCAGGCGGTCACCACCGGCATCTTCCAGCGCCAGGACAGGCCGATGCAGGTCAGGCCCATGCCGATCCCCAGCGCCCACATCCACGAGGCGGTCTGCGCGGGCGTGGCGCCCAGCGCCTGCGCGGCCTGGAACACGATCGCCGCCGAACTGGCGAAACCGACCAGCACGGTGACGAAGCCGGCGGCGATGGCCGAGAGCGGGTTGTCGCGCGTCGCGGGCGCGGAAGCGGAAGGATCCATCGCCGCGATTGTCGCCGGCTCCTGCATGGAGCGCTAACGCCGCCGGCGCGATCCTGCCCCGGCCGGCCTTCCGGCCATTGACCCGGATCAAGGCCCCGCCGCCGCCCGCGGCGCAGGATGTCCTCACCATCCATCCCCGGAGAACAGGCAATGGACAGGACCATGAAGGCCGCGGTGGTGCGCGAGTTCGGCCAGCCGCTGGCGATCGAGGAAGTGAGCGTGCCCAGCCCCGGCCCCGGCCAGGTGCTGGTCAAGATCGAGGCCTGCGGCGTCTGCCACACCGACCTGCACGCCGCCGAGGGCGACTGGCCGGTCAAGCCCAGCCCGCCGTTCATCCCCGGCCACGAAGGCGTCGGCCATGCGGTCGCGGTCGGCCCCGGGGTGACCCACGTGCGCGAGGGCGACCGGATCGGCGTTCCCTGGCTGTACTCGGCCTGCGGCCACTGCGAGCACTGCCTCGGCGGCTGGGAAACGCTGTGCGAGCAGCAGCAGAACACCGGCTATTCGGTCAACGGCGGCTTCGCCGAGTACGCCTTGGCCGACGCCGGCTACGTCGGCCACCTGCCCAAGGGCATCGGCTTCGTCGAGATCGCTCCGGTGCTGTGCGCCGGGGTGACCGTCTACAAGGGCCTGAAGATGACCGACACCCGCCCCGGCGAGTGGGTGGTGATCTCCGGCATCGGCGGCCTGGGCCACATGGCCGTGCAGTACGCCCGCGCCATGGGCCTGAACGTGGCCGCGGTGGACGTGGACGACGCCAAGCTCGAGCTGGCCCGGCGCCTGGGCGCGACGGCGACGGTCAACGCCCGCACCACCGACCCGGCCGCGTTCCTGAAGCGGGAGATCGGCGGCGCCCACGGCGCCCTGGTCACCGCGGTCTCGCCCAGGGCGTTCGAGCAGGCCCAGGGGATGATGCGCCGCGGCGGCACCATCTCCCTGGTCGGGCTGCCGCCGGGCAGCTTCCCGCTGGACATCTTCGGCATGGTCCTCAACGGCATCACCGTGCGCGGCTCGATCGTCGGCACCCGCCTGGACCTGCAGGAATCGCTGGAGTTCGCCGCCGCCGGCAAGGTCGCCGCGACCGTGACCGCGGACCGGCTGGAGAACATCAACGCCATCTTCGCCCGCATGCACCGCGGTGAGATCGAAGGCCGGGTCGTGCTCGACATGGCCGCGTAGCAGGGCCGGAAACCGCCTGAAGAAAAACCCCGGGTTTCCCCGGGGTTTCCTGTTCCGCTTCGACCGCGGCGTGGCTCAGCCCACCGCCGGCTTCGCCACCGGCGCCTGCACCGCCAGCAGCTCGGCGATGCTCTGCGCCGCGTCGCGGCCCTCGGCCACCGCGGTGACCACCAGGTCGGCGCCGCGCACCGCGTCGCCGCCGGCGAACACCCGCGGATGGGTGGTCTGGTACGGCAGGCGACCGCTCCCGTCGGAAGCCGCGCCGCCGGCGACGATCCGCCCGTTCGGCGTGCCCTCGATGCCCAAAGCGGTCATCCACTCCGGCACCTCCGGCGAGAAGCCGAAGGCGATGATCACCACGTCGGCCTCGATCACCGACTCGCTGCCCTCGATCGCGACGGCATTGCGGCGGCCGCGCGCATCCGGCTCGCCGAGCATGGTCTCGACCACGCGCACGCCGCTGGCCCTGCCGTCGGCGCCGGCCTCGATCCCCAGCGGCTGGCGGTTGAACAGGAAGCGCACGCCTTCCTCGCGCGCGTTGGCCACCTCGCGCGCCGAGCCGGGCATGGAGGCCTCGTCGCGGCGGTAGGCGCAGGTGACCTTGCCGGCGCCCAGGCGGATCGCGCTGCGCACGCAGTCCATGCCGGTATCGCCGCCACCGAGCACGACCACGCGCTTGCCGGCCAGGTCGGGCAGGGCGATCTTGTCTTCCCAGCCGGCGATCGGCCGGCCCATGCTCGCGACGAGCTCAGGATCGTTGCCGGTGACGATGCGGCCGTTCTGGACCAGGAACGGCAGCGCCGGCAGCACGCCTTCCAGGTCCTGGCCCGGCAGTCCGCCGTCGGTGTAGCGGTAGGCGCCGGTGCCGAGGAACACCGCGTCGTACTCCTCCAGCAGCTGCTCGACGGTCACGTCGCGGCCGACCTCCACGCCCAGGCGGAACTCGATGCCCATGCCTTCCAGCACCTCGCGGCGCTTGGCGATCACCCCCTTGTCCAGCTTGAAGGTCGGGATGCCGAACTGGAGCAGGCCGCCGATCTGCTCGTAGCGGTCGTAGACCACGGCCTGGATGCCGGCGCGCGCCAGCCGGTCGGCGCAACCGATGCCGGCCGGGCCGGCGCCGACCACCGCGACCCGGCGGCCGGTCGGCACGACCTCCGACAGGTCCGGGCGCCAGCCCTGCTCGAAGGCGGTGTCGACGATGTACTTCTCCACCGCGCCGATGGTGACCGCGCCGAAGCCGTCGTTGAGGGTGCAGCTGCCCTCGCACAGGCGGTCCTGCGGGCAGACCCGGCCGCAGACTTCCGGCAGGGGATTGGTCGAGTGGCACAGCGCGGCCGCCTCGAGGATGCGGTTCTCCTGGACCAGCTGCAGCCACTGCGGGATGGCGTTGTGCACCGGGCACTTCCAGCTGCAGTAGGGGTTGCCGCAGTCCAGGCAGCGGCCGGACTGGTGCTGGGCCTCGGGCAGGCCGAACTTGCCGTACAGCTCGCCCCAGTCGCCGGAGGTGCGCAGCTCCACCGGGATGCGCCGTGGCATCTCGCGCGGCAGGTCGAGGAATTGGAAAACGTGCTTGCGGCTCATCGAAGGATTCCGGCGGTGTCCCTGCATTCGCGGGGACGGGTGACCGGTGTCCGCCGCGGAGCGGGGACACGGGATCCGGCCGCGCGCGGGCGGCAGGTGGATCGGTTCGGTCGTAAGGACCAGGGTCGTCGGGCGGTCGTGCGACCGGAGCGGCGCGCCTGGAGCGGCAGCGGCGGGGCGTCAGCCCCGGCGTGCGGGCGGCACGCCGGAGAGCGCGCGTTTCTTGCGGTTGCCATACAGCAGGGCCACGGCCAGCGGTCCGTGGCGGCCGCAGGAGCGGAGGGCGGAGGCGGAGAAGGGATGCGCGTTCACGCCGCCCTCCTCAGGGTATCGGCCAGCGACTCGATGCTGGCGGCCTTCGGCTTGACCAGCCAGAACTTGCCGACGTAGTCGCGGAACTCGTCCAGGATCTGCTGCGCCCAGATGCTGCCGGTCAGCTCGCGGTGGCGGGTGACCAGGCGGTGCAGGTGCTGGCGGTAGCTCTCGAAGCCCTCCGGGCTGATCCGGTGGATGTCGATCAGCTCGTGGTTGTAGCGGTCGACGAAGTCGCGGTCCTGGTCGAGCACGTAGGCCAGGCCGCCGGTGAAGCCGGCGCCGAAGTTGAGGCCGACCTTGCCCAGCACCAGCACGCAGCCGCCGGTCATGTACTCGCAGCAGTGGTCGCCGGCGCCTTCGATCACCGCCAGCGCGCCGGAGTTGCGCACGCCGAAGCGCTCGCCGGCGCGGCCGGCGGCGAACAGCTCGCCGCCGGTGGCGCCGTACAGGCAGGTGTTGCCCAGGATCGGGGTGTTGCGCGCCTCGAAGCGCGCGCCGCGCGGCGGACGCACCACCAGGCGGCCGCCGGCCATGCCCTTGCCGACGTAGTCGTTGGCCTCGCCCTCCAGCTCCAGGTTCAGGCCGCCGGCGTTGAAAGCGCCGAAGCTCTGGCCCGAGGTGCCGCGGAAGTGCAGGGTGATCGGCGCATCCTCCATGCCGTGGTTGCCATGCGCCTTGGCGATGGCGCCGGACAGGCGGGTGCCGATGCTGCGGTCGGTGTTGTGGATCAGGTAGCGGTGCTCGCCGCCGGTCTTGTTCGCGATCGCGCCGGCCAGCTGCACGTCCAGCTGGGTGGCCAGGCTGTCGGGCGACTCGTACAGGCGCGCGGCGGCGCAGCGGTCGTCGTCGCGTGGGGTCGGGGCCAGCAGCCGCGACAGGTCCAGGCGCACGCCGGCGCGCGGGGCCACGTCCAGCTGGCGCAGCAGGTCGGTGCGGCCGACGATCTCGTCCAGCGAGCGCACGCCCAGGTACGACAGCCAGCCGCGCACTTCCTCGGCCAGCAGCCGGAAGTAGTTCTCCACCCGCTCCGGCAGGCCGGTGAAGTGGTCCTTGCGCAGGCGGTCGTCCTGGGTGGCCACGCCCGTGGCGCAGTTGTTGAGGTGGCAGATGCGCAGGTACTTGCAGCCGAGCACGATCATCGGCCCGGTGCCGAAGCCGAAGCTGTCGGCGCCGAGCAAAGCGGCCTTGACCACGTCCAGGCCGGTCTTCAGGCCGCCGTCGGTCTGCAGGATGGTGCGGTCGCGCAGGTCGTTGGCGACCAGGGCCTGGTGCGACTCGGCCACGCCCAGCTCCCATGGCCCGCCGGCATAGCGGATCGAGCTGATCGGGCTGGCGCCGGTGCCGCCGTCGTGGCCGGACACGGTGATCAGGTCGGCGCCGGCCTTGACCACGCCCGCGGCAATGGTGCCCACGCCGGCGTGCGCGACCAGCTTCACCGAAACCAGCGCCTGCGGATTGACCTGCTTGAGGTCGTAGATCAGCTGGGCCAGGTCCTCGATCGAGTAGATGTCGTGGTGCGGCGGCGGCGAGATCAGGCCGATGCCCGGGCGGGCGTAGCGCAGCCGCGCGATCAGCTCGTTGACCTTGTGGCCGGGCAGCTGGCCGCCCTCGCCGGGCTTGGCGCCCTGGGCGACCTTGATCTGCAGCACCTCGGCGTTGACCAGGTACTCGGGGGTGACGCCGAAGCGGCCGGAGGCCACCTGCTTGATCTTGGAGCGCTTCTCGGTGCCGTAGCGGACCGGGTCCTCGCCGCCCTCGCCGGAGTTGGAGCGGCCGCCGAGGCGGTTCATGGCGATGGCCAGGGCCTCGTGCGCCTCGGGCGAGAGCGCGCCGAGCGAGATCGCGGCGCTGTCGAAGCGGCGCAGCAGGTCCGAGGCCGGGGCGACGTCCTCGATCGGGGTCGGGGTGTCGGCCCGCTTCAGCTCCAGCAGGTCGCGCAGGGCCGACGGCGGGCGCGAATGCACCGCATCGGTGTAGGCCTTCCAGTCCGTGGCCTCGCCCGAGCGGGTCGCCCTTTGCAGGGTCATGACCACGTCCGGGTTGTACATGTGGTACTCGCCGCCGTGGACGTACTTGATCAGGCCGCCCATTTCCGGCTTCTTCAGCTCGTTCCAGGCCGCCGACTGCAGCTCGCGGGCGTCGCGATCCAGGCGCTCGAAGCCGGCGCCGCCGACCCGCGACGGGGTGCCGCCGAAGCACAGGTCCACGACCTCCTTCTCCAGGCCGACGATTTCGAACAGCTGCGCGCCGCGGTAGCTGGCGACGGTGGCGATGCCCATCTTCGAGATGATCTTGGACAGGCCCTTGTACAGGCCCTTGCGGTAGCTGCGGCCGACCTGGGCGGTCTCGCCGCCCTTCTTCAGCTGCAGGATCCCGTGCCGGCCCATGTCGAACAGGGTCTGGTAGGACAGGTACGGGTAGACCGCGGTGGCGCCGTAGCCCAGCAGGCAGGCGACGTGGTGGGCGTCGCGCGCGGTGCCGGTCTCGACGATCAGGTTGACGTCGCAGCGCAGGCCGACGTTGCACAGGTGGTGGTGGACCGCGCCGGTGGCCAGCAGGGCGTGGACCATCGGCCGTTCCGGCACCGGGTAGCGGTCGGACAGCAGGAGCATGACCACGCCGTCGCGCGCGGCCTGCTCGACCTCGCGGCAGATCCGCTCGATCCCGGCCTTCAGCCCTTCCTCCGGGTCGTAGGACAGGTCGATCAGCCGGTTCTTCTCGGCGTACTGCGGCATCTTCATCAGCTGGCGCAGCTTGCGCTGGCTGAGCACCGGCGAGTTGAGGATGACGTGGTTCACCGTCTCCGGGCCGGCATGGAAGATGTTGGTCTCCTTGCCCAGCTGGGTGGCCAGCGACATCACGCAGTCTTCGCGCAACGGGTCGATCGGCGGATTGGTGACCTGGGCGAAGGCCTGGCGGAAGTAGTCGTACAGCGGCCGGTTGCGCTGGCTGAGCACCGCCATGGGGGTGTCGTCGCCCATCGAGCCGGTGGCTTCCTGCTCGGTCTCGGCCATCGGCCGCAGCACGTGCTCGACCTCCTCGGAGGTGAGCTGGAACAGCTTGTGGTAGCTGCGCAGGGTCTTCTCGTCGAACGGCTCCTCGGCCAGCGACGGGTCGATCAGCTCGGTCTGCAGGTAGGTCACGCCCTGGTGCAGCCACTGCTTGTACGGGGCGCGGCCGCGGTTGATCCGGTCCACCGCCTCGCTGTCGAGCAGGTCGCCGCGGCGCAGGTCGATGGCGATCATCTCGCCCGGGCCGAGCTTGCCCTTGCGCACGATCCGCTCGGTCGGCACTTCCCACACGCCGGCCTCGCTGGCGACGATGAAGTGGCGGTCGGAGGTCAGCAGCCAGCGCGAGGGGCGCAGGCCGTTGCGGTCCAGGGTGCAGGCGGCGTAGCGCGAATCCAGCGAGACGATCCCGGCCGGGCCGTCCCACGGCTCGGTGTTGAGGCCGTAGAACTCGTAGAACGCGGCCAGGTCGGCGTCCTTGAACTCCAGCGACTGGGTCGCCGGCGGCACCAGGATGCGCAGGGCCTGGATCAGGTCCATGCCGCCGGTGACCAGCAGCTCCAGCATGTTGTCCAGGCTCTGCGAGTCCGAGCCGTGCATGGACACGATCGGTTCGAGTTCGGCGATGTCGAACTTCGGGGTCTTCCACACCTTGCCGCGGGCCTGGGCCCAGCGGCGGTTGCCCTCGATGGTGTTGATCTCGCCGTTGTGGGCCAGCATCCGGAACGGGTGGGCCAGCGGCCAGCGCGGCATGGTGTTGGTGGAGAAGCGCTGGTGGAACACGATCGCGCTGGAGGCCAGGTCGCTGCGCTGCAGGTCCACGTAGAAGCGCGCCAGCTTGTCCGGCAGAACCATGCCCTTGTAGCCGATCGAGTGCGGCGACAGGCTGACCACGTAGTAGTCGGCGGCCTGGCGCAGGCGCTGCTCGCTGCGGCGGCGGGCCAGGAACAGGGCCAGGGCGAAGGCGTCGTCGTCCTGGCCGGGGCCGGCCTCGACGAACAGCTGCTGGATCGCCGGCAGGGTGTCGCGCGCCAGCTGGCCGCACACGCTTTCGTCGGTCGGCACCGCGCGCCAGCCCTTGACCGCCACTCCGACCCGGTGCAGTTCGCCTTCCAGGGTGTCGCGGCACTGCGCGGCTTCCGCCTCGTCGTGCGGCAGGAACACCAGGCCGGCGGCGAAGCGCGCACTGTCGCCGATGGCGATGTTCGCCTCGTGGGCGAGCGCGCGCAGGAACGCGGCCGGTTTGCGGATCAGCAGGCCGCAACCGTCGCCGGTCAGTCCGTCGGCGGCGACGCCGCCGCGGTGGGTCATGCGCGAGAGCGCGGCGATCGCGGTGTCGACCAGCGCGCGCGAGGGCTGGTCGTCGAGCTGGGCGATCATGCCGAAGCCGCAGGCATCGCGTTCGGAGGAAGAGTCGTACAACCCGTTCTGGACGGGCAGCCCGTGGCGGTTGCGGGGGGCCATGCGTGTTGCCTCGAAAAACATGCGTGCGGGGCGCTGATTCCCGAACGCGAGCGAAGGCGGCACCGCACACAGTTTCTCTCGAAACTTGCGCTACCTGAATGCCACCGGAATTCCGACTAAAGCACAGTTGCTGCGGTGCCGCAACCTGCGCTCATGAGGTCATGACGTATACGCATGAAACCGTCCGTACGGGCGATTTCCCCGGGGTGCCCGCGGGTGCGGACGATGTCCGCCGCGGCTCAGCCGCAGCGCAGGGCGACGACCTTGTCGTCGGCGTCCACTTCCAGGTTCAGGCGGGCGCCGTCGAATTCCATGGTCACCGCCTGGCCCGGCTTGAGCACCCGTGCGCGAGTGGCGCCGGCATCGATCCGCGCCTGCTCGACGGTGGCCTCGTCGGCCGCCTTGCCGACCAGGCCCTGGACCTGGCTGGCGTCGCAGGTGGGCGCCGGCGGTGGCACCGCGGCCGTGCCGTCGGCCGGCGCGGCGGCCGATTCGGCGGCCTGCTGCGCCGCCACCGCGGCCTCGTCGCGCTCGTCCTCGTCCGAAACCGGCGGCCCACCGGCCGAACAGGCGCCGAGCAGGGACAGCAGGACCAGGAGCGGAAGGCGTTGGAGGGTGCGTGCGCGCATGGGGCGGGTTCCGGAAGGCGGCGTCCTGCAACTTTGTATCACGGGCAACGGCCTGCGTTAACCGTTCACGCCACCGGCCCATTGCGCGGGTCGACGGGATCATGCATGCGGTGGCGGCCCTTCGACGCAGGCTTCGCGTCCAGGTGCGCACGACCCCTTGCGCGCTTGACGCGGTCGATGCGCCGCGCAGCCGAGACTGGAGGGAACTTCCGCACCGGCGACCGCATGGCTGCTTCCGCTCCCGTTTCCGAGACCGTGGCCTGCGCCGACCAGGCGGGCCTGCACTATGTCGCCGACAGTGAGCCCGGCATCGCCCGCCGACGCCAGGGCCGCGGCTTCGGTTATCGCGACGCCGACGGCCGGGCAGTGCGCGATCCGCGCACGCTGGCGCGGATCCGGGCCCTGGCGATCCCGCCGGCGTGGCGCGAGGTCTGGATCTGCAACGATCCGTGCGGCCACCTGCAGGCCACCGGGCGCGACGCGCGCGGGCGCAAGCAATACCGTTACCACCCGCAGTGGGCGCGGCATCGCGGCCGCAACAAGTTCGACCGCGTGGTCGCCTTCGGCCAGGCTTTGCCGGCCCTGCGCCGACGCCTGCGGCAGGACCTGGCGCTGGCGGGCTACCCGCGCGAGAAGGTGCTGGCGATCGTGGTCGCGGTGATGGACGAGACCCTCCTGCGGATCGGCAACGAGGCCTACCGCCGGCAGAACCGCTCCTACGGCCTGACCACCCTGCGCAACCGCCACGTCGAGTTCCTCGCCGGCGGCCGCGCCCGGATCGCCTTCCGCGGCAAGAGCGGGCAGGCGCAGGAGGCGGTGATCGACGACGCCCGCCTGGTGCGTCTGGTCCGTCGCTGCCGCGACCTGCCCGGGCAATGCCTGTTCCAGTACCGCGACGAGGCCGGCGAGCTGGTCCCGGTGCAGTCGGCCCAGGTCAACGACTACCTGCGCGCGGCGATGGGCGAGGATTTCACCGCCAAGGACTTCCGCACCTGGGGCGGGACCCTGGCGGCGATGCGCGCGCTGGCCGTGTGCGAGGCGGCAGCCGATGCACGCGAATGCGCCCGGCTGGAGCGCGAGGTGGTGGCCGCGGTCGCGGCCAGCCTGGGCAACACCCCGGCGGTGTGCCGCAGCGCCTACATCGATCCGACGGTGTTCGCGGGCTGGAAGGACGGCGGCCTGCAAAAGCGCTGCGCGCGCTGCCGCGGCCAGCGGCAATGGGAACAGGCGGCGCTGGGCTTCCTGCGCCGCGCGCACCGCGCCGCCGGCTAGCGCACCGCCATCCTGAGCGGAGCGTCAGCCGCCGCTCCGCTCAGCCGCAGCGCATCCCGGTGATGGCGTTGCGGTCGCCGGTCTCGATGGTCAGGCGCGATCCGCCGGCGGACGCGGTGTCGGGCAGGCTGCCGTCGGCCGGGCGCTCGGCCGCGCCGCCGACCACCTGCACCTCGGTGCTGTCGCTGTCGATCCGGGCGCGCTCGACGGTGGCGTCGGACGCGGCCAGGCCGACCGCGCCGCGGACCATGTCCAGGTGGCACTGGCCGGAAACGACGCCGTCGATCGGCTCGACCCGGGCGACGTGTGGCCCGGCGGCGCAGCCGGCGAGGACGAGTGCGGCCAGGACGCTGCCGGCAAGGCGAAGGTGCGGCATGGGAAGTCTCCTCGGGAACGGAATGCCAGCCTGTGCCGGCGGCCGTCGCCGCCGGATGAAGGCGCGGGTCCGCGGCGCCGGACCCGGCGCCGGTTGAAAATCCACGCGCGCCGGGTAACGATACCTCCGCGCTGCGCGCCGCCATGGCACGATGCGCATCCCGGCTGCCTGCCGGGACATCGGCATGCGAGGGGCTTGGGAGGGTCTCGAGAATGCGTAATCCGCTTCGCCGGTCGGCGACGACCGGCCCGGGCCGGCATGGCTTCGCCGCGCCCGCGCCGTCCGCCGCCGTTTTCGTCGCTTCCGCCGCCCATTCCACCCAAGGGGAGTAGTACCGCCATGCATGTCGCAGGACCACAGGATTCCGCCGCCGCCGCCGTGCCCGGTTCGTCGCGGCTTCTGCCGCTGGTGATCGCCCTGTTCTTCGCCTGGGGCTTCTGCACGGTGCTGGTGGACGTGCTGATCCCCAAGCTGAAGGCGACCTTCTCGCTGGGCTACGCCGAGGCGATGCTGACCCAGTTCTGCTTCTTCCTGGCCTACTTCGTGGTCTCGATCCCGGCCGGCCTGCTGATCAGCCGGATCGGCTACCTGCGCGGGATCGTGCTCGGCCTGCTGGTGATGGCCGGCGGCTGCCTGATGTTCGCACCGGCCGCCTCGATGGGCTGGTACCCCGCGTTCCTGGCGGCGCTGTTCGTGCTCGCCGGCGGCATCACCATCGTCCAGGTCGCGGCCAACCCGCTGGCCGCCGGCCTCGGCGACCCGGCGCGGGCGCACAGCCGGCTGACCCTGGCCCAGGCGTTCAACTCGTTCGGCACCATGCTCGGGCCGCTGTTCGGCTCGGCCCTGATCCTGGCCGCCGGCGTGTCCGAACCGAGCCCGGGGATGGATGCGACGGCGCTGGCCGCGTTCCGGGTCGAGCAGGCCGGCCACGTGCGGGTGCCGTACATGATCATCGCCGCGGTGCTGGTGCTGCTGGCCGCGCTGTGCTGGTGGATGCGGCGCTCGCCGGTACCGGAAGTGCGCGCGGTCGGCCACGGCGACTACCTGCGCCTGCTGAAGATCCCGAAGCTGAGCCTGGGTGCCCTGTCGATCTTCCTCTACGTCGGCGCCGAGGTCGCGGTCGGCAGCGCCCTGGTGAACTACCTGATCATGGCCGGGGCGACCTCCAGCGAGCATTCGGCCGGCAACCTGATCTCGGTGTACTGGGGCCTGGCCATGGTCGGCCGCTTCATCGGCTCGTGGGTGCTGCGCTTCGTCGCCCCGGGGCTGGTGCTGGCGGTGTGCGCCACCGGCGCGGCGGTCCTCGGCCTGCTGGCGGCCACCACCCTGGAAGGCACCGCAGCGGCGGTGGCGATCCTGTCGATCGGCCTGTTCAACTCGGTGATGTTCCCGACCATCTTCACCCTGTCGATCGACGGCCTGGGCGAGGACACCCCGGGCGGCTCGGGCATCCTCTGCCTGGCTATTGTCGGAGGCGCGATCGTGCCCCTGCTGATGGGCCTGGCCGCCGACCGCATCGGCCTGGCCCTGGCCTTGCTGGTGCCGGTGGCCTGCTACGCCTGCATCGCCGGCTACGGCCTGCTGGTGCGCGCCGGCGCACTCGACCGGGCATGAGCGTTGCGCAACTGCCGCCGCTGGTGGTCTTCGGCGAGGCGCTGACCGACTTCGTCCGCACCGGCGAGGACGGCTGGCGCAGCATCGCCGGCGGCGCCTGCTGGAACGTGGCGCGGGTGGCGGCGACCCTGGGCGTGCCCACCGGCTGGGGCGGCGCGGTCAGCGAGGACCTGTTCGGCCAGGAGATCGTCGCCCGCTCGCAGGCGGCCGGGCTGGACGCGCGCTTCATGCAGGTGGTGGCCAG
This sequence comes from Pseudoxanthomonas jiangsuensis, assembly GCF_010093185.1. Taxonomy (GTDB): domain Bacteria; phylum Pseudomonadota; class Gammaproteobacteria; order Xanthomonadales; family Xanthomonadaceae; genus Pseudoxanthomonas; species Pseudoxanthomonas jiangsuensis. The sequence goes on along the minus strand of NZ_PDWL01000020.1, from coordinate 38,947 downwards.
GCCGCCGCTGCTGGCGATGGTCCACCAACTGCATCCGCCGCGCTATTTCTTCCTCGGCGAGAACAGCGCCGACCTGGCGTTCGATCCGTCGCGGCTGCCTGCCGGCTGGCAGGCAGCCTGCAGGATCGCCCACTTCGGCTGCATCAGCCTGGTCCGCCAGCCGCTGGGCGCGCGCCTGCTGGCGATCGCCGGAGCGCTGCACGCGGCCGGGGTGCCGGTCAGTTTCGATCCCAACTGCCGGGCGCTGATGGGGGCGGACTATCCGCCGCTGTTCGAGCGGCTGGCCGCGCTGTCCTCGGTACTGAAGATCTCCGACGAGGACCTGCGCCACATCTACCCGGTGTTGGATCCGGACGCCGCCTTGGCCCGGGTCCAGGCGCTGGCGCCGGACGCAGTACTGCTCTACACCCGCGGCGGGGATGGCATGACCGCATACGCGCACGGGCGCCGGATCGAGCAGCCGGCCTTCGCGGTGCCGGTGGCCGACACGGTCGGCGCGGGCGATGCCTGCATCGGTGGCTTCCTCGCCAGCCGTCTTCTGCGGCCGGGCGCGGACCTGGCCGAGCACGTGCGCTTCGCCGCGGCCACCGCGGCGGCGGCCTGCACCCGGGCCGGGGCGCATGCGCCATCGCGCCAAGAGGTCGAGCGGGTGCTGGCGCTGTAGGGCGCCTCAGAGCGCCTTCAGCACTTCGTAGCAGGCGCCCATGGTGTGGTAGTCGGTCTTGCCCGCCGGGCTCTTCTCGTCGGTGAGCTTGCGGTTGTCGCGGCCGAGGATGCGGTACCAGGCGCCGTGGCGGTGGTCGACGAAGTGGGTCCAGCTGTAGTCCCACAGGCGCTGGTACCACTGCCAGTAGCGCGCCTCGCCGGTGCGCGCGCCGAGCAGGGCGGCGGTGGCCAGCGACTCGGCCTGGACCCAGAAGTACTTGTCTTCGTCGTAGAAGCCGCCCTCGCGGTCGTTGCCGTAGACCAGGCCGCCATGCTCGGGGTCCCAGGCCATGGCCACGGCGCGGTCGAACAGGTCGCGCGCGCGCGGCAGGTGGGCGGGGTCGGGCGCATGGCGGTCGAGGATCAGCAGCAGCTTGGCCCATTCGGTCTGGTGCCCCGGCTGGAAGCCCCAGGGCCGGAAGATGTTGCTGCGGTCGCCGCGGTTGTACTCCCAGTCCGGCGACCAGTCGCGGCGGTAGTGCTCCCAGACCAGGCCGCCGGCGAGCGCGGCCTGGCGGCCGGTCATGTTCCGCGCCAGCAGTTCGGCGCGGCGTAGGTAGCGCTCCTCGCCACTGGCCTCGTACGCGGCCAGCCAGGCTTCGCAGGCGTGCATGTTGGCGTTCTGGCCGCGGTAGGCCGAGACGTTCCAGTCGGCGTCGGCCTCGTCCGCGTACAGCCCGTGCCGCGGCTCCCAGAAGTGGCGTTCCATCAGCTCCCAGGTCTCGGCGATCCAGGCGCGCGCCTCCTCCATGCCTGCTTCCAGCGCCTTGGCGTAGGCCAGGACCACGAACGCCAGGCCGTAGCAGTGGTTGGTCGCATCGACCACCTCGCCGTCGCGCAGCAGCCAGGCATAGCCGCCGGTGTCCGGGTTGCGGTGGGCCTGGCGCAGGAAGTCGATGCCGTGCCGGACCGCGTCGCGGTAGGCCGGCTCGCCGAAGTGCTGCCAGGCCATCGAGTAGTTGAAGACGAAGCGGGTGCTGCTCACCAGGTGCCGGGTGTGCGGGTCGTAGACCGTGCCGTCGTCCTTGAAGAACTGGAAGAAGCCGCCGGCCGGATCGATGCAGCGCGGGTGATAGAAGGCCAGGGTCTCGCGGACGTGGCCGAGCAGGAAGTCGCGCGAACGGAAATCGGGCTGGCGAAGCGGGGCGGCCTGTTCCTGGCTCATGCGTGGTCGTTTCCGCGGCGGATCGGGGAAGGAGATGCGTGCCCGGAAACCGCCGGATCGCAGGCAAGGTAAGGTTACCACCGGTATCGCGCACAGGCGTGCGGCAGTGCCGCATGCGGCACCGACGAAGATTCTGCGATCAGGACGAGTGCCGCCCGCGCGCTCAGGCGCCGGCGGGCGCCGAGGACTGGCGCTTGACCAGCGCGTGCTTCATCACCTGGTGCACGGCGTCGTGGTGGCGCCCGCCGCGGCGCGCGCGCAGCTCCTCCAGCATCAGCGACACCGCGGCCTTGCCCATCGCCGTGACCGGCTGGCGGATGGTGGTCAGCTCCGGCCACAGGGTGGTGGCCATCGGCGTGTCGTCGAAGCCGACGATGGTCAGCGCCTCGGGGATGCGCAGGCCCATGCCATGGGCCACGGCCATCGCCGCGGCGGCCATGTCGTCGTTGCTGCAGAACACCGCGGTCGGGCGCTGCGGCAGTTCGAGCAGCTGGCGGGCCGCGCCCAGACCGGAGCGGTAGGTGAACATGCCCACCGCCAGGCATTCCTCCGGCACCGCGATCCCAGCCTCGGCCATGGTGTCGAGGAAGGCCTGGCGGCGCAGCTGCGCCGGGGTGTGGGCCGGATCGCCCTGGATGAAGCCGATCCGGACGTGGCCCAGCTCGAGCAGGTGCCGGGTCATCGTCCGCGCGCCCTGGTAATCGTCGATCCGCACCGAGGACACGCCTTCGACCGGCGCGCCGGTGGCCACCGCGACCACCGGGATGCCGCGCTCGTCCAGCTCGCGCAGGGTCTGCGGCGAATCGCACAGTGGCGGCGGCAGGATCACCCCGTCCACCCCGGCCTCGAGCAGGCGCTCGGTGGCCGCGCGCTGGCTGGCGATGCCGCCGCACTTCTCCACCAGCACCTGGGTGCCGGCCAGGCTGCTCTGCTCGAGGATGCCGAGCATCAGCTCGTTGAGATAGGCCGCCGACGGATTGCTGTAGAGCACGCCGATGCGCGCCGTGCCGGCGGTGCGCAGCGAGCGGCCGGCGAGGTTGGGACGATAGCCGAGGGCCTGGACCGAAGCCTGCACCCGTTCGCGCAGGTCCTGGCCGACCCGGGGATTGCCGTTGATCACGCGCGAGGCGGTCATCGGCGAAACGCCTGCATGCTTGGCCACGTCGAGGATCGTCACCGAACCTGGCTTCTGGCGTTCGCGCTTGGGCATTCGCTCTGGTGGCACGGGTGCGGATGGCGCGCCTGGAGGGATTCGAACCCCCGACCAACGGCTTCGGAAGCCGCTACTCTATCCGGCTGAGCTACAGGCGCGTGGCCGGCTAGTGTAGCGGAAAACGCCGTTCCGGAACGCCGTTCCGTTTGCAGGCGGAGGAACGGGGCGGTGAGTCGATAGAATCCGCCCATGTCCTACGAACGCTACGAGACTCCCGTCCCGGTGCCCGTGCCGCGCTGGCGCGAGCGCCTGGGCCAGTACTGGAAGCTGGTCCGCGGCGACCGCCCGATCGGTTCGCTGCTTTTGCTGTGGCCGACCTGGTGGGCGCTATGGCTGGCCGCGGGCGGGATGCCGCCGTGGTGGACCCTGTTCGTGTTCACCGCCGGGGTCTGGCTGACCCGCTCGGCCGGCTGCGTGATCAACGACTACGCCGACCGCTGGCTGGACGGCAAGGTCGAGCGCACGAAGGAGCGGCCGCTGGCCACCGGCGCGGTCTCCGGGCGCGAGGCGCTGGCGGTGTTCGCGGTGCTGATGCTGGCCGCCTTCGCCCTGGTGCTGACCCTGAACCGGCTGACGGTGTGGCTGAGCTTCGCCGGCCTGTTCCTGGCCGCGACCTATCCCTATCTCAAGCGCTACACCTACCTGCCGCAGGTGTACCTGGGCATGGCCTTCGGCTGGGGCATCCCGATGGCCTTCGCCGCGGTCCAGGGCGAAGTGCCGGCGCTGGCCTGGCTGCTGTACTGCGCCAACATCCTCTGGGCCACCGCCTACGACACCTGGTACGCGATGGTCGACCGCGAGGACGACATCCGCGCCGGGTCGAAATCCACGGCGATCCTGTTCGGCGACTTGGACCTAGTGGCGCAGGGCGTGCTCTACGCGCTGGTGTTCCTGGCCCTGGCCCTGGCCGGGCGCAGCGCCCAGCTCGGTGCGGCGTACTGGGCGGGCCTGGCGTTGGCGCTGGCGCTGGTGGTCTGGGAGTTCCGGATCGCGCGCGGGCGCGAGCGCGGACCGTGCTTCCGCGCCTTCCTGCACAACAACTGGGTCGGCGCGGCGGTGTTCGCCGGGATTGCCGGGCACTACCTGCTGGCCGGGCGCGGCTGAAGATCAGCCGGGCAGCACGATGGCCGCGCGGGCGCGGCGCCGGATCCACCAGGCCAGGGCCAGCTGCAGGCCGCCGTAGACCAGCGCGCCGATCGCGACCCAGAACGCTACGGTCGCCAGGGCCAGCCCCGGCCGGGCCACGAACAGCACCCCGAGCAGCGCGGCCAGCACGCCGCTGAGCGCCAGCAGCCAGTTGCCGCCGAGCAGGTGCCGCAGCTGCACCGCGAATACGATCCGCGACAGCCCGGCGATCATCAGCCACAGCGCCAGCAGCCAGACCAGGACTTCGGCCACCAGGCGCGGGTCCACCAGCGCCAGCACCCCGAAGGCGATCGAACTGGCGGCGTAGACCAGCAGCAGCCAGTTCGGCAGGGCGATGTCCTTGCGGAACACGCTGAACAGGCTGATCGCGCCATCGACCAGGGCCAGCACGCCGAAGCCCATCACCATCACCAGCACGGTCGATTCCGGCTGGAACAGGGTGAACAGGCCGAAGCCGACGGCGGCCAGGCCGTAGAGCGCGAACGGCCACCAGCTGCGGTTCCGGGGTGTGGGGCGCGGCGTCGACATGGCCACGGGATACTCCGCCGTGCCGAAGCCTGTCAAATCCCTCCGATCAAGGCACCCGCGCGCAGACCCAGGCATCCACCCGCGTCACGCCTGCGCGGCGCAGGGCGGTGGCAGCCGCATGCAGGGTCGCGCCCGTGGTCATCACGTCGTCGACCAGGGCCACGTGTGCGGGCAGCGATACACCGCCGGCGACCTGGAAGGCGCCGCGCAGGTTGCGCCGCCGCGCCGCCGCGTCCAGTTCGGACTGGGCCGCGGTGGCGCGGATCCGGCGCAGCGCGCCGGGGTGCAGCGGCAGCTGCAGCCGCCGGGCCAGCGGCCGCGCCAGTTCCAGCGCCTGGTCGTAGCCGCGGCGGCGCAGGCGGCCGCGGTGCAGCGGCACCGGCACCAGCGCCTGCGGCCGTGCGGCCGTGGCGAAGGCGTCGGCCATCAGCCGCGCCAGCAGGCGGCCGGCGGCCAGGTCCTGGTGGAACTTGAAGCGCGGCAGCAGCCGGTCCAGCGGCGGGGCATAGACGAAGGCGGCCTGCACCGCGTCCAGCGGCGGCGGCCGGCGCTGGCAGGTTCCGCACACCCGGTCCGGGTGCAGGTCCGCGGGCGGCAAAGGCAGGGCGCAGTGCCGGCAGGCGTCGCGATTGGACGGCAGCGACCTTCGGCAGGCGGCGCACAGGTCCAGGCCGCCCTCGCCGGGCTCGGCGCAGAGCAGGCAGCGCGGTGGCAGCAGCTGGTCGGCGGCGGCCCGCAGCCACGTGCGCAGGCGCGACCGGATCGGGTCCGTGCCGTAAACCGGAGAAGCGCATCCGTGGTTGACAGGGCTGGGCATGCTTTCCAGACTGCCGGCGCCCGGCCTCGGCCGCCGTCAGGAAACCGCTCCCCGTGACTTCGGAAATCCGCCACGACTGGCGTCGCGAGGAACTGCTCGCGCTGTTCGACCTGCCCCTGCCCGAGCTGCTGTTCCGCGCCGCGGCGGTGCATCGCGAGAACTTCGACCCGGCCGAGGTCCAGGTCTCGACCCTGCTCTCGGTCAAGACCGGCGGCTGCCCGGAGGACTGCGGCTACTGCCCGCAGGCCCAGCGCTACCACACCGGGGTGGACGCGACCAAGCTGATGGACACCGAGCAGGTCCTGGCCAAGGCCCGCCAGGCCAAGGCCGCCGGCGCCTCGCGCTTCTGCATGGGCGCGGCCTGGCGCTCGCCCAAGGACCGCGACATCCCCAAGGTGGCGGCGATGATCGCCGGGGTGAAGGCGATGGGCCTGGAGACCTGCGCGACCCTGGGCATGCTCTCGCCCGGGCAGGCGCACGCGCTGCGCGACGCCGGCCTGGACTATTACAACCACAACCTGGACACCGCGCCGGAGTTCTACGGCGACGTCATCCGCACCCGTCAGTACCAGGACCGCCTGGACACCCTGGAGCACGTGCGCGACGCCGGGCTGAAGACCTGCTGCGGCGGCATCGTCGGCATGGGCGAGACCCGCGAGCAGCGCGCCGGCCTTTTGCAGGCGCTGGCCAACCTGCCGGCGCACCCGGACTCGGTGCCGATCAACCAGCTGGTCCAGGTCGCCGGTACCCCGCTGGCCGGGACCGAGGCGCTGGATCCGTTCGAGTTCGTGCGCATGGTCGCCGTGGCCCGGATCGCGATGCCGCGCTCGATGGTGCGGCTGTCGGCCGGGCGCGAGCAGATGGGCGACGAACTGCAGGCGCTGTGCTTCCTGGCCGGGGCCAACTCGATCTTCTACGGCGAGAAGCTGCTGACCACCGGCAACCCGGACACCGAGCGCGACCAGGCCCTGTTCGCGCGCCTGGGCCTGCGGCCCATGTCGCTCGTCCAGTGTGACCACGATCACGGAACCGAATCGGTTGCGGGCGGTACCGTGCATGCCGACATCACCGCCCCGGCGCCGGCCTGCGAGCGCGCCGCCTGAGCGGCCGCACGGCTCCCGGGGGGGAGGGACCCACATGGCGCGCACCGACATCCACGAACGCATCCTCGCCCAGCGGCGCCTGCGCACTGCCCAGGGCCGGCTGCGCCAGCGCCGCACCGTCGCCCGCCGCGACGGCGTGCGCCTGGAGGTCGACGGCCGCTGGCTGACCGGCTTCTGCAGCAACGACTACCTGGGCCTGGCCTCGCAGTTCGAGGTCGGCGCGGCGCTGCAGGATGCGGCCGCGCGCGAGGGCGCCGGCTCCACCGCCTCGCACCTGGTCTGCGGTCACCACGCCCTGCACGAGCAGCTCGAGCGGGAAATGGCCGACTGGCTGCAGGTGCCGCGCGCCCTGCTGTTCGGCAGCGGCTTCGCCGCCAACCTGGCGGTGCAGCAGGCGTTGCTGGAGGACGAGGACGTCTGCGTCCAGGACCGGCTCACCCCCGCCAGCCTGATCGACGCCACCCGCCTGGCCGGCTGCCGCCTGCGCCGCTACCCGCACCTGGACCCGGAAGGCGCGATGCGCCAGCTGCGCAACGCCCCGGGCGGCGCGGCCATGCTGGCGACCGACGGCGTGTTCAGCATGGACGGCGACGTCGCGCCCCTGCGCGCGCTGTCGCTGGTGGCGCGCACCCAGGAGGCCCTGCTGTACGTGGACGACGCCCACGGCATCGGCGTGCTCGGCCCGCAGGGCCGCGGCACCGTGGCCGAGGCCGGGCTGGGCGTGCGCGAAGTGCCCTTGCAGCTGGCGACCCTGGGCAAGGCCCTGGGCGGCTACGGCGCGGTGGTCGCCGGCGACGCCGACCTGGTCGAGCACCTGGCCGGCAGCGCGCGGCCCTACCTCTACACCACCGCGTTGCCGCCGGCGCAGGCCGCCGCCTCGCTGGCCGCGCTCAAGCTGGCCCGCCGCGACGACTGGCGGCGCGAGCGCCTGCGCGAGCTGATCGAGCAGTTCCGTACCGGCGCCGGCCGCCTCGGTCTGGACCTGATGGCCTCCTCGACCCCGATCCAGCCGGTGCTGTGCGGCGACGAATCGGTGGCCACCGCGATGTCGTCCTCGCTGGAGGACGCCGGTTTCCTGGTCACCGCGATCCGCCCGCCGACCGTGCCGGAGGGCCGCTCGCGCCTGCGCGTGACGCTCTCGGCCCTGCACACGCCACAGCAGGTGCAGGCGTTGCTGGTGGCGATCGCCGACGCCCGCGAGCGGGCCGACCGCGCCGCCGCCTGACGGCTTTCCCTTCCCCTGCGGGGTAAAGGCGTGTTGCTTGCGAGCCAGTGGCTCGCACACGCCTGAACGGCCGGCGCGCTGCGCCGGGCCGGGGCGCGGATCGAGGTGCTCCGAAGGGGCGGATGAGGGCCGGGCGTCCTGCGACAATGCGCGCATGCACATCGAAACCCATGGCCAGGGCCCGGACCTGGTCCTGATCCACGGCTGGGCCCTGCACGGCGGGGTGTTCGCGCCGCTGGTCCAGCGCCTGACGCCGCGCTTCCGCCTGCACCTGGTCGACCTCCCCGGCCACGGCCACAGCCGCGATCCGGACGAGAACCTGGACCTGCCCGCGGTGGTCAGCGCGATCGCCGCGCGGGTGCCGCCGGCGATCTGGCTGGGCTGGTCGCTGGGGGGCCTGTTCGCGCTGCGCGCCGCGGCCACCCTGCCGACCGTGCGCGGCCTGGCCATGGTCGCGGCCACGCCGCGCTTCGTCCGCGGGCCGGACTGGCCGCACGCGGTCGAGGCCAGCGTGTTCGCCCGCTTCGGCGAGGAGCTGGGCCGCGACTACGCCGGCACCCTGGACCGCTTCATCGCCCTGGACACGCTCGGTTCCGAGCATGGCCGCGCGGAACTGAAGACCCTGCGCGCGCTGCTGCACGCGCGCGGCGAACCGGATCCGGCCGCCTTGCGCGCCGGCCTGGCCCTGCTCGACGGCAGCGACCTGCGCCGCAGCCTGCCCGGCTTGCGCGTGCCCAGCCTGTGGCTGGCCGGCGGCCGCGACCGCCTGGTAGATCCGAAGGGCATGGCCGCGGCGGCGGCACGGGCGCCGGAGGCGCGCTTCGTCGAGCTGGCCGGCGCCGGGCACGCGCCGTTCCTCGGCCATGTCGACGCGGTGGCGGCGGAACTGGCCGCGTTCGCCGACAATATCGGCCCCTGAGTCCCGGCCGCACCGCTTTCCCGATGGAATCCCTGTTCGATCCCCGCCAGGTGCGCCGCGCCTTCTCGCGCGCCGCCGACGGCTACGACGCGGCCGCGGCGCTGCAGGCCGAGGTGCGCGCGCGCCTGCTCGAATCGCTGGAATACCTCGACGGGCGGGTGCCGACGGTGGCGCTGGACCTGGGCAGCGGCACCGGCCATGCGGCGGCGGCGATGAAGAAGCGCTGGCCGAAGGCGCAGGTTGTCGCCATCGACCTGGCCCTGCCGATGCTGCGCCAGGCCAGGCAGCAGGCCGGCTGGTGGAAGCCGTTCTCGCGGGTGTGCGCCGATGCGCGCGCCCTGCCGCTGGCCGAGGGCAGCGTGGACGTGGTCTTCAGCAACCTGTGCCTGCAGTGGGTCGAGGACCTGCCGGCGGTGTTCGCCGGACTGCGCCGGGTGCTCAAACCGGGCGGCCTGCTGCTGTGCTCGAGCTTCGGCCCGGAAACGCTGGCCGAACTGCGCGAGGCCTTCGCCCAGGCCGATGCCGCCCCGCACGTCAGCCCGTTCGCGTCCATCGCCCAGTTCGGCGATGCGCTGATGGCGGCCGGTTTCCGCGATCCGGTGCTGGACCGCGACCTGTTCACCCTCACCTATCCGGACCTGCCGGCGCTGATGGGCGAGCTGCGCGCGATCGGCGCGACCAACGCCCTGGCCAGCCGCCGCCGCAGCCTCACCGGGCGGGCGCGCTTCGCCGCGGCCGCGGCCGCCTACGAACCCCTGCGCGACGCCGAAGGCCGCCTGCCCAGCAGCTGGGAAGTGGTCTACGCCCAGGCCTGGGCGCCGGCGCCGGGTGCGCCGATCCGCGAGGGCGGCCACGAGATCGCGGCGGTGCCGCTGTCGGCGATCCCGATCCGCCGCCGCCAGCCCTGAGCGGCGACCGTCAGCCGGAAACCTGAGCGATCCAGTCCTGCAGGTTGTAGTAGTTGCTGACCCGCGCGATGCGCTCGCCGCGGATGTCGAAGAACGCGCCGCCGGGCAGCACGTATTCCTGCCCGCGCGCCGGCGGCAGGCCCTCGTCGTCCTTCAGGTACTGGCCGTGGACCACGTACTCGGCCGCGGCGCGGTCGCCGTCGGGCGAGGCCAGGACCACGATGTCCTCCAGCCGCTCGCGGTAGCTGGCGTCCATGCTCTGCATGAAGGCGGCGAAGGCGGCCTTGCCGTTCTCGCGCGCGCCCTGGTTGAGGTCATGGACCACGTCGTCGGCGAGCAGGGCGAGCATGGCCTGGCGGTCGCCGCGGTTGAACGCGGCGTAGTAGGCCAGCACCAGCTCGGTGGCGCGGTCCTGGCGGCGGGTGCCATCGATCCTCATGGAGCAGCGCCTGCGTGCGTGGGGGCCGACATGATAGCCCCGCGGCGCCGGCTCAGGCCGCGCGCAGGACCAGGTCGCGGTGGAAGAAGTAGACCTCCTGCAGCAGGAACTTCCACTGGGTCTGCACGCTGCGGAAGCGCGTGCTCGGGGTCGGCGAGCCGACCGCCTCGATCCCCAGCTGCCGGCACAGGCGCAGGGCGCGGGCCATGTGCAGCGGATCGCTGACCACGATCGCCCGGCGCAGGCCGTGCTCCTGCATCAGCGTGCGCGCCTGCTGCAGGTTCTGCAGGGTGGTGCGCGAGCTGGCCTCGATCAGGATCGCCGACTCGGGGATGCCGTGGCGCAGGGCGTAGCGGCGCGCGACCTGGGACTCGGCGAAGCGCGCGCCGGTGCCGTAGCCGCCGGTGAACAGCAGCACCGGCGCATGGCCGCGGCGGTACAGGTCCAGGCCGTGGCGGATGCGTTCCTCGAACACCGGCGAAGGCCGCGCGTCGTAGGCCGCCGCGCCCAGCACGATGATGGCGTCGGCCGCGCCGGCCTGGTCGCGCTGGCCGACCCAGACGATCCAGGCCGCCACCGCCGCCAGCCACAACAGCAACAGCAGCGCCAGCCGCCATAGCCAGCCCAGGGCGCCGCGGCGGCGCGCCCGGTGGCCGCGGTTCAGTGCCGCCACGGCAGCGCCTCCAGGTCGACGTTGCCGCCGCTCAGGACCACGCCGACGCGGCGCCCGGCGAAGCGCGCCGGCTCGGCCAGCACCGCCGCCAGGGCGATCGCCGACGAAGGTTCGACCACCTGTTTGAGCACCTGCCAGGCCAGCTTCATCGCCGCCACCGTGGCCGTGTCCTCGACCACCACCGCCTCGGCGCCGGCGGCGCGCAGCAGGGCGAAGTTCGGCGCGCCCAAGGCGCCGCGCAGACCATCGCAGAGGGTGTCGGGAACGAAGTCCGGATCGCGCGCGCCGGTGGCCAGGGCATGGGCGGTATCGGCGGCCCCGGCCGGTTCGGCCAGGACCAGGCGGCAGCCGGGCGCGACCGCCGCCAGCGCCAGCGCGGTGCCGGCGGCCAGGCCGCCGCCGCCGACCGGCACCACCATGATTTCGGGCGCGCCGGCCTCGCCGACCAGTTCCAGGGTCGCGGTGCCCTGGCCGGCGATCACCTGCGGGTCGGCGTAGGGATGGATCAGGGTGGCGCCGGTGGCGGCCTGGACTTCGGCGCAGGTGGCCTCGCGCGCGGCCTGGGTCGGCTCGCAGCGCCACAGGGTGGCGCCATGGCGCTGGATGTTGGCCAGCTTGGCGGCCACCGCGCCGGCGGGCACGACCACGTGGCAGGGGATGCCGCGGCCGCGTGCGGCCAGGGCCAAGGCCGCGCCGTGGTTGCCGGAGGAGTGGGTGACCACCCCGCGCGCGGCCACGTCGGCGGGCAGCGCCCACACCGCGTTGCAGGCGCCGCGGAACTTGAACGCGCCGCCGCGTTGCAGGTGCTCGGCCTTGAACGCCAGTTCGCAGCCGGCGATCGCGTCCAGGCTGTGCGAACGCAGCACCGGCGTGATTTGCGCGTGCCCGGCGATCCGCGCGGCGGCGGCGAGGACGTCGTCGGGAACGGGCAGGTCGGGAGCCATGCACGAAGGTTAACGTATCGGCGGCGTCGCCCAGAATGGAACGGCGGCTGTACCGTTCATGGCGGGTACGCCCGCGCAGGAAGGGTTAAGCACGGATTCAATGCCTGGCGCCGAAGCTGCAGGCTCGAGGCAAAGGGGGATGTCCCATGCGATTCCGACCGTTGACCGCGCTGGCACTGACCCTGGCGCTGGGCGGCTGCGCCACTTATGGCTACGTGGACGATGGCGGCGGCTACTACCGCGGCCAGCCTTCCACCGTCTACCGCTACTACGACGAATACGGCAATCCGTACGCCGGCCCGTACTACGGCTACAGCCCGGGCGTGTCGTTCGGGCTCAGCTATGGCTATCCCTCGTACTACTACCCGTACCGGGGCGGCTACTACGGTCGGCCGCCGATCTACTACCCGGTGCAGCCGCGCCCGCCGCGCCCCCCACGCCCGGATTACGGCCACGGCCACGGCCAGAACCACGGCAACGGACCGGACCGGCCGCCGCCGCCGGTGAGCGGCAACAACCGGCCGCCTCGCCCCGATCGCGCGCCCTGGCGCGACCTGGACCGGCTGCGCCGGGCCGACGGCCCGGGGCCGATGCCGCGCCAGGCCAACAGCCCGGGCCGGGCCGTGGTTCCGGCCAGCGTCCCGGCGACCCGGACCCTGTCCGCCCAGCCGCGCCCGTCGTCGGTTCCGCCGGCAGCCGCGCCGGTCCGGGTGCAGCGTCCGGCCCCGGCGATGGCGCCGCGTCCGGCGCAGCAGTCGCGGGCCGAACCGGCGAGGCCACGCAGCGCGGATCGTCCGGCCCAGTCGCGGCCCGAACCGCGTTCCAGGACTGTGAATCGCGACTCGCTGGAGCGCTGAAAATCCCCTTGCGTTGGCCTGCGTCTGGACGCAAGCTAATCCGCAGTGACCATGCGCGTCAGCTTCTGACCCGTCTGGCTGGTCCATGTCGATGTCCGGCAGGGAAATCTGGATCCCCCCTGTTCCGGCCCTGTCGGACGTCGGCACCCTTTCGCAGCCCGGCTTCGGCCGGGCTGCGTCTTTCCGGGATACCGCGGGCAAAAAAGGGGCCGGCAGTCCCCCGACTACCGGCCCCCGTGCTTCCCCGCCGCGCGCGTGGCTGGCCCCTGTTCCAATTCCAGCCGCGCCCCTGACGCATGCCGCGGCGGGTGCATGAGGGTTTCAGCAGGAACCATGCCAACCCGCGCGGGCGGAGCCGGGGGACACCGGCGGTAAAATCCCCGGCCTCCGGCCCGCCGCCGCTTCCGCCCCTTCATCCCGCGCCGTACCGCCATGCCCATGAACGACTTCCACCGCTACGACGTGATCGTGATCGGCGGCGGCCACGCCGGCACCGAGGCCGCGCTGGCGGCCGCGCGCAGTGGCACGCGCACCCTGCTGCTGACCCACAACATCGAGACCGTGGGCGCGATGAGCTGCAACCCGGCGATCGGCGGGATCGGCAGGGGCCATCTGGTCAGGGAGATCGACGCCCTCGGCGGGGCGATGGCGCACGCCGCCGACCTGGCCGGCATCCAGTGGCGCACCCTCAACGCCAGCAAGGGCCCGGCGGTGCGCGCCACCCGCTGCCAGGCCGACCGCGCGCTGTACCGCCAGGCGATCCGCCGGATCGTGGAGAACCAGCCTAACCTGACCGTGTTCCAGGCCGCGGTGGACGATCTGCTGATCGGCGAAGGCGCGGGCGACGCCGTGCGCGGGGTCGTGACCCAGACCGGCCTGCGCTTCGAGGCGTCCGCGGTGGTGCTGACCGCCGGCACCTTCCTCGCCGGCAAGATCCACATCGGCCCGACCCAGTACGCCGCCGGGCGCATGGGCGACCCGCCCTCGACCACCCTGGCCGCGCGCCTGCGCGAGCGCCCGTTCGCGATCGACCGGCTCAAGACCGGCACCCCGCCGCGGATCGACGGGCGCACGCTTGATTACTCGGTGATGGAAGCGCAGCCGGGCGACGATCCGCTGCCAGTGATGTCGTTCCTCGGCCGGGCCGGGCAGCATCCGCGCCAGGTGCCGTGCTGGATCACCCACACCTCCGAGCGCACCCACGAGATCATCCGCGGCGCGCTGGACCGCTCGCCGCTGTACAGCGGCCAGATCGAAGGCATCGGCCCGCGCTACTGCCCCTCGATCGAGGACAAGGTGGTGCGCTTCGCCGAGAAGGCCAGCCACCAGATCTTCGTCGAGCCCGAGGGGCTGGACGTGGCCGAGATCTATCCCAACGGCATCTCCACCTCGCTGCCGTTCGACGTGCAGCTGGAGCTGGTGCGCTCGATCCGCGGCTTTGAGCGTGCGCACATCACCCGGCCCGGCTACGCGATCGAATACGACTTCTTCGACCCGCGCGGGCTCAAGCCCACCCTGGAGACGCGGCTGGTGCCGGGACTGTTCTTCGCCGGCCAGATCAACGGCACCACCGGCTACGAGGAGGCCGCCGCCCAGGGCTTGCTCGCTGGCCTCAACGCCGCCCGCCACGTGCGCGGGCAGGACGGCTGGTCGCCGCGCCGCGACCAGGCCTACCTGGGCGTGCTGGTCGACGACCTGATCACCCACGGCACCAGCGAGCCCTACCGCATGTTCACCAGCCGCGCCGAGTACCGGCTGCAGCTGCGCGAGGACAATGCCGACCTGCGCCTGACCGCGATCGGCCGCGACCTGGGCCTGGTCGACGACGCGCGATGGGCGCGCTTCTGCGCCAAGCGCGAGGCGATCGAGGCCGAGACCGCGCGCCTGCGCGCGCTGTGGGCGACGCCGGGCAACGCCCTGGGCCGCGAGGTCGAGGCGCAGCTGGGCGTGGCGGTGAGCCGCGAGACCAATGCCCTGGACCTGATCAAGCGTCCCGAGCTGGGCTACGCGATGCTGATGACGGTGCCGTCGCTGGGCCCGGGCACGGACGATGCGCAGGTGGCCGAGCAGGTCGAGATCGGGGTCAAGTACGCCGGCTACCTCGAGCGCCAGCGCGAGGAGATCGCGCGCCAGCGCCGGCACGAGGAGACCGCGATCCCCGAAGGCTTCGACTACGCCGGCGTGCGCGGCCTGTCGGCCGAGGTCCGGCAGAAGCTCGAGCGCGTGCGCCCGCTGACCCTCGGCCAGGCCCAGCGCATCCCCGGCATGACCCCGGCGGCGATCTCGCTTTTGCTGGTGCACCTGGAGCGGGCGCGGCGCAGCCGGGTGGCCTGAGCGGCGCCGGGCCTGCCGCGACTTATGATGGCCGGGTCCGTCGCCCGGCCGGCGACGCCCTGCGGAACCGCCGATGTACAGGCTCTACGTCGCCAACCGGAACTACTCCTCGTGGTCTTTGCGGCCGTGGCTGCTGCTGCGGGTACTGGACATCGCCTTCGAGGAACGGCGGGTGCCGTTCCACGACGCCGCGGCCTGGGAGCGCCTGCGCGCTCTGGCCCCCAACGGCAAGGTGCCGTGCCTGGTGGACGGGATCACGGTGGTCTGGGAGTCGCTGGCGATCGTCGAATACCTGGCCGAGCGCCACCCCGGGGTGTGGCCGCAGGACGCGGTGGCCCGCGCCTGGGCGCGCAGCGCCGCGGCGGAGATGCACGCCGGCTTCGGCGAGCTGCGCAGCCGCTGTTCGATGAGCTGCGGGGTGCGCATCCGCCTGCACGAGACGCCGCCCGCGTTGCTGCGCGACCTGGCCCGGGTCTCGGCTCTGTGGAGCGAGGGCGTGGCGCGTTTCGGCGGGCCGTTCCTGGCCGATGCGGCGTTCAGCGCGGTGGACGCGTTCTACGCGCCGATAGCCTTCCGTTTGCAGACCTTCGGCCTGGAGCTGCCGGATCCGGAGGCCAACGCCTACGCGCAGCGCCTGCTGGAGCTGGAGCCGATGCAGGACTGGTACGCGCAGGCGCTGGCCGAGGACTTCCGCGACGCGCCGCACGACGCCGAGCTGGCCGCATCCGGCGTGCTGCTGCAGGACCTGCGGGTGGCCGAAGCCGGCTGAAGGGACGCCGGCGCCGCGGCCTTCAGCCGGCCGGCGCGCGCCAGCGCCGGTTCCACGGCATCCGCGCCAGCAAAAGGGCCATGCCGCAGAAGCCGGACAGGCCGGCGAACATCAGGCCGGCGCCGAGGAAGCCGGTCAGCAAAAGGAACCACGGGGACGCCAGCGCCGCCAGCACGCTGCCGAGCAGCAGCAGGCCGCCGACCGCGATCTGCACCTGGCGGTTGAGTTCCAGCGGCGCGCCGGCATCGGCCGCGACCGGCAGGCCGGCGCGCTTCCAGGCGTCCAGGCCGCCTTCGACGATGTAGGCCTCGCAGCCGTTCGCGGCCGTTTCCAGCGCTGAAGCATGCGCCTGGGTGCGCAGGCCCGAGCGGCAGTGGAACAGCACGGCGCGGTTGTCGGGCCGGGCCAGCTGCGGCGCTCGGTCCAGCTGCGCCAGCGGGATGCAGTACGCGCCGGGGATGCGCTCGCGCGCATGTTCGTCGGCGTTGCGGATGTCCACCAGCAAGGCGCCCTGGTCGAGCAGGGCGCGGGCGGCGTCGGGAGCGATGGTCTTCATCGATGCAGCTCGCGGTTCGGGGAGGAGGTGGAACGGGGAAGCGGCCGGTGCCCCGGCCCGCTCAGGGACAGAACACCGACTTGAGCGCGGCCACCAGGGTTTCCACCCGCGGGTCGGCGATCCGGTAGTGCATCGCCTGGCCCTCGCGGCGGCAGGCGACCAGGCCGTCTTCGCGCATCCGCGCCAGGTGCTGGGACAGGGCCGACTGGCTCAGCTCGACCTGCTCCAGTAGCTGGCCGACGGTCAGCTCGCCGTGGCCGATCAGCAGGCACAGCACCAGCAGGCGCTGGTCGTGGCCGAGGGTGCGCAGCATCGCCGCCGCTTCGGCGGCGCCCTGCTGCATGAACGTGCGGTCCTTGCGGGTGATGGGCGGGCTCATGTGGCTAGTATATTAGAAATATCTAATTTAGGATAGTCTAAACAAAGAGGCCGCCACTGCGGTCGCCACGAACCAGGAGAAGTGATGAGCACCCCGTCCTACCAGGAACTGACCCGCGACATCTCCCGCAACCTGACCGGGTTGCGCACCCACAATGCCGACGTGATGCAGGGCTTCGGCGCGCTGAGCAAGGCGGCGATGGCCGCGGGCGTGCTGGACGAGAAGACCAAGGAACTGATCGCCATGGCCATCGGCGTGGCCAGCCGCTGCGACGGCTGCCTGGGCTTCCATGCCAAGGCGCTGGTGCGGCTGGGCGCCACCCCGGAGGAGTTCCGCGAGATGCTGGGCGTGGCGGTCTACATGGGCGGCGGCCCGTCGCTGATGTACGCCGCGCACGCGCAGGCGGCGTACGACGAGTTCGCCAAGGCCGCGGCCGGCTGAGCGCAGATCGTCATCCCGTGCAGGAGCCGCCGGAACCGGCTCCTGCGGGAACAACCGGCCCTCAGGACCGGCGCAGGCCCTTCAGCGCATCGGCCATCGCGCTGTTGAACGGCGCGGCCTGCGGCTGCGGACGCGCGGCGCCGCCACGGCTGCGGTCTTGGCCGCGTGGATCGCGCTGCGGCGCGCCCGGCCGGCCGCCGTCGCGGCGTCCATCGCGCTCGCCCGCCGGACGTGCGGCCGGCTGCCCCGGTTCGTCGTCCAGGCGCCGGGTCAGGGCGATGCGCTTGCGCGCCACATCCACCTCCAGCACCTTGACCTTGACGATGTCGCCGGCCTTGACCACCTCGCGCGGATCCTTCACGTAGCGGTCCGACAGCGCCGAGATGTGGACCAGGCCGTCCTGGTGCACGCCGATGTCGACGAAGGCGCCGAACGCGGCGACATTGCTGACCACGCCCTCCAGGACCATGCCCGGACGCAGGTCCTTGATGTCCTCGACGCCGTCGGCGAACTTGGCCGCCTTGAACTCCGGGCGCGGGTCGCGGCCGGGCTTCTCCAGTTCCTTCAGGATGTCGCGCACGGTGGGTTCGCCGAAGCGCTCGTCGGTGAACTGGGCCGGCTTGAGCGAGCGCAGGAAGGCGGTGTCGCCGATGATCTGCTTCACCTGCCTGCCGCCAGCGGCGAGGATGCGTTCCACCACCGGATAGGCCTCCGGGTGTACCGAGGACGCGTCCAGCGGCTGCTCGCCGTCGGCGATGCGCAGGAAGCCGGCGCACTGTTCGAAGGTCTTCTCGCCCAGCCGCGGCACCTTGAGCAGGGCCTTGCGCGAGGGGAAGGCGCCGTTCTGGTCGCGGAAGCTGACGATGTTCTCGGCCACGGTCGTCGACAGCCCGGAGACCCGCGCCAGCAGCGCCGCCGAGGCGGTGTTCACGTCCACGCCCACTGCGTTCACGCAGTCCTCGACCCGGGCGTCCAGCGCGCGCGCCAAGCGGTACTGGTCGACGTCGTGCTGGTACTGGCCGACGCCAATGGCCTTGGGTTCGATCTTCACCAGCTCGGCCAGCGGATCCTGCAGGCGCCTGGCGATCGAGACCGCGCCGCGCAAGGAAACGTCCAGGCCCGGGAATTCCTTCGCCGCCAGTTCCGAGGCCGAGTACACCGAGGCGCCGGCCTCGCTGACCACGATCTTCTGCGCCTTCAGTTCCGGCACCAGCTTGAGCAGGTCGCCGGCCAGCTTGTCGGTCTCGCGCGAGGCGGTGCCGTTGCCGATCGCGATCAGCTGCACGCCGTGGGCCAGGCAGAGCTTGCGCAGCGAGGCCAGCGAAGCGTCCCACTGGCGCCTGGGCTCGTGCGGATAGATCGTGTCGGTGGCGACCAGCTTGCCGGTGGCGTCGACCACGGCGACCTTAACCCCGGTGCGCAGGCCCGGGTCGAGTCCGAGCACGGCCTTCGGCCCGGCCGGCGCGGCCAGCAGCAGGTCCTTGAGGTTGTCGCCGAACACGGCGATGGCCTCGGCCTCGGCCTTCTCGCGCGCCTGGTTGAACAGGTCCAGCAACAGGTGCAGGTGGATCTTGGCGCGCCAAGCCAGGCGGCAGGCATTGCGCAGCCAGGCGTCGGCAGGACGGCCGCGCTCGGCGATGCCGGCGTGCAGGGCGATCCGGCCTTCGGCGTAGGCATTACCGGCCTCCGCGTCGCTGCCCGGGTCGAGCTCGAGCTGCAGGAATTCCTCGCGGCGGCCGCGGAACAGGGCCAGCAGGCGGTGCGAAGGGATCTTCGCCAGCGGCTCGGCGTGGTCGAAGTAGTCGCGGTACTTCTCGCCGGCGGCCTCCTTGCCCTCGACCACCTTCGAGCGGATCACGCCCTCGCGCTCCAGCCAGCCGCGCAGCTCGCCGAGCAGGGCGGCGTCCTCGCCCCAGTGCTCGATCAGGATCGCGCGCGCGCCTTCCAGCGCGGCCCTGGCGTCGGCCACGCCCTTGTCGGCGTCGACGAAGCCGGCGGCGAACTCCTCCGGCACCCGCGCCGGATCGGCCAGCAGGCCGTCGGCCAGCGGCTCCAGCCCGGCCTCGCGCGCGATCTGGGCGCGGGTACGGCGCTTGGGCTTGTACGGCAGGTACAGATCCTCCAGCCGCGACTTGCTGTCGGCGGCCTCGATCTCGGCGCGCAGCTCGTCGCTCAGCTTGCCCTGTTCGTCGATGCTGGCCAGGATCGCGGCGCGGCGTTCCTCCATCTCGCGCAGGTAGCCCAGGCGCACTTCCAGGTTACGCAGCTGGGTGTCGTCCAGGCCGCCGGTGACCTCCTTGCGGTAGCGCGCGATGAAGGGCACGGTCGCGCCCTCGTCGAGCAGGCCGACGGCGGCCTGCACCTGCTGGGTCTGCGCGCCGATCTCTTCGGCGATGGTCTGGGCGATCTTGCGCGCGAGCGCGGCGGACATCTGGGTCATGGACGGCGGTTTCTGCGGCGGAAGAGCGGAGGCCGATTGTGGCAACCGCGCCGCGGCGATCCAAGCCGTTGACAAGCCCGTACGGAGCTCAGCGCCCCGCGGCCTGCGCCTCCGGGGCCAGGGTCTGCACCACCTTGCCCTGGGCGTCGAGGAACTCGATCGCGCCGTAGCCCTCTTCGGTGACGGTCAGGCGCAGGCGCGGCCGGTCCTGGCGGTCGGCCAGGGCGATCGCCGGGGTGCCGTCGGCGGCCACGGTCAGGGCGATCCGGGTGGCGGCGTCGGTGCCGGGCACGATCCGGTCGCCGAGCGCTGCTTCGCGGCGGATCGTGGCGCGCTGGTTCATGCTGAAGGCGATCGTGCCGTCCGGCATCACCCGCCAGCCGACCGCGTCGCCGTTGACGTGGTCCTGGGCCAGCACGGTGGCGCTGCCCTCGATGTCGGCCACGCCGTAGCCGCCGCGTTCGTTGCCCTGGGCGTCGAACACCACCATCCCGGCCACCGGGAAGGCGCGCTTGTACTGGATGCCGTCGATGATCGGCGCCGGGGTCGGCGAGGCCAGCGACAGCCGGATCACGTTGTTCTCGTCGACCACGTCGATCCGCCGCACCACCAGGCGTTCCTGGTCCACCGCCTCGACCCGGGTCTGCGGCGTGCGGTCGGCGATCATGCCTTCGAGCTTCTCCAGCGGGATGGCGCTGGGCGGATCGCCGGCCCAGGCGGGTGCCGAGGCGGCCAGGCAGAGGCCGGCGAGGGCGAGACGGAACGGGCCGGTCATGGGCATGCGGATCTCCTTGTCGTTGGAATTAACGCGGGCGGTCGCGACGGGACGCTCAACCGTCCAGCCCCATCTCGCGCAGCACGTGCGGTGCCGGATACACCTTCTCCATCAGCCAGCGCATGTAGCGCAGGTCCACGTGCACGGCGCGCTTGTAGCGCGGATCGAACCACCAGCTGGCGCTGACCGCCTCCCAGTTGCTGTCGAAGTTCAGGCCGATCAGTTCGCCCTTGGCATTGACCACCGGCGAGCCGGAGTTGCCGCCGGTGGTGTCCAGGTTGGTGAGGAAGTTCACCGTCTGGGTGCCCAGCGCCGGATCGACGGTGGCGCCGAAATCGCCGGCGGCGATCGCGTCCAGCAACGGCCGTGGCGCGTCGAACGGCACCTGGCCGGTGTTCTTCTCCACGATCCCGGCCACCGTGGTCACCGGAGCGAAGGCGACCGCATCGCGCGGCGCCAGCGCTTCCAGGCGGCCGTAGCTGACCCGCAGGGTGCCATTGGCGTCCGGATAGACCGCACCGCCGGCGCGCTGGCGCCAGGCAGTGAGCGCACGCATGTAGGCCGGACGCAGGCGCAGCTGCTCGCCCTCGCGCGCCTTGCGCTCGGCTTCCAGGCGCAGCTGCGCCGGCACCAGGCGCGCGGCCAGCGCCAGCAGGGGATCGGCCTCCATGGGCCGCGCCTGGCGCGCGGCTTCCAGGCGCGACAGCCGCGCCTGCTCGGTGCCCAGAGTGGTGGCGCCATACAGCGCATCGAGGGCCTGTTCCAGTTCTTGCGGAGTGCGGCCGAAGGCTTCGTCGAACTCGGCCACGCGCTGCTCCGGCGGCAAGGCCTGGTAGCGGCCGAGCAGGGTGGCCAGCAGGGCCTTCTCCACCTGCGGGTCGTAGCGGCGCTGGACTTGCTTCAAGGTGCCCTCGAGCAGGGCCAGGTCGCGCGCCTGGTAGCCGCTCTCGCGTCCCGCGTCGGGCTTGGCCGATTCGATCCGCAGCCGTTCCAGCAAGAGGGCCGAGCGCAAAAGCTGGGTCTGGCTGGCGACCAGGCCTAGCAGGAAGTCGCGCTCACGCACCTGCGAGCCCTGGGCCAGCACCCCGGCCAGGGCCTCGATGGCGCGGCGGTCGCCGCCGCCGGTCGCGGCGAGCATCGCCTGCTCGTCGGCCGCGCGCAGGCGGGCGGCGTCGCTGCGGCGCAGGCCGTCCAGCTCGCCGGCGGCGCGCTTGCGGTTGTTCTTCAGCGATTGCACCTGTGAGGCGTAGCGGGTGGCCGCTTCGGCATCGCCGGCGCTGCCGCGCCCGATCGCTTCCAACAGCTGGTCGAACACCGCGACCCGGGTCGGCAGGGTCCACTCGACCTGCTCGGCGAACTCGGCCGCGGTGCGGTGGCGGTAGGTGATGCCGGGATAGCCGGCGAGCATGGCGAAGTCGCCCGCCTGCGGCCCTTCGCGCGAGACCTGCAGGTGCGACGGCGGCTGGTAGGGCACGTTATCCGGGGAATACGCGGCCGGCCTGCCGTCGCGGCCGACGTAGGCGCGCAGCAGGGTGAAGTCGCCGGTGTGGCGCGGCCACATGAAGTTGTCGATCTCGTCGCCGTAGTTGCCGATCGCCCGCGGCGGCGCGTAGACCAGGCGCAGGTCGCGCAGCTCCAGCTGGCGGATGCGGTAGAACGCGGTGCCGTAGTACATGTTGGCCACGCTGCAGCGGATCCCGGCCTCGCGCTCGCAGTCGGCGACGATGCGCTTGCTGGCCGCGTCCACCGCTTCGTAGTAGGCGCGTCCCTTGAGCCCGCGCGCGCCGGCCAGGACCTGGCCGCTGACGTCGTCGAAGCCGACCGTGACCAGCACCCGGAAGTCGGGGTTGGCCGGCAGCTCGCCGGCGCGGTCGGCGGCGACGTAGCCGTTGTCGATCAGGTTGCGCTGCGGGCTGCTGTTGTACTGGATCACGCCGTAGGCGACGTGGTGGTTGGTCAGCACCAGGCCGTCGGCGGAGACGAAGGCGCCGGTGCCGCCGCCGGCGCGGACCACCGCGTTGAGCGGCGCCGCGGTGAGGTCGGCCAGCGTCGCCGGGTCGCCGGCATAGCCGGCCTGGCGCAGCTGCGCGGCCAGCTGCGGCAGCTGCGAGGGCATCCACATGCCTTCGTCGGCATGGGCGGCGGCACCCGTGCCGGCGAGCAGCAGGGCGGAAAGCAGGGTGACGCAACGACTGGGCGACATCGGCAAGTCCATCGGAATGCAGACCGGGGACGGTAGCGGCGCACGCCGGCGCGGACAACCGCCGCAGGTCACGGTTTCGACGGCGGCGGCCAGCCAACGTGAAGCATGCCGGTGCGATGCCTGCCGACGGGGGCCTACTTCTCCCGCCGCCAGTTGACCGAGCCGCGGGTTTCCACCGTGCTCGATTCGATCTCCAGGTCGAAGCCCTTGCGCAAAAGGTACTTCAGGATCAGCACCTGGCCGCTGCCGACCAGCGACACGCCGTAGCCGACGTAGAGCTTGGGCGAGAGGTACTTGCCCACGCCCACCACCGAACCGCCCAGCGCGCGCGACTGGGTCACGCCGGCGTCGTCGAAGCCCAGCCGCGAGCCCAGCTGCGCCGCCAGCAGGCCGGTGCCGGCCGACATCGCCGCCGAGGCCGCGGTGACCTGGTTGGCCTGGTCGCGGGTGGCGCCTTCCAGGCTGCGGCCGAGCATCAGGTAGGACAGCGCCTCGGACTGCGGCATCGACGGGTTCGACCACACCTCCACCCGCGGCTGCATCGCGTTGCCGGTGACGTCGATGCCGGCGCTGACGTCGCCGACCCGGCGCTCGGCGCGCAGGTTCACCCGTGGATCGCTGACCAGGTTGTTGCTCCAGGTCATCTGCCCGCGGGTAATCTGCAGCTCCTGGCCGTAGGCCTTGTAGCGGCCGTCCACGTCCAGCGCGCCGGTGGCGGTCATCTCGCGGCCGGGGCGCGCGCGCACCTGCAGCCGTCCCTGCAGGCCGCCGGCCAGGCCGTAGCCGGTCAGCTCCACGTCCTCGCCCAGGACCAGGGCCAGGTCCAGGTCCAGCGGCGCGTCGGGCGTTTCCTCCGGATCGACCGGGTCGAGCACGACCACGTCCTCGGATACCTCCACGCCCTGCTCGAAGCGTTCCAGGTTGATCCGCGCGCTGGGCACGGAGACCTCGCCGCGCAGGAGCATGGTCTTTCCCTCCAGGCTGAACTGCAGGTCCGGATCGGCCACCGCGTGCAGCATCGGCGTGTCCGCGACCAGCACGTTGCGGCCGTGGATGTTCAGCTGCAGGGGCGTGGCCTGGCCATACCAGGACAGGCCGCCGTCGACGTTGAGCGTGCCCTCGCCGGACTTCACCGAGGCGGCGATCCGGGCCGAGCCGTCCGGCTGCGCGTCCAGGCTGCCCTGGCCTTCGCTCAACGCCAGGCCCAGCACCGGCAGCTCGCCCTTGAAGTCCTCCAGCAGGAGCTGCCCGCCCAGCGAAGGCTGGCCACGGGTGCCGCGCAGGCTGACGTGGCCGCGGAGCACGCCCTGCGGGCGCACCAGGTCCGGCGAGAACAGCTCCAGCCAGAACAGCTGCGACATGTAGGTGTACAGCTCGCCGGTCAGCGGCGAGTAGTCCTCCCAGCCGGTGTCGAAGGTCGCGTCGACATAGCCGTCGCCCTTGAAGCCGCTGCCGAGCCGGCCCTGGATCTTCTGCGGATCGAAGTTCAGGTCGAGGCTGAAGTTGTCGTAGCGCACGATCTCGCGGCGGGTGCGATCGCCCAGGCGCAGGCCGCCGTCGGGCGAGGCCAGATGGACCTCGCCGGTCCAGCGGTTGGCCTGCGGGCGGACCGTCGCGTCCAGGGTCAGGTCGCCGCGCAGGATCAGGCTGCGGCCCTCGTTCTTCGGCAACCAGGGATGGACCAGGGTCAGCGGCAGGCGCTCGCTGTGCAGGCTCAGGCCCTGGCGCGGCCAGTCGGCCTGGGCGCACAGCGAGGCATCGCCGTCGCCGCCGGTGACCGCCAGGCAGGCCGGCTGCAGCTGGAAGCGGCCCTGGCCGTAGGCGAAGGTCGCCGGCGCCTGCAACGACCACGGCTGCCCACGCAGGGGTGCGATCCGCAGCCGTTCCACCTCGCCCTGCCAACCGGCGCCACGGCGGCGCAGCTGCCCGGCCAGGGCCAGTCGCGCGGCCTGTTCGCTGTCGACCTCGGCGTCCAGGCGCAGGTCCTCGACCGCGCCCTGCGCGCGCACGGCGATCCGCTGTACCGCCACACCGGCCTGCAGATCGCTGCCCTGCAGGGCCAGGTCGCCGCCGGTGCCGCGCCAGGGCAGGCGTCCGCGCAGCGAGACCGTGCCGGCGCTCCAGTCTCCCCAGCCCAGGCCCGAGCCCTGCAGGTCGCTTTCGATATCCGGGGTGGCGCGCGCGCCGGACAGGCGCAGGGAGCCCTGCAGGGTGCCGCGGGCCTCGGGCAGCAGGTCGTCCAGGCGCAGGGGCTGCAGCCGCGCGCTGACGTCGATCCGGTCGCCGACGCTGCCGCGGGCGTCGATCCGGCTGCCGCCCAGGGCCAATGCCAGCTGGCCTTCGCCAGCGTCGCCGCGCAGGAGGAAGCGGCCCGAACCGTCCAGCGCGCGTCCGCGCAGGCGGCCGCCGAGGTCTTCCAGTTCGACCTGAGCATCGAAGCCGTCGCCGCCATCGCGTGCGCGGCCGCGGCTGGCCAGGCGGCCGTTGACCTGGCCGTCCCAGCCGGGAAGGAAATAGCCCGGATCGAAGCCGTCCAGCGCCAGCGCCAGGTCCCAGTCCAGCACCGGATCCCAGCCGGCCTCGCCGCTGGCGTCCAGGGTGCCGGTCGGCATCCGCGCATGCAGGGCGTGGATCCGCGCGCGCGCCTGGTCGCCGCGCACGTCCAGATCCAGGGTCGCCCGCTCGCCTTCGCGCTGCAAAGCGGCCTCGCCGTAGGCGGCCCACAGCCGGGTGCCGCCGGCCAGGCCCAGCGCCGCATCCACGCGGACCGCGGGCGCGGCCGGGTCTGCGCCGCGCAGCTGCAGGCCCTCGGCATTGAGCGCGAAGCGGAAGCGCGCGTCCTGCGGATCGGTGAAGTCGGCGCGGCCGCGCAGCCGCACCCGGCCCTCGTACAGTTCCAGCGCCAGCGGGTCCACGTCCAGCACCTGGTTCTCCAGGCGCAGGTTCGAAGGTGCGATCACCGCTTCCTGCGCGCCCTGGCGGACCGTGCCTGACAGCTGCGCGGCGCCGCCGGTGCCCTGGGCGAGCAGGTCGAACACGAAAGGCTCGGCGATCGGCTCGCCGCCGGTCAGCAGCGCCGGATCCAGGCCTTCGCTGCGCGCGTGCAGGCGCCAAGCCGGCGCGTCCTCGTCGCCGCCCAGGCTGAGGGTGGCGCGCAGGGGCTGCGGCGCGCGGCCGCCGATGCCGACCTCCATCCTCGCCAGGTCGCCGCGCGCGACCAGGCCCAGCCGCGCCGGGCTGCGGCCCTGCGGCGCCGGGAACACCGCGGTCAGCTGCACGTCGCTGCGGTAGTCCTTGGCCGGTTCGTAGTCGCCATGCACGGCGAACAGGCCCAGGTCGCTGTCCACCTGCAGGCGTTCGGCATGCAGGGAACCGTTGGCGATGTCGATCCCGCCGCGCAAGCGGCGCACGTCGATCATGGGCTCGCCGCCGGAGCGCACCTTCAGTCCGTCGATCACGATCCGGTCGGCCTGGATCGCCAAGGGCATCTCGATCGCCGGCAGCGATTCGGGCCAGCGCGGCAGCTCGAACGGCTCGTCGCTACGGGCCAGGTCGAGTTCGGCGTCTTCCAGCTCGAATGCGTCCAGGCGCAGGCGCTTGCCCAGCAGGGGACGGATGTCCGGATCCAGGTAGGCGCGGCGCGCGCGGAAGCGGTAGTCGTCGTAGCGGAAGTCGAGGTTGTGCAGGGTCAGCGGCCCGGCCAGCGGGCCTTCGGCCTTTTCCCAGGTCAGGCTGGCGCCGATCGGCAGGCGCGCGACGATCTGCGCCAGCAGGACGTCGCGTCCGGCCACGGTCTGCAGCAGCCAGTACAGTAGCACCAGCGCGCCCAGCACCAGCGCCAGCACGCCCAGCCCGGACCAGGCCCAGAACCGCCGGCGCCGGTAGAAGCGCCGGCGCGGCGGTGGCGTGGCGGGCGCGGCCGCGCTCACAGGTTGGCCCCGAGGCTGAGATAGATCTGGAAGCCGGAGTCGGGATGGTCCAGGCCGTGGGCGATGTCGATCCGCACCGGGCCCACCGGCGAGCGCCAGCGCGCGCCGATGCCCACGCCCACGTGCGGGTCGAATTCGTCGTCGAAGGCGTCGCCGGCATCGACGAACACCGCTCCGCCCCAGGGGCCGCCGCCGAAGTAGCGTTCGTACTCGACCGATCCGGTCAGCACGTTCTTGGCGCCGAGGGCGAAGTCGTCGGCCGTGCGCGGGCCGACCTCGCGCCAGGCGTAGCCGCGGATGCTGCGGTCGCCGCCGGCGAAGAAGCGCAGGCTCGGCGGCATCGCCACCAGCTCGCTGGTCCAGGTGCTGCCGGCCTCGCCGCGCACGATCAGGCGGTCGCTCTGGCCCAGGCCCTTGAACCAGGTGGCGGTCAGCTGGCCCTGGATGAAGCTGGTGTCGGAGCCGACGTTCTCCACCCCGCCGCGCAGCACCGCGGTGGCGCTGATCCCGCGCCGCGGGAACAGGCGGTCGTCCACGTCGACGTAGGTGGCGGTCAGTTCGGGATAGAGCAGGGTGGAGTAGGTGTACAGGCGCTGGCCGGTGGCCAGGTCCATGTCGTAGCTCCAGCGCTCGCGCAGGGCGTTGAGCGAGGCCACCGCGGTCCAGTGCTGGTTGATCTCGCCGCTGCGGCTGGCGCTGAGCTTGACGTTGCGCAGGTCGATGTAGTCGGTCTGCTCGTCGTAGGCGCCCAGCGAGAAGGCGTACCAGCCGTCCAGCCAGGCGAAGGCCGGGATCCGGTACTGGGTGAGGAAGGTCTTGCGCTTCTGCGCCCAGTCCATGTCCCAGTTGAGCTTGTGGCCGCGGTCGTTGACGTAGCGCCGCTCCACCCCGAAGCGCACGCCGGTGCCGCTTTCGGTGCCGTAGCTCAGGCCGGCGGTGTAGATGTTGCGCTTGGCCAGCACCAGGTTCACCTCCACCGGCACCCGCAGGTCCTCGTCGGCTTCCTCCGGCTTGACCTGGATGTCGATCGCGCTGAAGTAGTCCAGCCGCACCAGCGATTCGCGCAGCCGGTCCAGCTTGCCCTGGTGGAAGTAGCTGCCTTCCTCCCAGGTCACCAGCTTGTCCAGCAGCCCGGGCCGGAAGTAGTCCTGGTGGAAGGTGGTCGGGCCCATGTCGTAGCGGAAGCCGCTGTCCCAGACCAGGTCGATGTCGGCGCTGGCGTCGGCACGGGTCACCCGCACCTGGCGCTGCATGAAATCGGCGTCGAAGTAGCCGCGCTCGGCCAGGCGTCGGGTGATGCCGTCCTTGTGGCCCTCGTACACGCCGTGGTCGAAGACCTCGCCGGGGACCGGATGGAAGGCCTCCAGGTCGCGCCGCAGGTACTGGTCCTCGCCGCCGGGGCCGACGATGGCCACGTGCGCGTCGCGCACCTTCACCGGCTCGCCCTTGTCGATGTGGATCGTGACCACGATCCGGTCGCCTTCGTCGCGCGGGGCGTCGACCCGGATCTGCGGCGAGTAGTAGCCGAACGGCTCCAGCGCCTGCCGCGCCTCCTTCTCGGCGCGCAGCAGCAGGTATTCCAGGCGCGATTCGCCGTGGACCTGGCCGAGGGTGTCGTCCAAGCCCAGGGCCAGGCGCACGTTCTGCTCGATCGCCTCGTCGCCCTCCAGGCCGACGATCTCGACCCGTTCGATGCTGCCGCGCGCCAGCGCCGGCAGGGCCGGGGCGAGCAGCAGGGCGAGGGCGAGGAGGCCGTTGCGGAGGATCGGGGGAAGCCGCATCGCCGCAGGATACCGGGAACCCGTTGCGGCAGGCTGAAGGGCGCGCCCATGGCCGGGGAACCGCATCCCGTGCCGCCAGAACCGGTACGGACGGCGCGCACCGCCAGACGCGGGGGACAGCCCCCGCCGCCGCCAGGCGGCTTAGGCCGACAGCTGCCCGATCGCCGCCACCGCGCCGAAGCGGTCGGCCAGGCGCTTGAGCAGGGCCAGGCGGTTGCCGCGGATGGCCGGGTCGTCGGCGTTGACCATCACCTGGTCGAAGAACGCGTCCACCTGCGGCCGCACCCGCGCCAGGCGCTCGAGCACGCGCACGTAGTCGCGCTGGTGCAGGGCCGCGGTGGTGTCGTCCAGGGCCGCTTCCACCGCCTCGCCCAGGGCGCGCTCGGCGGGCTCGGCGAACAGCGCCGGGTCCTCCATCGCCGGGATCGCGACGTCGGCCTTCTTCAGGATATTGCCGATGCGCTTGTTGGCCGCGGCCAGGGCTTCAGCCTCGGGCAGCCGGGCAAAGGTGCCGATCGCGTCGATCCGGGTGTCGAAGTCGTACAGCGAGGCCGGCTTCAGCTCGGCCACCGCGTTGAAGTGCGCGGCCGGCACGCCCTTGTCGGCGTAGTAGCCACGCAGGCGGTCGAGGATGAAGTCGTAGAGTTCCCCGGCATCGGCCTTGGCGGTGGCGCCGTCCTTGCCGGCCGGCAACGGGCCGATGGCATCGATGGCGTGTTCGAGCAGTTCCTTGAGCGAAAGGTCGTAGCCGCTCTCGATCACCGTGCGCGCCAGCCCCAGCGCATTGCGCCGCAGGGCGAACGGGTCCTTGTTGCCGGTCGGCTTCAGGCCCGCGGCGAAGCCGCCGGCCAGGGTGTCCAGGCGTTCGGCGATCGCCAGCACCTTGCCCAGCGGCGAGAGCGCGATGTCGTCGCCGGCGAAGCGCGGCTGGTAGGCCTCGTCGATCGCCAGCGCGACCTCGGCCGGCTCGCCGGCGGCCAGCGCGTAGTGGCGGCCCGCAATACCCTGCAGCTCCGGGAACTCGTTGACCATGCGCGACTGCAGGTCGTTCTTGCCCAGCTGCGCGGCGCGGCGCGCCAGCGCCGGGTTGGCGCCGACCTGGGCGGCGATGGACTCGGCCAGCGCCGCCACCCGCGCGACCTTGTCGGCCACGGTGCCCAGCCTGGCCTGGTAGGTGACGCTCTTCAGGCCGTCGCCCATCGCCGCCAGGCCCTGCTTGAGGTCCTCGTCGAAGAAGAACTTGGCGTCGGCGAAGCGCGGCCGGATCACCCGCTCGTAGCCCTTGCGCACCTGGGCGACGTCGCGCGACTCGATGTTGGCGATGCCGATGAACTTCTCGGTCAGCCTGCCGCCAGCGTCCAGCACCGGGAAGAACTTCTGGTTGATCTCCATGGTCTCGATCAGCGCTTCCTGCGGCACCGCCAGGAATTCGCGCTCGAAGCCGCACAGGACCGCCGCCGGCCACTCGGTCAGGCACACCACCTGCCCGAGGTTGTCGTCGGTGATCCGGGCCTGGCCGCCCGCTTCCGCGGCGGCCTTCTCCACCTCGGCCACGATCCGGGCGCGGCGCTCGCTCGGGTCGACCAGCACCCGCGCCGCGGCCAGGGCGGCGATGTAGTCGCCGGGCTGGCCGATCCACACCGGCTTGTCGTGCTCGAAGCGATGGCCGCGGCTCATCCGGTCCGAGGCCACGCCCAGCACCTGAGCCGGCACCACCTGGTCGCCCAGCAGCAGCACCAGCCAGTGAACCGGGCGGGCGAAGGCATAGTCGTGGCCGCCCCAGCGCATCGGCTTGGGGATCGGCATGCCGGCGATGGCCTCGGCCACCACCTCCGGCAGCAGCTGCGCGGTCTGCGCGCCAGCGCGCCGCGAGCGGTGCACGAAGCGCTCGCCCTTGGCGTCGCTGGTGCGCTCAAGCGCGGTCCACTCGACCCCGGCCTTGGCGGCGAAGCCTTCCAGCGCCTTGGTCGGCCGGCCTTCGGCGTCCAGGGCGATGTTGAGGTACGGCCCCAGCACCTCGGAGGCCTGCTCGGGCTGCTCCACGGCCACCGCCGGCAGCAAAACCGCCAGCCGCCGCGGGGTGTACAGCGGCCGCGCGTCGCCGGTCTCCAGGGCGATGCCGCGCTTCTCCAGCGCGGCGACCACGCCGTCGAAGAAAGCCTGGGCCAGGCCCGGCAGCGCCTTGACCGGCAGTTCCTCGGTGCCCAGTTCGATCAGGAGGGATTTCTGTTCGCTCATGTCGGTGATGACCTTGCTTTTCCCTTCTCCCTCCGGGAGAAGGTGGCGCGTAGCGCCGGATGAGGGTGCGGGGAGGGGCGGACCGTCGGTCGCCGACCCTCTCCCTGTCCCCTCTCCCAAGGGGAGAGGGGCTTACGCTGTTTCTGTCTTCAGCCCCGGGAACCCGAGCTTCTCGCGCTGGGCGTGATAGGCCTCGGCCACGCCTTGGGCCAGCTTGCGCACGCGCAGGATGTAGCGCTGGCGCTCGGTCACCGAGATCGCACGGCGGGCGTCGAGCAGGTTGAAGCTGTGGCTGGCCTTGGTCACCTGCTCGTAGGCCGGCAGCGGCAGGCCGGCCTCGACCAGCTTCAGCGCCTCGGCCTCGCAGGCGTCGAAGCGGTGGAACAGCTCGGCCACGGCGGCGTGCTCGAAGTTGTAGGCGCTCTGCTCGACCTCGTTCTGGTGGTAGACGTCGCCGTAGGTGACCACACCCTGCGGGCCGACCGTCCACACCAGGTCGTAGACGTTGTCCACGTTCTGCAGGTACATGCACAGGCGCTCGAGGCCGTAGGTGATCTCGCCCAGCACCGGCCGGCACTCCAGGCCGCCGGCCTGCTGGAAGTAGGTGAACTGGGTCACCTCCATGCCGTTGAGCCACACCTCCCAGCCCAGGCCCCAGGCGCCCAGGGTCGGCGATTCCCAGTTGTCCTCGACGAAGCGCAGGTCGTGCACCCGCGGGTCGATGCCCAGCGCCTTCAGCGAGCCCAGGTACAGCTCCTGGATGTTGTCCGGGTTGGGCTTCATCACCACCTGGTACTGGTAGTAGCGCTGCAGGCGGTTGGGGTTCTCGCCGTAGCGGCCGTCGGTGGGACGGCGCGAAGGCTGCACGTAGGCCGCGTTCCACGGCTCCGGGCCGAGCGCGCGCAGGAAGGTGGCCGGGTGGAAGGTGCCGGCGCCCACCTCCAGGTCGAGGGGCTGGATCAGCACACAGCCCTGTTCGGCCCAGTAGGCGTTCAGCGCCTGGATCAGTCCCTGGAAGGTCGGTCCGGTCATCGGCATTTATTGCGGTGCGGAAAAGCGGGCTAGTATAGGGCGCAGCCCCGCCGCCATGCGGGTTTGCGCCGTTTCAACCGCCACTTTCCGCTGGTTCGCCCTGCCCGTGAACGCCGCCCGCCGCGCGCCCTTCCTGATCGTCGAGACCG
Source organism: Pseudoxanthomonas jiangsuensis (assembly GCF_010093185.1). Taxonomy (GTDB): domain Bacteria; phylum Pseudomonadota; class Gammaproteobacteria; order Xanthomonadales; family Xanthomonadaceae; genus Pseudoxanthomonas; species Pseudoxanthomonas jiangsuensis. The sequence goes on along the minus strand of NZ_PDWL01000020.1, from coordinate 7,279 downwards.
GCCAGCCGGTGGACAGCCTCAAGCGCTATGGCCGCTTCCCGCACTGGATCCGGGTCGCCGCCGGGCTGGCTGCGCGCGAGGTGGTCGAGGTCAACGCCGAGCGAGGCGACCCGTTGCCTTCGCCGCAGGACCTGGCCGGGGTGATCGTCACCGGTTCGGCCGCGTTCGTCACCGACCGCGCCGAGTGGAGCGAGCGCACTGCCGGCTGGATCCGCGAGGCGGTCCAGGACGGCACCCCCCTGCTGGGCATCTGCTACGGCCACCAGCTGCTGGCCCACGCCCTCGGCGGGCAGGTCGACTACAACCCGGCCGGGCGCGAGTCGGGCACGGTGTTCATCGACCTGCATCCGCCGGCGTTCGAGGACCCGCTGTTCGCGGCTATGCCGGCGCGCTTCGCCGCCCACGCCACCCACCTGCAGACCGTCCTGCGGCCCCCTGAAGGGGCCACGGTGCTGGCCCGTTCCGAGCAGGACGGCTGCCACGCCTTCCGTTGGGGCGGGCAGGCCTGGGGGGTGCAGTTTCACCCGGAATTCGCCACCCACCACATGCGCGGCTACGTCAACGCCCGCGCCGAGTGCCTGCGCAACCATGGCCGCTGCCCGCGCACGGTCGCCCGCGAGGTCAGCGCCGCGCCGCAGGCCCGGCAGCTTCTGCGGCGCTTCGTCCAGCATGCGCGCGGCACCCCCGGGCGCCAAGGCCGGGCGTGAACGCTTCCGAAGCCGATCGCCGATAATCCCACTGCCGCCGCTTGAGGCCGGCATCCCTCTCGCAACAACCCGCGCCTGGCGACCAGGCGCAGCAACGGAACAGGAATGGACACGATTCGCAGGCTGCCGGCTTCGGCCGGCGCGGAATGGCTGCTCGGCGGCTTCGCCCTGCTGCGGCAGGCGCCGCTGGCGCTGGGCATGCTCGGCGCCCTGTGGGGCGTGCTCGGTGCGCTGGTGATCGCCTTCGCCCTGGCGGTGCCGGCGCTGGCGGCCGCGTTGCAGCTGTTGCTGGCCCTGGCCGGGCCTTTGCTGTTCGCCGGCCTGGTCTGGGCGGTGCGCGAGCTGACCCAGGGCCGGCCGCCGCAGCCGGGCCATCTTCTGCACGGCCTGCGCGAAGGCCTGGTGCCGCCGCTGCTGGCGACCCTGCTGCCGCAGCTGGCCGCCGGCCTCTTGCTGGGCGTGCTGCTGCTGGTCCTGATCGGCACCGACCAGCTGCAGCAGATGTACGCGGTCAGCGAGGAGCTCAATGCCCTGGCCCAGTCCGGCGCCCAGCCCAGCCCGGAACAGGTCGAGGCGCTGGTGTCCGGGTTGCCGGCGGGGCGGATCCTGCTGTGGCTCCTGCTGGGCCTGGTCGCCGCGGTGATGGTGGCGATGACCGTGTTCGTCTCGGTGCCGCGGATCGTGTTCGACCGCCGTGGCGGCCTGGCAGCGATGGGCGACAGCCTGCGCGCCAGCGTGCACAACCTGCCGGCCCTGCTGGTGTTCTTCCTGCTGGCCTTCATCGCCCTGTCGGCGATCTACTTCGCCGTGCTGCTGTTCAGCCTGGTCCTGCAGTTGCTGGCCGGCCCGCTGCTGGCGGCCTGGGTGGCGCAGATCCTGATGATGGCGGTGATCATGCCGCTGCTGGCCGGCGCGGTGCTGACCGCCTGGAGCCAGCTGTTCGGCGATCCCGGCGCCGCAAGGGCGGTGGCCGCAGACCCCGCCGTGTCCGGCCACTTCGAAGCCTGAGCGCGCCGGCTCAGTCCACGCGCCGTTCCACCAGCCGGGCCGCCAGGATCCCGGCCTCGTACAGCAGGCACATCGGCACCGCCAGCAGCAGCTGCGAGACCACGTCCGGCGGGGTGATCACCGCGGCCAGGACGAAGATCCCGACCACCGCGTAGCCGCGCCCGGCGCGCAGCTGGTCGGGAGTGACCCAGCCCAGCAGGACCAGGATCACCAGCGCCACCGGCAGCTCGAAACTGGCGCCGAAGGCCAGGAAGATCACCAAGACGAAGTCCAGGTAGGCGTTGATGTCGGTCATCATCGCCACCCCGTCGGGCTTGATCGCGGTGAGGAAGCCGAACACCGACGGCAGCACAACGAAGAACGCGAACGCGCAGCCGGCGTAGAACAGCGCCACCGCCGACGCCAGCAGCGGCACCGCCAGCCGTTTCTCGCGCTGGTACAGGCCCGGGGCGACGAACGCCCAGGCCTGGTACAGCAGCCATGGCGCACTGGCGACCAGTGCGGTGAAGAACGCAAGCTTGATCGGGGTGAAGAACGGCGAGGCCACCTCGACCGCGATCAGCTGGCCGCCGGCCGGCAGCTTGTCCAGCAGGGGCGCGGCCAGCAGGGCGTAGAGCTTGTTGGAGAACGGCAACAGCGCCAGCAGCACCACCATCAGCCCGGCCAGCGCCCGCATCAGCCGCGAGCGCAGCTCCAGCAGGTGCTCCATCAGGCTGCTTTCGGCCTCGTGTTCAGGGCTGGCGGGGTTCATCGCCTTCCTTCGCGCCGGTGTCGGGGGAGGGGGCCGGAGTGCCCGCCGCATCGATCGGGTCGGCCGGCAGCGAGGCCGCGTCCTCGACCTCGCGGCGCATGCCTTCCAGGCCCTGGCGCGCGGTCTCGGCCTCCTCGCGCAGGGAAGCCTCGGCCTGGCGCAGCGAGGCCTGGGTTTCCTGCAGGCTGCGCTTGAGTTCCTCGGCTTCCAGCTCGCGTTCCAGCTCGGCCTTGACCGAGTACCACTGCGCGCGCGCGCGCCGTACCCACAGCCCGGCGAAGCGGGCCGCCTTGGGCAGCCGCTCCGGGCCCAGGACCACGAGGGCGACCACCGCGATCAGCAGCAGTTCGCCGAAACCGACGTCGAACATCCGCGCGCGACCGACGCGGGCTCAGTGCTGGGCGCGGTCGCGTTCGGACTCGTCCTGCGACTCGGCCTTGCGCTCGCTGCCGAGCTGGCCGGCCGGCTTGTCCGGGTCGCGCATGCCTTCCTTGAAGCCCTTGACCGCCTCGCCGAGGTCCTTGCCGGCGTTGCGCAGGCGCTTGGTGCCGAAGACCAGCAACACCACCACCAGCACGATGATCCAGTGCCAGATGCTCAGACCGCCCATGGCGCGCTCACACGTCTAGAGGAACAGGGACACAGGATAGCGCGCAGGCGGGCCTGGCGGGCGGCGCGGATCAGGGCAGCGGCTCGCTGCGGACGGTGTCGTCCACCGGCTCGAAGCCCTGGCTCGGCGCCGGACCGGTCGTGGCGGCGGGGGCCGGCTGCGCCGGCGGGATCGCCGAGGTGGTCGTCCCGGGCGCCTGCACCACCACCGGGCCCGAGACCGGCGCCACCGCGCCGCCGGCCGTGCCGCGGGTGACCCGCGCGCTGTGGGTGGCCTCCTCCAGCTGGTCGCGGAAGGCGACGACCGCCGAATCCGGGGCGGTCGCGAGGCGGTCCTCGAACACCATCCGCGGGGTGGTGCTGCCGCCGTAGACGGCCGTCTGCGCGTCGCGGTCGATCTGCAGCACCGCGCCGTCCAAGGCCACGCCGGCGAACAGGCCGCGGGCGCGCGACCACGACCAGATCTCGGCCTTCAGCTGGCCGTCGGTGGCCGCGGCGGCATTTCGCCCGACCGGGCCGGCGGCCACCCCGGCGTCGGCGCCGAGGGTGAACTTGCCGTTGACGATGTCGTCCAGGCTGCGGTCGTTGCGGAACACCAGGACCACGTCCGCCGACTGCACCCCGACCTGGAAGCCGATGCTGCCGCCGGTCAGCTTCACGAACACCGGGTTGGACCAGGTGCCGTCGGCGGCCTTGACCGCCATCAGGCCGTGGCCGCGGCGGCCGCCCAGGACCAGGCCGGCCTTGATCGTGTCCGGGATCACCACGATCCCGCGCGCCTCGTCCAGCAGCTTGTCCGGGATCGCCTGCTCCGGGATCTGCTGGATCTCGGTCAGCACGCGCAATGCGTTGCGGGCGCGCTCGCTTTCCTCGGGGCCGGCCACCGCCTGCCCGGCGGCGACCAGCAGGGCCAGCGGCAGCAGGAAGCGGATCATCGGGCGCGGCATCGGCATGGGGGGGACTCCTGTCGGTTCGGACGGGCGGCGGCAGCCGCAGATACCGCGAACTTAGAGACGCCGGAATGAATCGCCGCTGAGGCCGTGCGGGCGGGGCCGGGGCAGGAGCGGCGGGCGGTTGCAGTCTGTCAGAATGGTGGGATGCACGAAGCCGCCGACACCGCCCTGCTCGCGGTCAACCTGGGAACCCCCGACGCGCCCACCGCGCCCGCGGTGCGCCGCTACCTCGGCGAGTTCCTCTCCGATCCGCGGGTGGTGTCGATCCCGGCCCTGCTCTGGAAGCCCCTGCTGTACGGCCTGATCCTGCCGCTGCGCAGCCCGCGCTCAGCCGCCAACTACGCCAAGGTGTGGATGCCGGAAGGTTCGCCCCTGCTGGTCCACACCCGCCGCCTGGCCGACGCCCTGCAGGCGCGGCTGCCGGACTGGCAGGTGCTGCCGGCGATGCGCTACGGCCAGCCCGCCCTGCGCGCGATCCTGCGCGACCTCCGCGCGGCCGGGATCCGCCGGCTGGTGGTGCTGCCGCTCTATCCCCAGTACTCGACCACCACCACCGCCTCCGTCGCCGACCTGGTGGCGGAGGAGACCCAGGGCATGGACGTGACCCTGATCGAGGACTATTCGGTCGATGCCGGCTGGGTGGCGGCGGTCGCCGCCTCGATCCAGGCCCATCGCGCCCGGCACGGCGCCGGCGGCCACCTGCTCTTCTCCTTCCATGGCCTGCCGCAGAGGATCGCCGATGCCGGCGACCCGTATCCGCAGCGCTGCCAGGACAGTGCCGCCGCCATCGCCGCGGCGCTGGGCCTGGAGGCCGGGCAATGGTCCTTGTCCTACCAGTCGCGCTTCGGCCGCGAACGCTGGCTCGAACCGTCCACCCTGTCCGAACTGGACCGGCTGGCCGCCGCCGGGGTACGCCAGGTGGACGTGGTCTGCCCGGGCTTCGCGGTCGACTGCATCGAGACCCTGGAAGAGGTCGCCCTGGGCCTGGCCGAGCACTTCCAGGCCAAGGGCGGCAGGCTGGACTACATCCCCTGCCTCAACGATGCGCCTGCGCATGCCGATGCGCTGGCCCACCTGGCCCTGTGCGCCGCCGGCAGCGAAGCATGACCCCGCGCGAGGTCGAGTACCCGGTCGCCTGGGGCCGGCTGGCCGGGCTGCGCCTGGAGCGCCCCGGCCGGCCGCGCGTGATCGCCCTGCATGGCTGGTTGGATAACGCCGCCAGCTTCCTGCCGCTGCTGCCACATTTGCCGGAACTGGACCTGCTGCTGCTCGACCTGCCCGGCCACGGCCGCAGCGGCCATCTCCCGGCAGGCGCGGAGTACAGCCTGGCCACGCATCTGCATGCCGTGCTGGACGCGGCCGATGCCCTGGGCTGGGAGCGCTTCGATCTGCTCGGGCATTCGATGGGCGCGGCGATCGCCGCCCTGGTGGCGGTCGCGGTGCCGGCGCGGGTGGGGCGGCTGGCGCTGATCGAAACCTTCGGGCCCCTGTCCGAGGCCGTCGGCAACACCGCCACCCGCCTGCAGCAGGGCGTGGCGGCCGCCCGCGCCTTGCCGGGCAAGTCCCTGCGGGTGTTCCCGGACCTGGCCGTCGCGGTGCGGGCGCGGATGCAGGCCAACCAGCTCTACGAAGCCAGCGCACGCCTGCTGGTCGAACGCGGGACCCGGCCGGTCGCCGCCGGCCACGTCTGGTCCAGCGATCCGCGCCTGACTCTGCCCGCCGTGCAGCGCTTCGCCGAGGCCCAGGTCCTGGACCTGCTGGCGGCGATCGCCTGTCCGGTGCGCCTGCTCTATGCCGATCCGGCCCAGCCCTATTTCCCGGACGACCTTCGCCGTGCGCGCCTGCAGGCACTGTCCGGCCTGGAGCCGACCGTCCTGCGGGGTGGCCACCACCTGCACATGGACCAGCCGGCCGCGGTGGCGGCGGTGTTCGAGCGCTTTCTGGGCTGAACATCGACAAGCCGTGCCGGCGCGGGCGAGGATGCGGGCCGATGCATGGCACTGGACGAGGCCCCATGGCGCTCTACCCGCTGTTCGCCGATCTGTCCCGGCGCGAGGTCCTGGTGGTGGGCGGCGGCGAAGTGGCCGCGCGCAAGATCGCCGCCCTGCTCCGCGCTGGCGCGGCGGTGCGCGTGCATGCGCACGCGATCGAACATCCCGACATCGCGGCGGCCCTCGATGCCGGCAGACTCGTGCGCCTGTCGGGCGATTTCGACCCGGCCTGGCTGGATGCCGTCTGGCTGGTGGTCGCGGCCACCGACGATGCCGCGTTCAACGCCGGCCTGGCGGCCGAGGCCGGCCGCCGCCGCCGCCTGGTCAACGTGGTCGACGATGCGGTCCTGTCCACCTTCCAGGTGCCGGCGGTGGTCGACCGCTCGCCGCTGGTGGTCGCGATCTCCTCCGCCGGCGCCGCGCCGATGCTGGCGCGGCGGGTGCGCGAGCGGCTGGAGACCCTGCTCGATCCCGGCCTTGGGGTCCTCGCGGGGCTGTTCGGACGCCACCGCGAACGCATCCGCGAAGCCCTGCCCGACCTGGCGATGCGCCGGCGCTGGTTCGAGCGGATGCTCGACGGCCGGCTGGAGGCGGCGCATGCCGCGGCCGGCACGGAGGGCGTGGAGGCATCGTTCCTGCACGAACTGCGGGCTGCCGCAGACGGACTGTCCGCCACGGGCTGGGTGGCGCTGCTGCCCGCCAGCGGGGACCCGGACCTCTATACCCTGCGTGGATTGCGCGCACTCAACGAGGCCGATGCGATCCTGCTGGCCCCGGGCCTGGACGACGCGGTGCTCGAGCCGGCACGTCGCGATGCGCACCGCTACCGGCTGGAGGCCGGCCAGGCGGCGGCGCATGCGCTGAAGCTGGCCGCGGAAGGCGCCCGGGTGGTCTACCTGCACACCATGTCGGACGGCACCGACGCAGCGGATACGCCCGACGCCGTGCAGCGCGCCTGCGCGGACGCGGGCATCGCCTGCAACCGCATCCCCGGCGTACAGGCAGGCGCGGCCCCATCGCGTTGAATCGTTCGCTGCGCGGCGTGCGCCAAGGGGCTTCCCAACCCTGGCGCATCCATGCACAATTCGCGCCCCTTGCAGCGGTGTCTTCTTCGGAAGCGGGGCTGCGGGGTTGGAGGAAGGCGGCACATCGGCATGACTGAGGTGTTGCAGTTCTTCGGAAGGGCCCTATAATGGGCGGCTCCCCGGCGGCAACGGACTTCGGTCTAACGCTGGGGCGGTTCGAAAGGCCTCATCACGA